>CAYOXD010000032.1:0-26347 GCA_964407825.1 uncultured Desulfobacterales bacterium | reverse complement strand
TCACCGTTCCCGGATAGCTCTGCAGGTGGTGCTCCAGCCAGGCCACGCTCTCGGCATCCAGATGGTTGGTGGGCTCGTCCAGGAGCAGGATGTCGGGCCGCTTGAGCAGCAGCCGGCACAGGGCCACCCGGCGTTTCTCCCCGCCCGAGAGCAGGTTCACCGACATATCGCCGGCCGGACAGCGAAGGGCGTCCATGGCCATCTCCAGGCGGGCGTCGAGGTCCCAGGCATCCAGGGCATCGAGTCTTTCCTGGACCTCCCCCTGGCGCTCGATGAGCCGATTCATGGCATCGTCATCCATGGGCTCGGCGAATTTGGCGTTGATGGCCTCGAACTCATTCATCAGATCCACGATCTGCTGGACCCCCTCCTCCACCACCTGGCGAACCGTCTTTTCCTCGTTCACCAGGGGCTCCTGTTCCAGGTAGCCGACGGTATACCCTTCGGACAGGATGGTCTCGCCGTTGAACTCCCGGTCCACCCCTGCCAGGATCCGCAGCAGGGAGCTCTTCCCGGCCCCGTTTAGCCCGATCACGCCGATCTTGGCGCCGTAAAAATAGGAAAGGGATATATCCTTCAGTACCGGTTTTTTGTCATGGAATTTGCTGACCCGGATCATGCTGTAGATGACTTTGTTGGCTTCTGTGCTCACGGTAATTGTCTCCTCTGTTGAATACGCTTGGGGTTCATATGCCGTCCCATCGGTGACTGCCCTCTTACCCGAGTCCCGGGGCAAAGGCAATGACAACAATATTGCACGGATGCAGCATATGGTGTACACAGGGTGCATAATGGACCGCAAACCTTTCGTGTGCAAGTGCATCGAAGACACCGTGGATGGCGTCGGTGACGGCCTGTCGCATTTTTCAGGCCCCAGCCGGGTGGCTGTCATTTACGCCATCGATCCCCGGGACCCGGTGCAAATCTACGACCCCCAGGACCTGCTGAAGGGCCACGAGCCGATCCTGAAAGAACGCTTTCTCGACAGCCCCGAGTGGCGCCGGACGGCGCCCCCCTCGCCGGAGAAAAAGTCCTTCAGCAACATGGCCGCCGTAGGGGATTTGGACCTGGCGGGGCTGATCTCCTTCGGTGGGCAATCGGGATCCGTGTTCTATCAGATGTGGTTTACGGAGCACCATGCCGAGATGTGCTCCATAGGACCCACCCGGCGGTGGCTGGAGCATGCCGCCTGGCGCTTTTCCCACGACATGGCCAACGAGGCCGAGCTTTATACGGGGGTCTCCGGCAATTTTTTGAAGGAATACGCCACGCATGCCGTTCGGGACCTGATCGTGGACGAGATGAATATCCGCCTGGGGTGGGACACCCAGCTTCGGATCTTCCCGATTCTGGATGCCATCCTGGGCATCTCCCGCACCGCCGAGGAGGGGGCATGGGCCAGGGGAAGGTTGCGATTCGTGGAAGCCCGCAGTCTCAAGGCCCTCGATTTCCTGGCCCGCTTCCCTGAGACCGAGCAACCCCATCTATCCCATCACAAGCACGTGCGAAAGCTCCTGATCGCTGTTGAGAACGCGGATCGCGTGCTGGTTTCCAACGGCAAAACCATCGTTGGCATCGCTCATGAAAGCCTCCCCCCCTTTTCTATCACCGCGGATTTCAGGGGCGGGCATGGGTTCCTTTACCTGGACGACGCCAAAATCTGCAGCTTTGCCGACGGCAATTTTCACTCGAAAACCTACCAGGCCAAGCTCTTCCAGGTGGAGGAGGCCCTGCTGGAAACGGACCTGGATGCCTCCCAGGACAACGCCCTTTTCAAGATCATCGCCAGCATCGTTCATAACGCCGAGCACGGCAAGCATGGCTGCACCCTCGTCATCGATCTCAACGCCCCGCCGATTCAGCTCGCCGGCCAGAACCTGGAACCCCCCATCGATCTCCAGAACATCGGGGGTCTGCAGCTGGCCCAGTCCCTCTCAAAAGTCGACGGTGCGCTTCATATCGGAAAGGATTTGAAGCTGCACGCCTTCGCCTGCCTTCTGGACGGCCACGCCATCCCAGGCGAGGACCGCTCCCGGGGCGCCCGGTACAATTCCGCGCTGCGATTCACCGCGGCCCATACCGACCTGCTGGTGGTGGTGGTCTCCTCGGATCGGCCGGTATCGGTGATCCAGGAGGGGGTCGAACTCCATGCCCAGTGTCAGTGGCGGACGACGGCCGACTGCGCCCTGATGCCGACAAGCCTTGAGCAGTGGCTGGCAGCTGCCGGTTAGTCCCTGAGCCTATGGGACATCCGCCGCGCTTTCGATACCGATACCGATACCGATACCGATTTTGCGCGGACCCTTGGCCTGGGGAAAATGTGCTTGATTTATAGCGGCAATTGCGGCAAATTTAATCTTTTTTACTCCCTAATGGGGAACCTGCGGCTGCCGGAGAGTATGGATTGATGGAGCAACATGAAAACCTGGGAAGCGGCCAGGAGGATCTCAAACGCAAGGTGCTCCAAAACGAGCTTTGCACGGGATGCAGCGCCTGCGTTCACCTCTGCCCCTATTTTGAACATTACCGAGACAAAACGGTCATCGTCCATGGCTGCGACGGTACCCAGGGACGATGCTACGCCTACTGCCCCCGGACGCCCACGGATCTGTCGGCCCTCCAAAAGGATCAGTTCGACCCCAAGGATCTGACCCCCGAGCTGGGCGCCGTCAAATCGCTTCTCGTCACCCGGGCCGCGGACCCCGCCATCCGGGCCACCTCCCAGCACGGCGGCACGGTGACGACTCTCGTTCGCCTGGCTCTGTCCGAAGGGATCATCGATGCGGCCGTGCTGGCGGGGCGAAAAGAGACCTTCCTCACCGAAAGCACCACCCTGTCCCGGCCGGACGAGGTGGCCGCCCGGGCGAAAACCCAATTCGTCGTTTCCCCCACCGTGGGGGAATTCAACGAGGCGGCCGGACGGGACGATGCCCGGCGCATCGGGGTGGTGGCCACCCCCTGCCAGGCCCTGGCCCTGGCCAAAATGCGGCACCGGCCGGACCCGGCTGATGCGGAAAAGGTCGGCAAGCTCAGACTGGTCATCGGGCTCTTCTGCGGGTGGGCGCTGTCCTGGGAAAAGCTCAAGCCGCTCCTGGAGGCCCGTATCGGCCCGGAGCCCATTGTCAAAATCGATATTCCCCCCAGCCGATACCAGTGCATGGAGGTCACCACCGAATCCGGACGGCTCTCCATTCCCCTCTCGGAGGTGGAGGCCTGCGTCCGCGAAAACTGCCGGTACTGTTATGACATGACCGGTGAATTTTCCGACATCTCCGTCGGATCGGCCCGGAGTCCCGAGGGATGGGAGGTGGACAGGGGATGGAACCAGACCCTCGTGCGAACGCCGCTCGGGGAGCAGCTGGTGGGCCTCGCCCGCTCTCGGGGGGTTCTGGAAGTGAAGGACGCACCCCCTGGCGCCCTCGCAAAATTAATGGCCGCCGCCCTGAACAAGAAGCGGGGCTGCCTCGAGCGCCTCAAGGAAAAGAGCGGCCGACCGGACGATCTGATCTACCTTCGCGCTGAGGACCCGGTGGTCACCTCCTGGTTGGAAAAAGTCTAAGGGGAAGCCATGACGATGCTAATAAACGGCCGCAAGGGGCAACAGGTGCTGATGATGGGCAACGAGGCCATCGCCAGGGGCGCCCTTGAAGCTGGCGTGAATGTGGTGGCTGGATACCCGGGGACGCCCTCCTCGGAAATCACCCAGACCCTGGCCCGGGTCGCGCCGAAGCGGAATCTCTATGTGGAATGGTCCGTCAACGAGAAGGTCGCCCTCGAGGTGGCGGCCGCTGCCTCCTTTGCCGGGCTGCGGTCCATGTGCGTCATGAAGCAGGTGGGGGTGAACGTGGCGGCCGATTTCCTGCTGCACCTGGCCCTCTACGGCACCCGGGGCGGCATGGTGCTGGTGTCCTGCGAGGACCCGGGAGCCCTTTCCAGCACCAACGAGGGCGAATCGCGCCTCTACGCCCAGATGATGGAATTCCCCCTCCTGGAGCCGGGGGATTTCCAGGAGGCGCTCGACATGACCCGATGGGCCTTCGAGCTGTCCGAGAGTATCCGGAACGTGGTGATGATCCGAAGCGTCACGCGCATGAGCCATGCCAGCGGCAACGTCACCCTGGGCGAGCTGCCCGAGCGCACCGCCAGGGCCTATTACGATTTCAAGGGGCCGCTTCTGGGCGATATGGCGGGTCCCGTCGCCACCCTTCCCGGCACCGTGGACTTCATGCATCGCCGCCAGCAGGAAAAGCTGAAAAAGCTCGAAGGGCTCTATGATGCCTCCCCCTTCAACACCTATACCGGACCCGAAGGGCCAGAGCTGCTCGTCATCACCAGCTCGGCCTGTCATCTCTATTGCCGGGAGGCCATCGAACTGCTGGAAGTCTCCGGGCGAGTGGGACTCTTGAAGCTGGGAACCACCTGGCCGCTCCCACCCCGATGGCTGGAATCGCATCTGACGGCCGCCGAAAAGGTCCTGGTGGTGGAAGAGGTCCTGGGTTGCATGGAAAACACCATCAAGGCCTTTGCCATGGAGCGGATCGATCGGATCGGACCCACCGCCTTTTTCGGAAAGGCGGACGGGGCGGTCCCCTCCACCAACGAGCTCAACCCGGACCGGGTCATGGCGGCCATGGCCGGCATCCTCCAGATCACCCCGCCGGGCCTAGCGCCCGAGTACGCCGCCCGGGCCGCCGAGATCGCCAAGACCGGTGCGCCGGTTCGGGCGCTGACCCTCTGCCCTGGATGCCCCCACCGGGCCTCCTTCTGGTCCATCCACCAGGCCATGGCCATGGACGACCGGGAGGGATTCGTCTGCGGTGATATCGGCTGTTATACCCTGGCAGCGGCCGGAACCGGCTTTCACGCCCTGAAAACCATCCACGCCATGGGCTCGGGCGCGGGACTGGCCAGCGGATTCGGAAAGCTGGCGGCCTTCGGCTTCCATCAGCCCGTCATGGCTGTGTGCGGAGATTCCACCTTTTTTCATGCGGTCATGCCGGCCCTGGTCAACGCCGTGCACCATCGCGCCAACATCACCCTGGTGATCCTGGATAACAGCGGGACCGCCATGACCGGTTTCCAGCCCCACCCGGGGATCGGCGTGGACGCCATGGGAGGAACGGCCCCGGCCCTGGACATCCCGGATATATGCCGAAGCATGGGCGCCAAGGTGAGCCTGTGCGATCCCTTCGACATCCCCAAAACCCGCAAGACCCTCCTTGCCCAGGTGGAGGATACGGACGGCGTGAAGGTGGTGGTGATGCGCCAGCCCTGCGCCCTCAGCCCCCAGAGAAAGCATAAGAAGGGATTTCGCATGTCAATCGATCCCGAACGCTGCCTCGGGGCCTCCTGTGGGTGCAACCGCCTCTGCACCCGGGTTTTCAAGTGTCCCGGTCTCACCTGGGACAGGGAGAACGACAGCGCCCGGATCGACGAGGTGATCTGCGCCGGCTGCGGAGTCTGCGCATCCATCTGCCCGTCTGGTGCCATACAGGCAAAGGAGGACGCGTAAATGAACGGTGAAACCGCGGCCCTGACGGCTGATCCTTTCAATCTCATCATCACCGGCGTCGGCGGCCAGGGAAATGTCCTGGCCTCCCGGATCGTGGCCGATGTCATGGCCCAGCTCGGATGTTTCGTCACCATCGGGGAGACCTTCGGCGCCTCCCAACGGGGCGGATCGGTCATGAGCCACCTGAGGATTTCGTCCAGGTCCAGCTACTCTCCCCAGATCCCCCGGGGACGCGCCCACATGGTGGTGGCCCTGGAACCCACCGAGGCCATCCGGGTCCTGAGTGCCTATGGCAACCCCGAAACCCGGGTCATCTGCAACACCCGGCCCATCCATTCCATGGGGGTCATCTGCGGTGAACAGAGCTATCCCTCTCAAGCGGAAATGCGCGGCTGGATCCAGGAGCTTTCCCGAACCGCCTGGTTCATCGACACCACCGAGGCCGCCGTGTCCCTGGGCAATCCCATCTTCGGCAACATTATGGCCGTAGGGGCCCTGGCCGCCGCGGGCGTCTTGCCCCTGAGCCGGGATCGGTTCGAGACGGCCATCCGTCAAAAGATGCCCGAGAGCAAGGTTTCGGTCAATCTTGCGGCTTTCGATTTGGGCCGGAAAATGATATCATCTCAGAAGTAGCTTGGTTATCGCTCCCCCTTTCCCCGCAAACGCCTGTCTTGCACCAAAGGAGCCCCGATATGCCCCGAAGCCCCATTGAGATATCCGACACCATCGATTACCTGTCCATCCTGGATGAAAACGGCCGCCTCGACAAGGATCTCGAACCGGACATGGCCGATGCGCTCCTGCTGAAACTGTACCGGTTCATGCTCTCCGGCCGCCGGTTCGACGAGCGCCTGCTGAACCTGCAGCGTCAGGGACGCATTGGCACCTTTCCGCCCATCAAGGGGCAGGAAGCGGCTCAGCTGGGAGCCGTGGCCGCCCTCGAGGATTCGGACTGGATGGTGCCGGCCTTCAGGGAAACGGCCGCCGAAAGGTGGCGGGGCCGGACCATGGAGAGCATCATCCTCGTCAATGCCGGCTTTGGCGAGGGCGCGGAGGGCCCCCCCGAACAACCCGACATGCCCATCTCCATCCCGGTCGGCTCCCAGATGCTTCATGCCGTAGGCATCGCCTGGGCCATGCGCTACCGGAAAAAGAGCACCGTGGCCATGACCTTCTTCGGAGACGGCGCCACCTCGGAGGGCGATTTTCACGAGGCCCTGAACTTCGCCGGCGTCTTTTCGGCACCGGTGGTTTTCGTCTGCCAGAACAACCAGTGGGCCATCTCCATTCCCCGATCCCGGCAGACCCGGTCCCAGACCCTGGCCCAGAAGGCGCTGGCCTATGGCATCCCAGGGATTCAGGTGGACGGCAACGACGTCCTGGCCGTCTACGCCGCATCGCGGGAAGCGGTGCAACGGGCCCGGGCAGGCGATGGCCCCACCCTCATCGAATGCGTCACCTATCGGCTTTCCCTTCACACCACGGCCGACGATCCCAAGCGCTACCGGACCGACGAGGAGGTGGCCCAGTGGGAAAAGAAGGATCCCCTGCCACGCTACCAGACCTATCTGAAACAGAGAGGGCTCCTGTCCGACGTGGACCTCGAACGGATCGAAAAGGAGGTCACAGACGAGATCCAGCAGGCCGTTGACCGGGCCGAGGCCCGGATCAAGACCCTGGGAGACCCCTTATCCATGTTCGACCACCTCTATGCCGACAAGCCGCCCCGGTTGCAGGACCAGCGACAGGCCCTGGCCGATGCCCTGGAAAGCGGAAAGGAGGTGACCCATGGCTAAGATGACCATGGTTCAGGCCCTGAACCTCGCCCTTCGCCAGGAGATGGAAAAGGATGATCGGGTGATCCTCCTGGGCGAGGATGTGGGGGTGGACGGCGGGGTATTCCGTGTGACCCTCGACCTGATCGAAAAATTCGGTCCTGACCGGGTGCTGGATACCCCCCTGGCCGAATCGGGCATCGTGGGAATGGCCGTCGGCATGGCCGCCTATGGACTTCGGCCGGTCTGCGAAATTCAGTTCTCGGGATTCAGCTACCAGAACTTTCACCAGATCGAAAACCATGCCGCGCGCCTCAGATGGCGTTCCAGGGGCCGGATTCAGGTACCCCTGGTGGTCCGCATGCCCTACGGGGGCGGGGTCCGCGCCCTGGAGCACCACTCTGAGAGCCGGGAGGCCTACTGGGCCCACACCCCCGGCCTCAAGATGGTGATCCCCTCGGGGCCGAGAAACGCCCGGGCGCTTCTTGTGAGCGCCATCCGAGATCCGGATCCGGTGATCTTCTACGAGGGCAAGGCCATCTACCGGGCCTTCCGGGAGGAGGTCCCGGAGGACGAGGAAGTCCTTCCCATCGGCCAGAGCCGGATCGTTCGGGAGGGGACGGACCTGACCCTCGTCGCCTACGGCGCCATGGTGCGCTTGGCGCTTGCCGCCGCGGACGAACTCCAGCAAAAGGACGGCATCGAGACCG
Source organism: uncultured Desulfobacterales bacterium (assembly GCA_964407825.1). GTDB lineage: Bacteria > Desulfobacterota > Desulfobacteria > Desulfobacterales > JAFDDL01 > CAYOXD01. The sequence continues at coordinate 18,350 of CAYOXD010000032.1, read as the reverse complement.
AGGTGGTGGATCTTCTCACCCTCTCGCCCCTGGATGACAGCCTCTTTGCCGAATCGGCCAAAAAAACCGGGCACATCATGGTGATCCACGAAGCGCCGGGCAGCTTCGGTCCCGGCGCGGAGATCGTGGCACGTCTGGTGGAAAAATCCTTTTACTACCTGGAAGCGCCCATCCGCCGGGTCACGGGCTTCGACACCATCATACCGCCTTTCAGCATCGAAAACGCCTATATCCCGAGCACGGATCGCATCGTGCGGGAGGCCCGCAGCCTGTTACGCCACTAACCGAAAAAGGGGGGAGATAGATAAATGGCCAGGGAATTCAAACTGCCCGACCTGGGCGAGGGAGTCCATGAGGGGGAAGTCCGCGCGATCCTGGTGGCGCCCGGCGACCGGGTGACCGAGGGGGGCCCCATACTGGCGGTAGAGACCGACAAGGCGGCCGTGGAAATTCCCAGCCCCTATACGGGCACCGTTGAGGAAATCCGGGTCAAACCGGGGGACCTGGTTCAGGTGGGGGACGTCATGATCACCTTTGCCGATGCCCAGGGAGAAGCGGCCCCCGAAACCGCCGCGCCGGAGACGCCGGCCGAAGCGCCCCAGGTACCCAACGCCCCCCGACAGATTTCCGAAGGGGCGAAAGCGCCGGCCGGAGAGGCCGCGCCGGCAGCGGCCAAGCCTTCCCGGGGGCCTGTTCCCGCCTCCCCGGCCACCCGGCGGCTGGCCCGCGAATTGGGGGTTGATCTGGCGCAGGTGCCGCCAACGGGTCCGGCCGGACTTGTCACGGCGGATGATGTCCGCAATGCCGCCCGGAGCGGCGGGCAGGCGCCGGTGGAAGCGGAAGAACCCGCGGCCGAAGCCGCCTCCGGAGGACTCGCCCTTCAGCCCGTTCCTGCGGCCGGGGCGGCCCCGCCCCTGCCGGATTTCGGCAAGTGGGGGCCCGTCACCCGGGTGCCCGTGAAATCGGTCAGGCGCGCCACGGCCCGTCAGATGGCTCTCTCCTGGTCCCAGATCCCCCACGTCACCAGCCAGGATACCGTGGACATCACACGCCTCGAACGGCTCCGCCAGCGGCACAAGGAGGCGGTGGCCCGGGAGGGGGGGCATCTTACCCTGACGGTCTTTGCCCTGAAGGCGGCAGCCACGGCCCTGGAGCGCTATCCCCACTTCAACGCCAGCCTGGATGCGGCTGCCGGCGAGATCATCGTCAAGAATTATTTTCACATCGGTGTCGCCGTGGACACGGAGGAGGGACTGATCGTGCCGGTGATCCGGGACGTGGACCGAAAGAGCATCACCGAGCTGGCCGTGGAGCTCGATGAAAAGGTCCGAAAGACCCGGGATCGCAGCATCGCTCTGAACGAGCTCCAGGGGGGCACCTTCACCATCACCAACGTGGGCACGCTCGGCGGCGGGCATTTCTCGCCCATGATCAACTATCCCCAGGTAGCGATCCTGGGCATGGGGGGCGCCCGGATGCGGCCGGCCGTGGTACCCGATGAGGCCGGAGAGCCCGTGGTCGCGGCCCGTCTGACCCTGCCGCTGGTGCTGGCCATCGACCACCGGGTGGTGGACGGTGCCGACGCCGGCCGCTTCATGGCGGTCATCAAGGAAGCCCTGGAGGACCCGGAATCCCTCCTGCTGATGATGGTATAGACGTCAAGGAGACACATTATGGTTATGGGAGAGTTGGCGGTAGAAACGCAGGTGCTGGTGATCGGAAGCGGCCCCGGCGGGTATGCGGCCGCATTCCGCGCGGCCGATCTGGGCCTGGACGTGACCCTGGTGGATACGGCCCCGCGGCCGGGCGGGGTATGCCTCTTCAGGGGATGCATTCCCTCCAAGACCTTCCTTCACATCGCCCAACTCATGTACGACACGAAGAACGCCGCCGCCCTGGGCCTCACCTTCGAGCCGCCCCGGATCGATATAGAGGCGCTCCGCCAGTGGAAGGCCGGCATCATCGACCGACTCGCAGAAGGGCTCATGAGCCTGACCAAGCGCCGCGGTATCCAGATGATCCAGGGAAGGGCCACCTTTGAATCCTCCGACCGGGTGCGCATCCACGAGGCCGATGTGAGCCATGTCCGGTTCAAGCATGCCATCATCGCCACGGGCGCCCATCCCGTCGCGTTTCCGGGAACCAGTTTCACCCCCGGCGGCAGGATCATGGACGCAAGCGGCGCCCTGGCCCTGGCGGACATCCCCGAGACACTGCTCATCATCGGCGGCGGATACACGGGCCTGGAGATGGGGTGCGTCTATGCGGCCCTGGGAAGCCGGGTCCACCTGGTGGAAAAAACCGAATCGTTGTTGCAGGGGGTGGACAGGGATCTGGTAAGGCCCCTGCGCCGCCGTCTGGACGAGAGCTTCGAGAGCGTCACCCTGGGCTCCGGCGTATCGGCCATGTCGGAAGAAGCCGATGGCGTCTCGGTCACCTTCGAAGATCCCGAAAGCGATCTTCCCAAGCGCTTCTCCCGGGTCCTGGTGGCCATCGGCCGCCGGCCCAACAGCGGGGATCTGGCGCTTTCCAACACCACCGTGGAAATCGATGAGCACGGGTTTATCAAGATCGACGAGCACCAGCGAACAGCGGATTCCCGGATCCTCGCCATCGGGGACGTGGCCGGCAATCCCATGCTCGCCCACAAGGCCATGGCAGAGGGCAAAATCGCCGCCGAGGTGATCGCCGGGGAGCCGGCCGCCTTTGATGCCCGGGCCATCCCGGCCATTGTCTACACCGATCCCCAGATCGCCTGGGCGGGACTGACCCAGGAGGAGGCCCGGCGCAAGGGGCAGAAGGTCTCGGTTCAACGCTTCCCCTGGAAGATCTCCGGCCGCGCGCTGACCCTGGACGCCCCGGAGGGCCTGACCAAGATGGTCATCGATCCGGACTCCCAGCGCATTCTCGGTGTGGGCATCGTGGGCCGCGAGGTGGAGGGGCTCATCGCCGAGGGAGTCCTGGCCATCGAAATGGGCGCCCAGGCGCAGGATGTGGCCTTGAGCATCCACGCCCACCCGACGCTCTCGGAGACCGAGGCCGAGGCCGCGGAAATCTTCCTCGGCACCGCCACCCACATCCTGCCCCGGAAAAGGCCGTGACGACGGCCCACGCTCCTGCCCCCAAGAGGAATACTTGGAAGCATCGGGGAATGCGCCAGCTGCCCCTTGTCAGTGTCATTCTCCCCACCTACAACCGGGCCTGGAGCCTCAGGGAGGCCGTGGACTCGGTGCTCTCCCAAAAGGGCATCGATTTCGAACTCATCGTGGTGGACGATGGCTCAACCGATGGAACCGGGGAACTCCTTGCCGAATACGCTGGCCGGCTGCGCTGCATCCGCCAGGAGAACCGGGGGGTGAGCGCTGCCCGGAATCGCGGGATTTCCGATTCCGAAGGCGAACTCATCGCCCTTATCGATTCGGACGATCGCTGGCTGCCCGGCAAGCTCGCCGCCCAGGTGGCCTTTTTCGAGGCCCATCCCGAGGCCCTCATCTGCCAGACCGAAGAGATCTGGATCCGAAAGGGTGTTCGGGTCAACCCGAAGCGGCACCACCAGAAGCCCGCCGGCGATATCTTCGAAGCCTCCTGTCACCTCTGTCTTGTGAGCCCGTCGGCTGTCATGATCCGACGGGTCCTCTTCGATCGGGTGGGGCTTTTCGATGAGACCCTTCCTGCCTGCGAGGATTACGACCTGTGGCTGCGTGTGGCACACCGGTATCCCGTTCACCTGATCGACACCCCCCTCGTGACTAAAACCGGCGGGCACCCGGACCAACTCTCCAGGATGCCGGGACTCGACAAGTACCGCATCCAGTCCCTGGCACGGCTCATGGAAAGCGGCAGCCTCTCCCCCGTCCAGCACCAGGCCGCCGCCGGCGTTCTCCGGGAGAAGTGCCGGATCTACGCCGCGGGCTGCAAGAAGCGGGGCCGCGATGATGAGGCGGCCTATTACCACAGCCTGCCGACTGGGCTTCACTGATCATCGAGAAATTTCTGAGATGTCAAGGCTTATGGGAAACGCGACGCCAGCTTATGCCTATTGCACTTGAGCCTTTTAAAATTACAAGGTGATTTTATATTGCAGCAAAGTAGGCGATAGCGCCTCCTTCAGCAGTGCCCGCTATAGATGTTAACTATTCATAAATATAAAAATAAAAATTTTTTATAAAAATATGATGACGGCTATAAAAAAATAATGCAATGCATCATTTTGCTTGACGATCCCCAAGAAAATGGTGTAAGGGCTTTCCAGTACCGTATAATTTCCGGATCGCGGTCGGTATCGGCAGTCGATGCCGATTTTTAACAACCTATATTTTTTGAGAGGGGCAAATGGATTCAAAACAGATGCTTAAGGAAATGATCGAGCTCAACCAGACGACATTCGACAACACCTTCGATGCGTTAACCAAAATGCAGGAGCAGATGGAGAAGGCGGCTAGCAGCATGATCGAGCAGACAGCCGGCCTTTCGGGAGAGTACAAAAAGGCGATCGATGAGTGGGCAGCGGGCTACAAGCAGGCAGGGGCGGGGTTCAAAAAAAACCTCGATGCCCAGTTTGAAAAGCTCCTCGAGACGTTCAAGGAGAAAAAGGGGAAATAGGGGGAAGGCCATTTATTTCCCTGAATAAGGCCTGATATTCTAGAGACACCTTATGCTTGGGCGCCAGGTGAACCATCGGCATCGCCTTTTGATGCGACTCCCTTATCACCACAGAGTGGGACAGATGCGTTTTAAAAATCGGCAACCCCTCTCCGGAAAGGGAAGCGACCAGCTCCCTGGGCAGCTTGGCCCGCTGCTGGTAGTGATTGACGATGATGCCCTCGACTTTCAATTCCCGGTTGTGGTCCTGCTGAATCTCTTGTACCCGTTCCAGCAATCGGTATAGGGCACGACGGGAGAAATCATCACAGTCGAAGGGGATCAGGCAACGGTCCGCGGCGATGAGTGCCGAAAGGGTAAAAAAATTCAGCGCCGGCGGGGTATCCATATAGACGGCATCATAGTCCTCCAATGATGCCAGCGCATCCTTGAGCTTGCCTATCTTGTAGCGCGATTCCAGCTGGTACATCATTTCGCCAAGCGTTTCATGGGCGGGCATCACGAACAGCCCCTCATAATCGGTCGGTTGAACATATGCAGCGGGATCTTTCGGATACAGGATAAACCGCAGGGTCTCTCTATAAAAATCCGCCAGCGTCAACTCCAGGGTTTCGACTTTCTTGCCGAGCAGATATTGGGAGGCATTGGCCTGGGGGTCCAGGTCGATCAGCAGGGTCCGCTGCCCGGCAGCGGCGCTCAAGGCCGCAAGATTGCAGGCAATGGTGGATTTTCCAACGCCGCCTTTCTGGTTGAAAACGACTCTTCTCATCTTTTCCCCCATTGCTCTTTTGCGTTATCGCCCCGGTTCATCCGCTTTTTCCCCGCGCATCCTTTTCGTCCACCTGAGTCATGCCAGAGATGGTCCTCAAAATCTCGCTGGCCACCGGTGGGCAGCCTTTGACAAAGGCAGCGCCTTTCCCCACCCGCGCCGTGCAGTTGCCCACAAAAACCGTGTTTCGCGGGACCTCCTTCAGGCCCTTGCCGATGGCAAAGCCAACCTCCGTCCCCGGCGGGAAATATTCAAAGATTTTATTTTTATAGCGTTTTAACAGCAACAGCAGGGTCGACTGACAGGCGCTGCACGACTGCTCATCATGAATGGTCACATCGGGGAACTCGATGGAAAGGTTCTCCGGCGGCTTTTCAAATGGGGATATCCACTGCTGCCAGTTGTCCGGCAAAACGGTTATGCGATCCATATCGATAACCCCGTACCCTCGGGCGGCGCCCATCCGCAAATGGGGAACCTGCTCGGCCCGGGTCCCCATAAGCCGGCAGGCAACCGCATCCGCGGCAAAGGCATCGAATCCGGCAACCACCACCCCTAGGGATTTGGCCTCGCCCGCACTGGGCCCCAGTCCCTCCATGCCCACGGTGCCGTCAATGATCGCCATTTGGGGGGTTAAAATGCTGGCCATGTCGGCAATGGCAACGTCCAGTGGCTTTTCTTCAATTCCGTCCACGGCAGGAAGCATATGCAAATCGATCTTGCTCCGCCGCCACAAACAGCCCTTCATGTTCTTCAGGGCCAAAGAAACACCGGTATGCATGTGCATCTTCATCACGGGGATGGAAACCACCGCATCGTATTCCGATATCAACTCGGCGACCCTGAACTCATGCACGATCCGCCCATCCGGCGCCGGCGTGACTTGAAACGAACCCGCGTTAAGATCCACCAATGGACAGTTTCTCTCGTTCGCGATGGGCGTAATCCCGGCAGATTCAAAGGCATCAAGGGTCTGAACGCCCACAATGGGACTTTCCCCTATGGCTACCCGTGCCCCGGCATCCGTGAATGCATCGATGGCCGCGGCCACCACCCGGGGGTCCGTCGTGATGCCCTTGCCCGTTTTGACGATGCGCCCGGCATTGGGCTTTAGCAGAACTCGCTTTTGATGGAACCCCGATAGGTCCATTTGAGACAATGCCGCACGGGTGTTGGCATACGGATCATCGCCACGCGTCACGTATACAACGGCGTGTGTAGAATTCGACTCAAAATGACAATCAGACATATTCACCTGATATGAAAATTGTATAGAGATTAATGAATAGAAGCGGTCCCAAGAAGAAGGTTTTGAAGCCACTCCAAATTATAACGTTATCAAATACACCAACCGCATATCAAGCGGCAACCCCGCCACCTGGATCATAAAAGGAATCGCTCATGATTTGCAATACCATTGAGTAACGATCTATAATGGAAGGCAATGCATTTGACCCATCGTTGAATACCAACAACAGGTGGTACGGTTAAGATGACAATGAATCCCCTCGACGGCGTGAAATCCGTAAAAATAAAAATTACGAAGGAAGTACAAATCCTTAGCAATCTTGTCAAAGACAAGGGGCTGTCCATGGTGGACAGGCTTGAGAGTTTTGAGGATATCATCAGCATGGAGGTCGGTGATACTTCTTTGAATCGGGCAAGAAATCTTGAAAGAGAGTTGGATATCCGGCAGCTGTATATCAAATACGAAGGAGAAAATCCCTCGGGAACACAAAAGGACAGAATCGCGTTTGCACAGGTCCATGATGCCTTCAGGCGCAGCTATGATGTGATTTCGCTCGCAACCTGCGGGAACTACGGCGTCGCCGTAGCTTTTGCGGCATTCCTGGCAGGATTGGAATGTAAAATCTTTATCCCGGAAAGCTACCACACGGAGCGGATTAAGGAGATGGAGGCCTTTGATGCCCAAATCATCCGTTTGCCCGGATCATATGAGGATATGGTATCGGAATCCAGCAAACGTGCCGCGGAAAATGAATGGTATGATGCAAACCCCGGGGGGGCCAACACGCCCCTGCAACTTTCCACTTATGCAGGCATTGCCAACGAAATTTATGATCAACTTCGTGATGCGCCTAAATGCATCGCTTCTCCTGTATCGAACGGTACGCTTCTGGCTGGCATCTACAGGGGGTTCGTCAGTCTGTACAAACGGGGAAAAACGTCCCGGATCCCGATGTTCATTGCCGGATCGGCCGCCCATAAAAATCCGATAATCACCTCATTTAAAGCCGGGCTGGAAGAGTGCAAGGACATAGCGCCAAGGCAGGTAAGGCAAACCGCGATCAATGAACCGCTCATAAACTGGCATAGTTTTGACGGCAATGAAGCGCTATATGCCTTACGTCAGACAAATGGAGAGGCAAGGCACATCAGTGATAAAAAGATGCGGGAAATGAGTACGTTTCTTCACAAAAAGGAAGGATACAGGATTCTTCCCGCTTCAACGGCCGGCCTGATTGCCATGTTGGAAAGACATGAACTGGATGAATTTGTCAATGATCGTTATGTTGCCGTATTAACAGGGAGATACTGATCAATGCCGCATACGATTGAGGGGAAAGCGGTGGTATATGCAGATGGGGCCTTCAATACCCCGGAAGGTAAAACCGCTCATGGCCTGGTCAGGTTTACACAAAGATATGAAATCGTGGGTGTCATCGACCATGTCTATGCGGGCAAGGATTCGGGTATGGTTCTGGATGGCCGATCAAACGGCATCCCCATTTTTGAAACCCTGGATGAAGCCATACAGTCGCTTGCCGTTCAAAATCAGCCCAAAACCCTTGTCATCGGGCTTGCTCCGGATGGCGGGCGGTTACCGCCTGAGGCGAAAGAGATATTGAAAGCCGCTCTGGAAAAAGGGCTGAACGTCGATAGCGGGCTGCACGACTTTTTGTATAAAGATAAAACACTGATGGCCATTGCAGAAAAAAATGGCTGCCGGGTTCGGGATATCAGAAAAACGCCAGACCGGGATGAACTTCATTTTTTTACCGGGAAAATAGAACGGGTGGACTGCCTGAAAATTGCGGTGCTTGGGACGGACTCCGCTATTGGCAAACGGACCACGGCATGGATCATCGTCCATGCGGCAAGGAAAGCAGGCCTCAAGGCTGAAATGGTGGGCACAGGGCAGACTGCCTGGATGCAAGGTGCAACCTATTCCATGATCATGGACAGCTGTATCAATGATTTTGTATCGGGCGAGATCGAGCATGCGGTTTATGAAGCATGGAGAAACGAATCCCCGGATATCATTCTCATTGAAGGCCAGGGAAGTCTCATGAATCCCGCCTATCCCGGGGGCTTCGAAATTCTTGCCGCCGGGCGTCCGGATCATATCATCCTTCAACATGCGCCAAAGCGGAAAGAATACGACGGTTTTCCAGGATACCGATTGCATTCCCTGCCGGAGCAGATCAATGCGATCGAAACGCTTTCGGGAAAAAACAAGGTGATGGCCGTAACCGTCAACCATGAGGGAATGGCGAAGGATGAGATTTTGCGCGCCTGCGAGATGATAACCATAGAAACGGGGCTGCCGGCGTTTGATGTGCTTGAATTCGGTGCAGACGAGATGATCCGCCTGTTAAGGTCGCATTTGAAATGATAGACCTGGAATCATTTGTTGTTATAAATAAGCTTATTGTCAGAGGTGTTCATGTTAAACCGAAACGGGTAACAGCTGAATATTGCGTAGAGCACCTTTCAGGCCAAACGGCGTCCTACGAACTCGTCTATTCCTACGACACGGCTTACTTCAACACGAAAAACGCTGCAGACATCAATCTGGCCTCGATGATGCTGGCACAAGTCGCATTGAATTACGGTCTGTTTTGCAAAACAATCGAGTTTGACGGCCTGTTCGACAAGGCTGATCGCGACTTTCTTTCCAGCATGATGGAAAATACTTCCCGCGAAATCGTTGCCAATAAACTACTCATTAGGAACGAATTTATCAAATCGCCGTATGATGCACTGACACCGGAGAAAAAAGCCGTATATACGAATTCCAAACTGATTTTCTCAAACTCTAAATTTGAAGGGCTGGCATTCAGCAGGACAAAAGAAAGAACCGATCCCGAAAAATATGCCATCTTGAGCAGCGGAGGCAAAGACAGCCTTTTAACCTACGGTATTGTCAGGGAGATCGGAGACGCTTACCCCGTTTTCATAAATGAGGCAGGCCGTCACTGGTTTACCGCTGTCAATGCCTACAGGCATTTCAAGGGAATTGAACCTCATTCAGAAAAGCCCTGGTGCAACAGTGACCGGGTCTTTAACTGGATGCTGAAGCAATTGCCTTTTGTCAGGGAAGACCATGCCAGTATCCGGTCAGACATTTATCCAGTCCGCCTCTGGACGGTTGCCGTATTTCTGTTCGGTGCGCTGCCGATTGTCCGGAAAAAGGCAATTGGCAATATTCTGGTGGGAAATGAATACGACACCACCGTTAGAGAGGAGACGTCGGGCATACCCAATTATAAGGGTCTTTATGATCAGAGCAAGTATTTTGATAATGCGATGACACGCTATTACAAACGCAAGGGCTGGCAAATCAGACAATTTTCAATTTTGAGGAGCCTCTCGGAGCTGCTTATCATGGAAATACTGACAAAAAGGTATCCGGATCTTCAACGGCATCAGGTTTCCTGCCATGCGGCCCATAAAGACGGTGAAAAAATGCTGCCTTGCGGAAAATGCGAAAAATGCCGGCGAATAATCGGAATGCTGCGAGCCCTGGATGAAGATCCGTGCAGGTGCGGGTATACCCTAGAGCAGGTAGCCAACGGCCTGAAGGCGCTGGAGCGTCAGTCCGTAAAGCAAATCGGGAGTGACGCCTCCCATCTGTACCATCTTCTCCTCGTAAAAGGCCTGATCAAGAAAAACGACCACACAAAACGGCTGGCAAAACGACACGACGAAATAACCAAGCTCAGATTTGATGGAGAACGAAGCACACTTTCCGATATGCCGGTCGACATCCGCAAACCCCTGTTTGATATTTTTGGCAAATACGCCGATGGTGCCGTTCAGCGAAAGAAGCATCGCTGGATGGACATCGAGTTGGACGATACCTTTTTAACAACGCTGCCATATAAGATGGATGAGAAATGAAACATGAAATAACTGCCCCGGGTTATATGTGGGAAACCTTGAAATGGCCTGAAATCGCTGAAAGGTTGAAAGTCGTTGATACGGCCATACTGCCTTGCGGCGCCATAGAACAACATGGCCCCCACTTGCCTCTTGATCTTGATTATTTTGATGCCGTGCATTTGGCAAAGGAAGTGGCCAAAGCCTGCAAGGACCCCAAACCCTTTGTACTTCCGCCGATACCCTATGGCGTGTCCTACCATCACAGTGATTTCAAGGGAACCATCTGTGTGACGAATCATTCCCTTTCCGCCATTGTCTACGATATCGGCATGAGTCTGGCCCACAACGGCATCAGAAAAATCGTCATCCTCAACGGTCATGGCGACAATGCACCGACGCTCAATTTTGCCGCCCAGATGATCAACCGGGATGCGAAGATATTTGTTTGCGTGGAAACCGGTGAGACCAGTGATGTGGATATCTACAAACTCACCACCACACAGAATGACATCCACGCCGGTGAAATTGAAACCAGCACGGCACTGGCCATCCGTCCCGAGCTTGTGGATATGGAAAAAGCAAAGGACCACACCGTGGATCTGGACAATGAATACCTGAATTTCACGTCGGATCGTGGCGTCAGCTGGTATGTGCATACCAAACGCATTTCAAAATCCGGTGTCATGGGAAATCCCACCCTTGGCACCGCTGAAAAAGGCAGGAAGTATTGGGAAATCATGATTCGCAAGATGACCGAGTTTGTCGAGACCATCAAGAACACCCCTTCCGACGAATTGTATCAGAACAGATATTGAGATGAAAATAAAAGAAATAGAGTACTTCAGATTGGATATGCCCCTGGCGGTCCCCTATACCATAGCCTATGAAACCATGAGCCATGTGTCCAATATTATTTTTAAAATAATTACGGACGCAGGCATCACCGGTTGGGGATGTGCTGCACCGGATATGACGGTAACGGGTGAGACACCTGAAGATGTGATCCGATCTATCGATACCGTTATCAAGGACCTGCTCAAGGGGCGCAACCCATTTCAAATCGCCCGGATTACCCATGACTTAAGAAACCTCATGCCGAAGGCATCCGCTGCCATTGCCATGGTGGACATGGCCTTGCATGATCTCCTGGCTAGAAAAGCGCAAATCCCTCTGTATCAACTATTGGGTGGTTTCAGAAATAGCATCCACACCAGCATCACCATAGGAATTCTTCCCTTAGACGAAACCCTTGAACAGGCAAAGAAACATATAGAAAACGGTTTTACCATTTTAAAGCTTAAAGGGGGCCTTAATGTAGCAGAAGATATTGAAAAGGTGTTGAAACTAAGGGAAAAATTGGGGAAAGCGTTTCTGTTGCGTTTTGACGCCAACCAGGGGTACACGTTCGAAGAGTCTGTGGAATTCATCAACCGTGTTGAATCCGCTGGCCTTGAAATCATCGAGCAGCCAACCAGCAAGAAAAAAGATGAAAGACTGGGGCTGGTGACCCGAGCCGTATCCGTTCCGGTTATGGCTGACGAGAGCATTAAAACCCTCCAGGATGCATTCAGGTTAGCGAAAAATGACCGCATCGACATGATCAATATCAAGCTCATGAAAATGGGCGGTATTTTTGAATCCCAGCATATCAATGCTGTTGCCAAGGCAGCGGGGCTGGAAGTAATGATCGGCTGTTTGGATGAATCTGCCCTGGGGATATCCGCAGGTCTTCATTTTGCACTAAGCCGCGCCAATATCGAGTTTGCAGATCTAGACGGCCATGTGGACCTGTTGAATGATCCCTTTTCAGGGTTGTTTCATTTGAAAGACGGCATACTCGCACCTACGAATTCACCTGGCTTAGGTCGTATTATCCTGTAGCCGGAATGGGGCCCCCTCCTCGAAGCGAACGGCTTCTCCGGACTATCCTGGCCGCTCGTCTATGGAAGTGGGACATCATCCCCCATTCAGAACGAGAATATCCAATTTGTCGCTGGATTATGCGTCCTTCCATCAATTCTGCTTGAGATTTTATCGGCTTTTTGTTTCGATTAAGCTCGCCAACATTCGGGATGAAAAACAATGGATCAACAAGTCCAAAACACCCAAAAGGTACTGATCGTCGATGACGACCCCATTAGCTGCAAAATGACCGCCCATGTGTTTAGAAAGGCCGGCTGTGAGGTCAAAACCGCCCATGACGGCATCGAGGCGCTGGGGATCCTGAAGCGCTTCGTTCCGGACCTGATCACCATCGATTTAATCATGCCTTACCTGTGCGGGGATCGGCTCTGCCAAATTATTCGCGAAATGCCGCAATTCAAAGACGTTTATCTGGCGGTCATTTCGGGGGTGGCCGAAGAGACCGGGCTCGATCCCACGGATTTCGGTGCCGATGCCTGTATCGTAAAAGGATCGCCGAATTTTCAGAAAATGCTGCTTTCTCTATTGGACAACAGGGAGCATCGTCCCTCTCCTGCGCCTACCGAACGGGCTGATCATCAGGACGGGCACTTGAGGCACACCATCACGAGAGAACTGCTTGCCGGGCAAAACCGGTTGGAAACCATTCTGCAGAATATGGTGGAGCCGCTGTTCGAGTTCACCCGAGATGGCAGTATCCTCTTTGCCAACCGCAGCGCGGTTGTCCTGGCAGGCGTTCCCGAACATCATCTGCTGGGTTCGAATTTTCTCGATTTGTTTCCTGCGATCCAGGCCAAAGAGATCCGGAAACTTTTTGAAACAATTCACATCTCACCGGCAGAGATTAAAGAGGAGAGCCCCGCCCTGCTGAACGGCCGACTGGTGGCCGGCCTGATGGTCCCGCTTACGATCGACGCGAAGCACACCATCATTGCCATGGTTCGTGATATCACCGCACATAAACAAGCGGAAGAGGCCCTAGAGCGCAGTCGCGCAAGCTTCAATGATATTGTCGAAAAATTCGCAGACGGCATCCTGGTGGTGGGCGAAAAGGACGCTATCGTGCGGTATGCCAACCCCATGGCATGCCTCCTCCTGGAGCAGCCCCCCGGGCGGCTGACGGGAAATCCGCTTCCGCCTGAGCTGAAAGGGAGGCCCTCCTCGGAGGTGACGATCCGGCGCGCAGGTACGCGGGAACCCGGGACAGCCGAAATGAGGTCAGTAAACACCCGATGGGAAAACCGCCCGGCCCGATTGATCACCCTGACCGACATCTCCCTTCGGAAGCAATTGGAAGAAGGGTTGAAGGCGGCCAAGCAGGCTGCCGAGGAGGCAAACCGGGCCAAGGGTGAATTTCTGGCGAACATGTCCCACGAACTACGCAGTCCATTAAATGCCTTGCTGCTCCTGGCGCAGGACCTGGAACACAACCGGGAAGGCAATCTGACCGAGGACCAGATGGAATCCCTAGGAATCATTCATACCAGCGGCAGTCTTCTGCTGGGGATGATAAACGATATCCTGGATTTTTCCAAAATCGAAGTCGGACGGATGGGTGTTTATGTGAAAGAGGGCAAACCGATCGATCTACTGAGCCATATCCGCTTGCTTTACAGCCATATGGCCAGAAATAAGGGGCTCTCGCTGGATTTTGTCATTCATGAACAAGCCCCCGAAATCATCCGGACCGACCTTCAGAAATTGGAACAGATTCTCAGGAACCTGGTCGCCAATGCCATCAAGTTCACCCCCCAGGGCAGGGTGAAAATCGAATTCCGGAAGGTGCTCCCAGATGAAGATCTGCCCCCAGAGCTGAACCCAATGGCCGCCATCTCCTTTACGGTGAGCGACACGGGTATCGGCATCCCCGACGATAGCCGGGAGGAAATCTTCGAGGCCTTTACCCAGGCTGACGGCAGCACCTCACGCCGCCACGGGGGGACCGGGTTGGGACTTTCCATTTCCAGAAAGCTGGCCAGACTCTTAGGGGGCGATATCCACATGGTCAGTGAGGAGGGCAAGGGCGCCACCTTCACCCTCTACCTTCCGGAGACATTACAGGTATCCGGGAATGTAAGAAAAGACCGACGCGTGGCGGTTCGCCTGGATGAGTATACTGTGAACGGGGAAGCCCCCGATCACTTTCCCGAGTTACCCGGTTTTGAAGGGGCAGGCGATAAACTGAAGGGGAAAAAGATCCTTGTGGTGGACGATGAGGCACGCAATCTTTTTATTCTGGCCAAGATTTTTCACGATCATGGTATGATAGCGCTAAAGGCCATCAGTGGTGAAAAGGCTTTGACGTTCTTGGAAAAGGAATCCGGTATAGACCTGGTGCTGATGGACATTTTGATGCCCGTTATGGACGGATTTGAAACCATCCGTCGCATCAGGGGGCTGACCGCATTCGAGAAGTTGCCGATCATTGCGTTGAAATCCAAAGTGCTGAAGGACGACACGGAAAAGTGTTTGGCGGCGGGTGCCGACAGGCATCTCGACAAACCGGTGGATATGCGACGGTTGTTGACGACGATGGCGGAGCTTTTGGTGCCTTCCTAACGGGCTGCCCTGACTTTCATCAAAAGAAAAGGGATCCCATACAATGGAACAACCCGAAAAGCCGAAACTCCTGATCGTTGACGACAGAATCGAAAATCTCATCGCCCTGGAGAAGACCCTGGCCGAGCTGGAAGTCCAGTTCGTGCGGGCCACATCCGGCGATGAGGCCCTGGCCTGCCTGTTGGAACAGGAGGTCGCCTTGATTCTGCTGGATGTTCAAATGCCGGGCATGGACGGCTTTGAGACCGCTGAATTGATCCGTAACAACTCGGACACCCAACACATACCGATTATATTCGTTACGGCGATCAGCAAGGAACCCAAACACCTGTTTAAAGGATATGCCGCTGGCGCTGTCGACTACCTGCACAAACCGATCGAGCCATCCGTTTTAATTGGTAAAGTCGGGGTATTCCTGGATCTTTTCAATCAGAAAAGGATCATCGCGGACAATAACGCCCAGCTGAAAGCCGCCAACCACCGGATCCTGGAACAGCAAAAATCATTGATCGAAGAGGAACGCCTCAAGTTGTTGCTTCAGATGGCAGGTGCCACGGCTCACGAGCTGAACCAACCCCTGATGAGCCTGCTGGGCAATATCGAGCTGATCCGGCAAAAAAATGATGCTCCGGCCCACTGGCGGAAACGGCTGGATCGCATCGAAGCAGACGGCCAGCAACTATCAAATATCGTTAATAAAATTCAAAGAATACAACAGGCACAGGTAAAACCTTATCCCGGGGGGACCGCCATTATTAATTTTGATCAACCCATCGAGCTTCTGATCGTACAGAATTCCGAAGCGGATTTTGAAATGCTTTGCAACCTGTTAAAGGATCAGGGCCAAATGCGGTGTACGCAGGCAAGGGGCATATCCGAAGCTTTGGAACGGATGAAACAGGACACGGTGGATATTGTCCTCCTGGAATACCACCTGCCGGATGGAAACGGACTTGACTTCCTTTCGGGGATGGAATCGCTGGGAATAGAAAAACCGGTCATCACCATCACAGGCGATGGAGACGAGATGATTGCCTCCCGGATAATCAAGGCCGGGGCTTTGGATTATCTACCCAAGAACAGGCTCGATCCGTCCACTCTGTCCAACAGCATTGCCACTGCCCTTGAAACGTTTCGACTTAAAACCGAAATTGCCCGAGCCACCGAGAAAATAGCCCAAATGGCCATCCGGGACGAGCTAACGGGGCTTTACAACCGTCGGCACATGAACGATGTGCTGACCAGAGAATTCAATCGGGCCAAGAGGTTCGAAACCGATCTGGCCTGCCTGCTGCTGGATTTGGATTTTTTTAAGGAGGTAAACGACAACTGCGGTCATGCTTTCGGTGACTTTGTATTACACCAGTTCGGTGAACGGCTTATGGGAAATGTCAGGGAATCCGATACCTGCTTCCGATACGGCGGGGAGGAATTCATGCTTCTCCTGGCCCAAACCAGCAGTGAGGGAGCCCAAAAAGTGGGGGAGCGAATCCGGCGGCTCTGTGAAAGCACTGCCTACAACAACGGCGAATACGATAAAACCGTGACTGTCAGCGTAGGGATCAGCTGCCTGAAACAAAAAGACCTCACCCGTCCCGAAGATATGTTGGCCTATGCCGACAAGGCCCTCTACCGCGCCAAGGCGGAAGGCAGAAACCGCCTTGAGGTGTATCGTGAGGCATCGGTCGACCGAGCCAAGCAGACGGACGGATCCTCCATGAGTCTCAGCTTTCTCAAGGATCGATTGGCAGCCATCCTGGATAAAACCAAAAAAGCCTCGATCGAGACGCTCGAACTGCTGGTCAACGACATGAGAACCCCCGGTTCAAATGGCCACAACCATCGCGTTGTCCAATACCTCGAGCTGATCGGCAGCCGGCTTGGTCTGCCGCCATCGATCATCCGGACCTTGCAACGGGCTGCGGCCCTGCACGATTGCACGAAGGTTCTGTTATCCCAGACAGCGGCGAGTCAACGGCGGCAGTTGAATGACGAGGAACTGGCCTCCATCAAGGATCATCCGTCCATGTTGGCTGAATTAATCAAACCCTTCGATTTCTTTTCCAACGAAAGGGCCGCCCTTCTCTACCATCATGAGAAGTTTGATGGAACCGGTTATCCGGAAGGCTTGAAAGGCGACCAGATCCCCCTTGGCGCGCGCGTATTCTCCATTGCCGATGCCATCGTCGCCATGACCTCCGATCGCCCCTACCGTCCAAAGCTCTCTGGCGAACAGCTGGTCCAGGAGTTGGTCGACAACGCGGGCACCCAGTTCGACCCCAGCCTGGTGCGCATATTTATCGATATCCTCTCCGAAAACGACCTGATAAAGGTTCCTGCAGAAACCCTGTCAGCGGCGAGAGAGAAGATGCTGGCGGATTCCACCTGAAACGTAATAGGAGGCCCTTCAATGAAGAATCGCTGGATGATGATGCTTGTGGCAATCATATTTTGGGCCCAGCCTGCGGTGGTGCAGCCCGTTTTTGCCGGCCAGTCGACGATTACCACCGCCGAGGGAACCGCTTGCATGGGGGATGAACTGTCCCGGAAGCAGACCGAGCAGGCAGCGCTGGCGGATGCCAGGAGGCAGGCCGCAGAGTTCGCCTCGACCTACCTCAAGAGCGAGACCGAGGTGAAAAACTATGTGCTCGACAAAGATCTTCGCGCCGCTTACAGCAACGCCAGAGTGAAGATCATCAGGGAGCTGAAAAAGTCCTGGTACCGGGACCCGGCAGCCGGAGAGTGTTGCCGGGTGAAAATCGAGGCCGAGGTCATACCGGACACCAAGGCCCTGGAGCGGATGGCCGCGGCCCGCCCGGCGGCGCTCGACGACCCTTCGGCGCCGCTCAGGGTAAGGGCCTGGACCGACCGGAAGCGTTACAGGGAGGGGCAGAAGGTCACGATCTACCTCAAGGGCAACAAGCCCTTCTACGCGCGGGTTCTTTATAAGAATGCCGACGGGACCATCGTGCAACTCCTCCCCAACCCCTTTCGCACCGCCAATTACTTCAACGGCGGGGTCATATACCAGATCCCGGGTGGTAACGACCGGTTCGACCTGGAAGTGAGCCCCCCCTTCGGCAGTGAGGACGTCATCGTCTACGCGAGCACCTCGCCCCTCGGCAAGCTCAGCACCGAGGCCCGGGGCGGGGTGTATCAGGTGAAGACAGCGGCCCGGGACATCGGGATGAAGACCCGGGGCATCAAGCTGCTGGAACGGCCCGGGAGCAGCCGGCCTTCCGGTTCGATGTCCGGAGCCGGAGCCTCGGAGTTTTTCGAGGACAAGGTGGTGGTGAAGACATGGCAATGAAAGAAGCGGATTCAAAGGACGGCAACAGGGACGGTATCACCTCGACCGGTGAGATCGCCA
>CAYOXD010000031.1:22860-27086 GCA_964407825.1 uncultured Desulfobacterales bacterium | reverse complement strand
AAATACACCGCCCAGAGAAGACCCCACAGAAAAAACCAGATCGATTCCAGAACCATTTTTTTATCTCCTTATCCTGTTTTAAAAGGCGTTTATCGCTCCAACCGTCCGCAGAGGGGCTTCGGTCTTATTCGGCGGCTGCGGGCAGGGGTGCCGGGCCCTGCCTCACATGTCGGGTGATGAGAAAAAGGCCGGCTGCACCCAGCAGGCCGTAGACCACGATAAAGGCGATGAGGGTTGTAAGGACCTCGAAGCCCGCTACCGGCGATACGGCGTTGGATGTCTTCATCAGGCCATAGACGATCCAGGGCTGGCGTCCCACCTCCGCGACGACCCAGCCCAGTTCGGCGGCGATGTAGGGCAGCGGAATGGAAAAGAGCATGAATTTCAGAAACAGGGGATGCTCGGTCAGTTGGTTCCGCTTGAACCAGCCGATCAGGGTCATGACCACAAAGTAGAGCCCCAGCGCCACCATGAGCTTGAAGGCCAGGGAGGTGATGAGAACGGGCGGGCGGTCCGATTTCGGGAAAGCCTTGAGACCGGTTACCTCGGCGTTGAAGCTGCCCTTGGCGAAGTAGCTCAGCAGGCCTGGGATCGGCAGTATCTCCAGTTTGTTTCGTTCGTGCGCCGAATCCGGAATGGAAAACAGGTAGATCGGGGCATGGCGGCTCGTCTCCCAGTGGGTATCAATGGCGGCCAGCTTGGCGGGCTGAACGGCGGCCAGGTCCGCAGTGTGAAGATGGCCCTCGAATATTTCAACTATGGAAAAGACAAGGCCCACGGCAAGGGCGATTCTGAAGGACCGGGTGAAGAACTCCAGGTGCTGCTTTTTGAGCAGGTGGTAGGCCGATATGCCCATAATGAAAAAGGCGCTCAAAATGTAGGCCGCGCTGGTGGTGTGGATGAACTCGAGGAGGGCGAATTTCTGGGTCACCACGGCCATGAAATTGGTCAGTTCCGCACGGCCGTTCCGGATCGTGTAGCCCACCGGATGCTGCATCCAGGAGTTGGCGATGAGGATCCAGACGGCAGAGAGGTTGGAGGCGCCCGCCACCAGCCACATGACGACGGCATGGGCCTTTTTCGAGAGCCGGTTCCAGCCGAAAATCCAGACACCGATCAGGGTTGACTCCAAGAAGAAGGCAGCCGTCGCCTCGATGGCCAGAATCGATCCAAAAATATCTCCCACGTAGGCCGAATACTGGGACCAGTTCGTGCCGAACTGGAATTCCAGGGTGATGCCGGTGACCACGCCCAGGGCGAAATTGATCAGGAAGCATTTTCCCCAGAACTTGGTCATGGACAGATAGGTTTCATCGCCCGTCCGCACGTACTGGGTTTCCATGAAGGCAATCATGAGGGACAACCCCAGTGTCAGCGGGACAAACAGGAAATGAAACATGGTGGCCGCCGCAAACTGCAGCCTGGAAAGTAGCAGAACATCCATCGGACCCCTCCTTTCGTGTGGGTTACGCGTTGTGACCGGTTACGGGCGCGGTGTGCCCGTTAGAAATATGGTAAACAGCCGTCACGGACGGCAGCTTTCCCTATCGATCAACTCCGAGAACCTGGCACTGTCCAGGGTTTCCCGAAGCTGGTCCCGGGCCTTTCCCCAGACCCTGTGCACGGCGCAGGACTCGTTCTTGGAGCAGGTTTCGGGCCTGAGGATACAGTCATTCAGAAAAATTTCCCCCATGATCGCCTCGATTACCGCCAGCAGGCTGATCTGTGAAGGCGGCCTCACCAGGCGAAAGCCCCCCCGGGCTCCCTGGAGTATCTCGATGAGACCGGCCCGGCTCAGCTGCTGGGCGATTTTCCCCAGATATTGATCCGGTATCTCCATGGCCCGGGCGATTTCCTTTTTGCTGACCAGTTGGTTCTCCCCCCTGGCCGAAAGGTAGAGGACGCATCGTATGGCATATTCCGCCGCTCGGGTCAGACGCATGGACGTTCTCCAGTTTTAAATAAGATAATTAAGATGATTTTTATCCTATATAAATCTTTTCCCCCTGTCAATAAAAAAATATAGGCCTTGGGTGATAGAATGTAAGCTTATGTAAAAATGGAAAATTTATTGCAGCATGATCACCTGGCGCCCATCGCCCACCGCCCATCACCCATCTCCTAAATCCCGCTTGTCCCTGCCTGGTGCCTGTGTTACTGAATATGAATGGGCGGAAAGCGGCTCGTCCATGGAGGCATTTCAATCTGACCAGTGGGGCTTCATCCATGTCATCCCCCGGGAGCGTATCGACATTCATCAGGGACCACAAAACCCTCTTTGTGGCGGTTCTGGTGGGGCTGTTTTTGCTGGAGCTTGAGATTTTCGCCATGGCGGTGGCTAAATCCGGAAAAAAAGCCTGGCTCCAGATTAGCGATGCCCAGGGGCATGTGGTTTATGAGACCGATGAACCGTATCCCGGCGCCTTCGACCGGAAGGCATTTGAGAAGACCTTCGGCCCACTGGCCGGATATCAGGTGCGCCAGATGAGCCGAGAGGTCCCTTTCCCCTTCAGGGCGTGGTTCGTAGCTGCCGTCGGATTGCCCCTGGGGGCCATGTTGATGCTGGCGTTCGTGGTGCGCGCGTTTATGGCGATTTTCGGTGATGAGAAGGCACAGCCCGAGAGTCCGCCGGCGGCGGCCCGCGAGGGCGCCCAATCCCGTATGGATGCGGTGTTGCAAAAAATCGGTCGCCTGAACATCCTGACCATTGGGTTCATCCTGTTTCTGGTGGTGATCGGTTACTGGATCATTCCCAACCTCATCGGGCAGCTGGCCAGGGTCGGCGTTGAAACCATCGGGACCTACAAGTGGTTCTTCCTCGGGGGAGCAGGCGTTCTCATGGGCTTTTTCATCTGGATAGTCTATCTTCGATATTTGCTGGCCAAAAAGCAAGTGGAAAACCAGGCGGTGCTGGACAAGTTCCGGCTTCAGCTCGAGTTCGACAGGGGACAGGCGGATTCCAACCTGATCGAGTTCAAGGGGGCGCCCCAGGGCGGATCCGGGCAGGGCGGCCAGAGGCCTGCCCTCAGTGCCCAAGTCTCAAAGACAGACAGCGGTGATGGCGGTGCAGCGCCATGAATCCCGATTTGAAGGCCGCCATTATTCATGCCGTGGAGAGTGAGCCCTTTGCCAAATTGCTGGACATGCGCCTGGTTCACCTGGAGGTAGGCCGTTCCGTGGTGGAGATGGTGTACCGTCCGGATCAAATGGGCAACATCCAGGGCCGGGCCCATGGCGGCGCTATCTACGCGCTTATCGACGAGGCGCTGGAGGCGGCCGCCCACACCGATGGCACCCGGTGCGCGGCCCTGACGGCCAGCGTCACCTATATCGCCTCTCCGACTCCCGGAAGCTGCCTGCGAGCCGAAGCTCGGCGGATTGCAGGGACCCGGAAAACCATTTCCCTCGAGGCCCGGGTCACGGATCCGGACGGTACGCTTATCGCCATCTGCCAGGGCCTTGCCTACCGGACCGGCAAACCGCTTCTTCCCCTTCCCGAATAGACCCGACTGCACGTTCCGCCCCCTTGGCATCTGCCGCGGTGGACGCCCCGTGGGCCGGTTTCAGGGGGAAACGTCCAATTGCGCACCGTGCTGCCGGAAATATTCATACATCACCAGGGAGGCCGCGACGCTCACGTTCAGACTCTGGACTTTACCCAACTGGGGGATGCGCAGGGGGCAGATGCCATCGAAGTCCCGGGGATCGAAGCTGAGACCGAATTCCTCGTGGCCGAAGATGAAGGCGCTCCTCCTTGGAAGCGCGGTGGCGGGCAGCGGTTTTCCCCTTTCGGGCTCAAGGGTGAACAGGGCGTAGTGGCGTGCCTTCAGGTCCTGATAGCAGGTTTCGAAGCTTTCGTGGAATCGGGCTGGTACCCATTTGAAGGAGCCCATGGCCGGGGCCGGATCGAAAAAATCGATACCGATCAGATGCACCTCACGGGCGCCAAAGGCTTCGGCGCTTCGGAATATTTTGCCGATATTGAAAGCCGGTTTCAGCCGGTCCAGCACGATCACAAAGGGAAGGTCACCGGGCGTGGCCAGGAGGTTTTTCCGCCGGTGCCGTTCGAACCGTCGCAGGGCGATCTTCCGTTCGGTTTCGAGCTGTTTTCTCAGCTGCCGGATTTTCATTCAGATCCACTCCTTTCCAGGACAAACGCCCGCTGTCGGTCAACCCAATTTGCGCATTTGACCATCGATCGCATTGGAACACAACCCCAAAGCGTC
>CAYOXD010000031.1:5853-22760 GCA_964407825.1 uncultured Desulfobacterales bacterium | reverse complement strand
TTGGAACACAACCCCAAAGCGTCCTTGCCCCTCAGCCGTCTTGACGCCGGGGCGCTGGTTGACTATAGGAGCGGTAACGATCACAATCTGTTCATAATGGAGAGCGACAGATGCGGCAATACAGGACACGGGTGATTGAAACAGCGGATTTCCTGCGGAAACATCTCATGTCTCCTCCCCTGGTGGGTCTGATGACCGGCACCGGCCTGGGCGACGGCACGGGGGCCATCGATGTCCACAGATCCTTTTCATATCACGAAATCCCCAATTTCCCGGCTTCCACGGTGGAGAGCCATTTCGGGAAGCTGACGCTGGGGCGGCTGGCGCAGAGGCCTGCTGTGGTCATGCAGGGACGCTTCCACCTCTACGAAGGCTATTCACCCTTGGAAGTCACCTTTCCGATCCGGGTGATGAAGGCCCTGGGGGTGAAGGTCCTGATGCTGTCCAATGCGGCAGGGGGCCTGAACCCGGCCTTCGATGCCGGTGATATCATGATCCTGTCGGATCATCTCAATCTGATGGGGAAGAACCCGCTGACAGGACCCAATGAGGATGCCTGGGGCGAGCGCTTCCCGGACATGAGCCGGGTCTATGACCCGGATCTTGCCACCCTGGCGACCGGGGCCGGCGAAACCCGAGGCGTCCGGATGCGCTCCGGCGTGTATGCCGGATTGAACGGCCCGTCCCTTGAGACACCGGCCGAGATTCGCTTCCTGCGAACCATCGGGGCCGACGCGGTGGGGTTTTCCACGGTCCAGGAAGTTATCGCCGGGGTTCACGCGGGCATGCGCATTCTGGCCCTTTCCACCATCACCAACGTGCATGACCCGGAAGCTCCGGAGCCGGCCTCGGTGGCGGATATCATCGCCTGTGCCGGCAGGGCCGCACCGGTTGTGGGCGAGATCATCCAGGAGGTCGTTTCACAGATCCATGAATGAGCAATCGGTGGATATTCTCATTTTTAACGGCACGGTTCTGTCCATGGAGCCCGGGGAGCGGGCCATTGAAAACGGCGCCGTGGCGGTTTCCGGGGACCGGATCGTCTGGGTGGGCCCGGCCGACGCGTTTCCGGCCTCGGCGGTGGGCCGCCGAATTGATGCCGGCGGCGGAATCATCATGCCCGGGCTCATCAACACCCACACCCATGCGGCCATGGCCCTGTTCCGGGGAATCGCCGATGATCTTCCCCTGATGGACTGGCTGAATGGGCATATCTTCCCCGCCGAATCCCGGTTGACCGAGGAACGGGTTTACCACGGCGCGTTGCTGGCCTGCGCGGAGATGATCCTCTCCGGCACCACCTGCTTCTGCGATATGTATCTGTTCGAGGGGGCCGTGGCCCGGGCGGCCCGGGATGCCGGCATGCGGGCCGTGGTGGGTGAGGTGCTCTTCGATTTTCCCTCGCCCCATTACGGACCCCTGGAGGAGGGCTTTCGCTACACGGAGGCCCTGGCGGAGCAGTGGCAAGGGGATCCCCTGGTTTCCATAGCGGTGGAGCCCCACTCTCCCTACCTGTGCTCTCCGGCGCTGTTGCAGCGGGCGGGCCGGATCGCCCGGGAGCGCGATCTTCCCCTGGTCCTCCATCTGTCCGAAACCCACGATGAGGTGGAACGGATCCAGAGCAAATACGGCGTTTCCCCGGTACGTCATCTGGCCGATCTCGGGCTGCTCTCCCCACGGCTCCTGGCCTGCCATTGCGTGGTGCTGAGCGACGAGGATATCGCCCTTTTGAAGGAATTCGATGTCAAGGTGGCCCATAACCCGGAGAGCAACATGAAGCTGGCCTCTGGCGTGGCGCCGGTGCCCCGGCTGCTGGCCGCCGGCATCCATGTGAGTCTCGGCACGGACGGTTGCGCCAGCAACAACAACCTCGACATGTTCCAGGAGATGGACAGCGCGGCCAAGCTCCACAAGGTCAACTCCCTGGACCCCACGGTGATGGACGTCCGAAGGACCCTCGCCATGGCCACCCTCGACGGCGCCCGGGCCCTGGGCATCGACCATCTGACCGGATCGCTCTCGGTGGGAAAACGGGCGGACATCATCGTCATCGACACGCGAAAGCCCCACCTGGTCCCCCTCTATCGCCCCGAGTCCCATCTGGTCTACGCGGTTCAGGGCAGCGATGTCAGCCATTCCATCATCAACGGTCGGGTGGTGATGGCGCAAAGGCGGCTTGAAACCCTGGACCTGACCGCCGTCATGCAGCGGGCGGAAGCGATGAAGGAACGATCCCATGAGCCTTGACACCCTCATCACCAACGCCACCGTGGTCACCGTCAATCCTGACTTCGACATCCTGTACAACGGCGCCGTGGGCATCGCCAACGGTGTCATCGTCCATGTGGGCGCGCCCCCGGCGTCGGCCGATGCCGGGGAAACCCTGGACGCAGATGGGGCCATGGTCCTCCCCGGGCTGGTGAACACCCACACCCATCTTGCCATGAGCCTCTTTCGGGGGCTGTCCGATGATCTTCCCCTGATGCGGTGGCTGGAAGAGGTCATGTTTCCGGCCGAGGCCCGTCATGTGTCCGCGGATTTCGTCAGGGCCGGAACGCTGCTGTCCTGCGCGGAACTTCTCCTTTCCGGCACCACCACCTGCTGTGACGGCTATTTTTACGAGGATGCCACGGCCGAGGCCGTAGCGGAGGCGGGCCTCCGGGCGGTGCTGGGCCAGGGGGTCATCGATTTCCCGGCTCCCGGGGTCGCTGATCCCAAGGAGAACGTCGCTGCCGCCCTGCGATTTGTGGAAAGATGGCGAACCCGATCGCCGCTCATATCGCCGGGCATTTTCTGCCACTCGCCCTATACCTGTTCCGGTGACACCCTTCGGAGAGCCCAAGCCGTCACCCGAGACGCGGGGCTGTTGTTCCAGATCCATGCCGCGGAGACGAAAATCGAGTATGACCGGATCCGTTCAACGCACGGCGCAACGCCTGTTGCCTACCTGGACCGTTTGGGGATCCTGGACGAGCGCACCCTCCTGGTGCATACCATCTGGGTGGACGACAGCGACATCGCCCTCCTGGCAAAACGAAAGACCCCTGTATCGGTCACAACGGAGAGCGAGATGAAACTGGCATCCGGCATTGCACCTATTGCCCGGTTTCTTGCCGCCGGGGTGGGGGTGGGGCTTGGCACGGACGGGTGCGCCAGCAACAACGACCAGGACATGTTTCGGGAGATGGACCTGACGGCCAAGCTCCACAAGGTGAACCTGCTGGATCCAACGGCTATGGATGCCGCCACCGTGCTGCATCTGGCGACCATGGGAGGCGCTGCCGCTCTGGGAATGGCCGATCGCATCGGCTCCATCGAGCCCGGAAAGGCGGCGGATCTCATCGTGGTGGAGAGCCGCAGGCCCCATCTGGCCCCTTGCTACTCCCCGGTGTCTCACCTGGTGTACGCGGCCGGCGGAGCGGATGTTCGGGACGTGATGGTGGCGGGCCGGTGGCGGGTGCGAAACCGGGAACTGCAGACCCTGGATGTCCAAGAGATCATGGACCGGGCGGCCCGGTGGGGAGAGCGGATCGGAAAGGGCTCGGCGATTCCCGGCGCCTAGCATTTCCTTGCAGTGTGGCCCAGGGGAGTTGCCCCAGGGCTTATTTCCATCGCAGCGGATCACAGGGGCTGGAGGACGAGAGCGGATACTGTTTCAGGCGGGCTTTATTTCCACGTGTCCGGGAGCTTGACGGCGACGACCTTCCCCCTGGCGCACAGCTTTCCATTGGCCGAGACGGTGGCGGAAATGATGGCCTTTCGTCCCCGCAATTCCTCCACCGTCCCCCGCACCTCCAGAAGAACCCCCATCGGCGTTGGCCTCAGATAGTCCACGTGGAGCGATGCGGTGACATAGCGCAGGGGGGGATGGGTGTCCATGGCACGTCCTTCGGCCTGGTAGGCGGCCGCCGCGGCAGTGCCGGTGCAGTGGCAATCGATGAGCGAGGCGATGAGCCCGCCGTAGACATAACCGGGAAGGGCAGTGTGATGGGCAAGGGGTTTGAAGCGCGTCACGGAGGTGTCACCGTCCCAGTAGGTTTTTATCTTCATGCCCTGATCGTTGTGGGTGCCGCAGCCGAAGCAGTAGCTGTGGGCGCCCGAATAGTAATCCTGAAATGCGGGTGTTTCCATGGTGGCGGCCTTTCCCTTGTTTAAAACAATCAAAGCCTCAGACCGGAGGCTTCTAACGAAGCGTCAATACCACCCGGTTGCCGACCTCTGCGATGGCGGCCAGTTTTCGGCCGTTTATCTCTTTTCCATCCAAGGCCCTTACGAAGCCGCCGATGGTTCCTGGGGTTACAACGGAGAGCTTCAACAGACCGCCCACAAACGCCCGTTTGTGGACGGCGGTCACATCCAGGGAGCGGATAAAAGCGGTGACCGCCTCCTCGGTCGCAAAGTCGGGAATATTTTCGACCGTCACATCGATATTCAGGCCATTGTTGACCGTATCCTCGAAAGAGGCGATGATCTTATGGAAAAGCTGCTTGTCCATCAGCTTTCGGGCCGCCTTGGCCGCAGCTTCCGACATGGCGGTCTGTCCGGAGATGTGAACGGCCGCGGCGGTGGCCATGCCGGAGGCGATGATCCGGGCATTGGAAGCGTTGACCACCCAGGCGGTGAGGGTGGCATGGCCCGACCATAGGCCCGTTTCCTTCAGCAGCTCAGTTTGCGAGACGCTCTTTTTGACCTTGCCGGTTATGATGTACTCGGCACCGCAAGCAGCCCCCAACTTAGCGGCCGCCACCGGGTCTCCCTCGGTGGCCTTCCGAATCGAAGCGGCATCCTTCCCGGCCAGGGCTTCCGCCTGGGCGGGGTCGACCAACTCGACCTTTTTTGCCTCCAGGTAATCATCGATGGCGACCTGGGCCCCTTGGCCGTCCGCCTCATGGATCATCACCATCATCCGGGGCGAGTCCATGGATTGCATCAGGATCTTGCGAGCGACCAAATCGTCTCGGATATCCGCCAGTGAGACCACGGCGCTGATCTTAATATGATAGATCTTGTCCTGCCACCCCTCGCTGAGGATCTTGTAGTTTCTCACTGAGCCCAGGGTTTGGGCCAGGACCACGTTCCTTTGGACCATGTAATTACGGACCTCGGTCTCGGAGATCAGCAGGGTGCCGATGCCGCTGCTGATCGCCTCGCGTTTGGCCTTGAGAAGCGCCTCATCCCGGCTGTTGCCATATCCTTGGGCTTCGACCGTGATGTCGCCTTTGGCAGCCTGGGATTGGGCCAGGGCCAGGTGGCTCTGAAATACGCCCATGACCAGCATCAACAGCAGTGAAACGGTGAATCTCATCGTTGCGCCTCCGGAGGCTCTTATAGAATATCTTTCAGGTTCAATTGGAATACCACTTCGGCGGTATCTTCCGTGGGGTAAATCGTTTTTCCTATTTGTCTTGCATACCGCAATCTACCCTTGATCTCTTTAAGGGTTGTCGCTGATGAGACCTGATAATTCTTGACAAATACCTTCGAGTGCAGTTTCAACCCATTGACAAATTCCAGCAGCTTGGTCTGGGCATCGACAATTGCCGCCTCTTCGGCGCTTTTTTTCCAGACATACTTGGGGAAGGACTTGTTGGCGGCCCCCCATCCTTTTACCTGGATCACCTTTGTTCTCCAATTGATGGTGCCGTTCTTGAACCTTTCGACGGTTACCTGTGTTCCCCCCAAACAGGCCAATAGGGTGCCAGGCATCGTATTTTTGTCGATCCGTATGGAAACGGCCGTCAGTTCATCGATGTTTTTTTGTTTTATGGACACCGCCTTAATGGAGAGGTTGAGCGTATCTCCCCCGTCCTGCCACATGCCGGTGATGAGAATATCCGACCCCTCCAGCCGATCCACGATGTCGCTCTCGCTGCCACCCTTTGAAATTAAATATTCGGTCTCAATGGCATCCAGATCGTGCCTGGGGACGGTTGTGAATCTTACGTGCATTTGACCTCGAATCTTGTTGATGTCGGAATCGATTTCATTGGCGATGGCCACGGAAAGCGATTTGCATCCTTCCCCGGAATCCATATCCTTAAACCCCAGCACGGATATTCTCTTCCCCTGCAGCTGGTTCATGGCGTTAAGGCGGGTCAAAATAGTCCCAGCGGCGTTGGACAGTCCGCCTTCAAAACCCGTTGAGGCATCGGCGGCTGGCACACCCATCAGCAATACAAATCCGATAAAGGCAAAAATGGCTTTCATATCCCCCCCCCAATTGCGTCGGTCATGTTGAGATAGTCGAAAAAATAGTGACCGGTCATCTCCTGCGGCCGGCACGGGGCTGTCTGCTCAGTCTTTCGTAACTTCTTCTGGCGTAACTCTTCAGCTTGCGCTGGACGTTGCCGTCGGATACCGTCTTGAGGGTGGAAAGGTATCTGGTATCCTGCGAATTCCCCAGGTACTTGCAAAGCCAGGCCATGGCATCGACGTGACGCTTGTCGTTGACCTTTTTCAAGTAGCCATCGAGGAGCACTTCGTTGGCCGTTTCCAGCAAGCGGGGGGCGTGTGGATGGTGCCGTTCGGCTTCCCGCGCGGCCAGACGGATTTGTTCATCATTGCCGGAACGCAGCATATGGATGAAGCGGCTGACCTGGGGGGTCAAGTGTTCCGATTGGGGCGGGGATTCCTCTCGTATCGAGGATTCCTCGGGCGGTGGCAGGGGTGGTGGCGCTTGTTCAAGCGCTACCAGATGGATAGACACCTTCTTATCGGCGCCGGGCTCCAGTTCGATCCAATGGGTTTCATTACGGTAGCCGTCGGCGGATACTTCCAATTGGTAGCGGCCGGGGGCCAACCGTATTCCCTGCTCAAAGGACGCCGTGATATTGAGAATACGGATACGCGCGTCGCTGGGCTCGGTGCTGACATAGAGCCGCGCGGCGACCCGCCGTGGCTCTGCGATGTTGTAGACAGGCTGGCCGTATACGACGGCGTTATTGCCCTTCTCCTCCAGAAGGATTCCCTCGGAGATGTTGTCTCGAACTGCTGTGATCTTGAAACGGCCCGTCTCTATGCGCCGCACATACAGCACCGCGCCGGTTTTCGGCTGCTTGATCACCTTGCCTTCCCGGTAGGCAATGAACTGCATTCCCGGATGGACGCCGGCCGAACGCCCCAGGTCGATGTCGATATGATCGCCGTCGCGCTGTACCACATAGCCCTCAAGCGGAAATTTCTTGATGATCCGTTGAGCCATTTCCGCCACAAGGTCCTGCAGTTGCGAGGTGGAGGCGCTGCTGACACTTTCCGCGTCTTTGATGCACGCGGTTTGTACATCGATGATCCGAGCATTGATCTCGGTAGTGTGGGGCAACATCACCACCGAGCCGGATATGATGGACTTGACGCCCAGGAGCTTTCCGACCTTTGAGGCGGTGCTCTCGTCCAGCAGACCGGTCATTTCCAGCTTTTGCTCTTGGAGGATTTTTTTCAGCAATGTGCGCTCGATGACATCGAAGCGGCCGGTTTTCACCAGCGCGGTGGTGAACCATTCGGCGACAATGGCTCCCATCTCCTTGGCTTGGGGCCCTGATCCGGAAAGAACAGCAAAATCACTCACCGCGACCTTGGTCTTCTTGAATTCGGCCCATGCGTTGCAGGTGCCAGCCAACATCAGCAGGCAAAGCAGCCCGCAAATCCATCGCCTCATCATTGACCTCCGGTGTGCTATATTTGGTAGCATTGCGTATTTTTTTATACGATGGAATATCAACAATTGCAATAGCGGATTATCGGCGCTGGGGCATGCATGGAAAGCGAGGGCGCGGATATTTCCATTGACAAAACGCAAGTTCCTAATTTACATCCTAACTAAGCACCTGTACACTGCTAGTCATCCGTCCTTAAAATCGGCAGAGCTGACGTCATGGACGGAAAAATGAGGAACGTTCATTTTGTGAATGCGTTTCAAGAGGCGATCTGCCTCCAAACTATGCTAGTACATGCAGAAAAGAAGCTGTTCGATCGCTTTCCAATATCGTTAGTTTATTAATAAGTTAAGCATGTTAAAACGAATTACGCAGTAAAAAAGATCCGCTTGTGCTTGGCCTAAGGCAGCAGGTTGGCCGCCACAATCGACAACCGGCATAGGGGTAACCCATTGCCAGCCTTTCGAGATATATCTGAAGGAGTGAAGGGCAGGCACCAAATGCGCTTTTTACTTGTTTTGAACAGTTGATATTCATGGGCGGACACTACTCAAGGAAATGTAACGTAGGTTTATATTTGTGAGGAGGCCGACTTTGAGAACAAAAATTTCGTTTTGGGGTGGCATTTGTCTTGTATGGCTATCGATTTCGACCGCCGCATGGGCCTTGACAGTCACGTCGGTCGGTGACGGCCCGACTCGGCAGGCCGCGATTAACAATGCCCTGAGAGCTGCGATAGAACAGGGACTGGGAAGTTACCTGCAATCCAGCACCAAGGTTGCGGAAGGTAAACTTGACTATGACCGGATTATTTCAAGTAGCGCCGGATATATAAAGAAATATGAGGTTCTGGCTGAAGGTAAGGATCCCATTGACGGCTCTTACAAAGTCAAGATCAAGACCGATCTCAATGACTATAAGATGAAGGGCTTGATGAAGCAATTCCGAGAGGACCCCCGTTTCCAGAAAAGCTTCCAGAAGGCGACCTTCGATAACCGCCGCGTGGTGCTCTATTACCGAAAGCGCACAGACGAGGCCCTGCCTGCGGACTCCATGGCCGCCAAGGAGATCGTGGATCTTGTAAGCGATAAATTGAGTGGTTATGGATTCCGTGTCTTTTTGCCAGATCAACTCGCCCGGATCAAGAACCGCAACCTGGCCCTCGGCGCTGATGAGAAGACCGCCATCCAGATGGCCCGTCAGGAAAACGGGGATGCCGTGGTCATTATCGATGTGTCGGCAGGAAGTCGGCGAACCTCGGAGGGGTACAGGGTGATTCATACGACTTTGGGGCTTAAGGCCTATGATGTAACGACCGGTGAGTTGTTTGCCAATGTCACGAAGCGGGAGGCCATTGTCGCCAGGGGGGGTGATTATGGAATAGAGGAGGGCGCCGCCCGGGCGGTTGATAAGGCGGGAAAGAAGGCTGCCGACGAGCTTGTCGCTAAAATCGTCAAACGTTTCAGTACGCAGCGGGAAAAATTCGTTGTTTTCGCCTTTCGAGACACATCCGCCCCAAAGCAGACCGCCATTTACAAAGTCATGCAGGATCTGGGCTGGGACTTCCGAGTTGACAAACAATACGGGACTTATTTGGAAGTTGAAGTGTTTACCGAGGCTGATCCCACGGCTGCGAATTTTTCCTTCAGACAGGGGCTGCAGAAAGCTGGATTGCATTTGACCCAAGTGGAAATGAAGGGGGCGGAAATCGTTTATTCCGGCCAATAAGCTATCCATCCGGATGAGGTGTTCCCACTTTCGAAAGGAGAACAAATGAAAAAGCATTTCATAGTGGTTTGTTTGTTTGTTTTGGCCCTGACGCTGGGAAGTTGCGCCCCCAAGGTCATGAAGCCGATATCTGCGGAAGACAGCCCCGCCCATCACTATCTTACCGGGATGAACTTGATCGACAAGGGGAATTTGAACCAGGCATCGGCCCATTTTGATCGAGCATTGAAGTTGGCGCCGGGTTATGCGCCGGCACTGGCCGGTGATGCGCTGGTGGCGGCGATGAGAGCCGAAGCCCAGCCGGCCGGGGCGCATCAAGCCGTGGAATTAAAACGGGCCTTGGACCTTATCGAGAAGGCCAAGGATAAAGCGGACGGCGATTCGCAGAAGTATTCCGTAAGGGTCACGGAAATTCGGGTCTATACCCATGGAAAGCCGAAAGCGTGGTTGAGAAAGGCCCAGGATGCTTATGATGAAATGATGAGCCTCAAGAAAGTCAAGGTTGCCGAACTGCCATACTATCGTGACAAGGAAGCGGCGAATTATTTCATGGCGGTGGCTTCTTATAAAGCCTTTAAGTTCAGGGATGCGGTGGATCTTCTGTCCAAGGTCACCGAGGCTCCTCCGGGACGCTGGTCCGATCCGGC
This sequence comes from uncultured Desulfobacterales bacterium, assembly GCA_964407825.1. Classification (GTDB taxonomy): domain Bacteria; phylum Desulfobacterota; class Desulfobacteria; order Desulfobacterales; family JAFDDL01; genus CAYOXD01. Next base: position 12,733 of record CAYOXD010000031.1, on the reverse strand, counting down.
GAGCGCTCTTTTCAAAAAAGTCCACAAAATCGTGCGGGCCACCGCCAATTATACGCTTACGGATGTTGCCAAGCGGATCGCGGTAAAGGATAAGGTCGTGCGGGCTGACGTGGCCGCCCTGCTGGTGGACGAAATTCATCTGGATCGGCTCATGGCCGGACGGATTCCAACGCCGGGCAATGAGCCCAAGACGTCGTTTATCCCCGCGGACGTTATGGACAACCCTTTCAAGGCTGAAATCCTGACGGTTCTCAAATGGAGAGTGCGAGGACTTGAACCGCAGTACGATCAGACGGCAAAGGCCTATCTCTTTTATCCAAACCAACCGGTGAAGCGAAAGGCGCTGGCCTTTATTCTGGAGGATCTCCTGATCAAGATAACCGGGAAGGAGGGATTGGCCACCGCCTATGTCGGGGAGGAAAGATCCCCGTATCCCGATGTCCCCCCCAGCGCGCCTTGGTTTAACGCGGTGATGAACGTGGTCAGCCGTAATCTTATGGAGACGGATCTTTCCGGAGCCTTCAGACCGGATGAACCGGTCGACGGGGCGGATTTGCTATTGGCACTCATGCATTTGCGAAACGTAATGAATATCTACTAGAGAGGAGGTCGATGATGACAGGCAAAAGGATTTTAGGGGCGTTCATTTTGAGCATTTTCAGCATCTGTTTGCTTGGCGTTGCTTGGGCGCAGGAAGACATGCAGAGCGTCACCGAACCCAATCAGATCTTCCAGAAAGGCTATATTCAGGTCGTCGGCTCCTCTGAGGAGGGGCAAAGCCGCTACCGCGCCTTGCGGGCGGCGGAGGTTGTGGCCCAGCGCGATCTGCTGGAGGTGGTGCAGGGGTTGAAACTATTCGGTACGACGTCCGTCAAGGATGGCATGCTGCAGTCCGATCAAATCAAAACCTCTGTTCAGGGGTTCCTTCGGGGCGCCATGAAGACCGGCCAGCATTACGATGCCCAAAAGGGATATGCCGAGGTTACCATGCGGCTCTACATCCGGGGTAAAGGCGGCCTTTACGACATTATCCTGCCCCTGATGCAGGACAATGATTTGATGCCGGAGAAAAAACCTGCTTTCAAGCCTTCTGCGCCCGCACTTGTTCCCGAAGTCGTCTCTCCCAAATCCCCTGCTGCGCAGAAGAGAGGGGGCACCGCGGCCACGGAAACAGCGAATACCGAAACGACAGGCGCCAAGGCAAAAGCCGTGGAGCAGGCACCTGAGGTCCAAGCCCCTTCCAAATTGACCCACCCCTATGACGGGTTGATCGTGGATGCCCGCGATTTCCAGTTCCGGCCGGCCCTGGTCAACCGGATTCTGACGGTAAAGAATCAAGTTGTCTTCGATCCTTCCAAGATCCTGAGCAGCGTGCTTGTTGAGCGGGGGTGCGGCGGCTTTACAACTGATGACGGTAAGGCCAAGGCGCTCTTGGAGAGCTGGGGGAGCAAGCATCCCATGATCATCAAGTGCGTGGGCGTGGAAAAATATACGGATGCCGAAGTTTCCCCGGATGATGCGGCAGCGATCTATGTGAATGACAAGCGGTCCAACTTGCTGACGCAGGCAAGAGTTGTGTTCATTCTGAAATAGTACCGATTGCCCGAACGGGAAGTCGAGGAATATCTGCCCGAATCCACTTGCTGTTGGATTCGGGCCATTTCCGTTCGGGGGACAGCAATGCGCAATGCGAGCGTGAATAATGAAAAAACTTGCCGTGATTTCCGGCGGATGTCTGTTGGCGTTTATTGTCCTGATGGCTGGCGCGGGGTTTTGGATCAAGGGGCACATGGGCGAAATCACGCGGCGGCTGACGGGCATGGAAATGCGGTTTTCCTCCCTCGGCCTCAGCTATTTCCCGATGCCCACCATCGTCATGGCCAATCTGAGCGTGAAAGCGGGGAACAACAGCGTAAGTGTCCCAACGGTCAGGCTTTATCCCGATCTCGGCAAAATCCTCAGTGGCCAAATTCAATTCAAAAAAGCCGTTTTTGAAAAACCGTTGTTCGTGGTTGGCAGCCTGGATGCGACCTCGGCCGGAGCCACGGGGGGGACTGCCGCTCAGGGTGCCCCCCTGTCAACGGACCGTATCCCGACCAAAATCGTCATGCTGAACCAAGCTCGGTTGGTCCTCAAGGCGGCACGGGGCGACACGGTCCTGCCGGTTTCCCTGACCGCGAAGGCGGAAAAGGTGGGCCAAGGGCTCTTCGTGCAGCTCAAGAATGCGTCGATTGACGAGATCGGATTGAAGTTTGTCGGTGATATGCGGATCGAATCCTTTGCTCCGCTGAGATTGAAGGTCGACGCCACGCAGGGGACCTTCAACCCGACGGCGGTCAAGGATTTTCTTCTGAAGTTCGGTTACCTGTCCGATCAGGCAGCCGCCCAGATACCGACCATCCGAAACATGGACTGCAGCGGACTGCAGTTCACTTTCGATGCGGGTTCGGGAGACCTTGAACTCGCCGCCGATAACCTGAATCTTGACAAGATCCAGTTCCACAAACTGGGCGTCAAACTTTCCGATGGCGGCACTTTCGCCGTGCGCTGTTCCGAGGGAACCGTGGACGCGGGGAGTGTTTTCAACTGGCTTCAACAGAATCCCCAGGGGGAAAAGGTGCTCCAGAACGCGTTGAGCAGTGCCAAACTGAAGACCTTGATACCCGAGGGAAATATTCGACTCTCATCCCTTCAGTTTTCGGGCCGACGCCGGGGGGCTGAAGATCCGGCCGGCGCCCTCGCGGTGGACGGCTCCCTCCAGACCAAGATCCAGGGGCTTGTGCTGCACCTTGTGGCGGAAAACGGGGAAAAACAAAATTTGACAATCGGACAACTGGACGCAACGGTAACCTTGCAACAGGGGAAACCCACCGTTCGGATCGATTCACTCAATTTCAACTCATCCAAAGGAGGCAACGGCAGCATCACGGGCCTGATCCCCATTCCCTTGGATCTTAAACGGATGTCCCTTCGCACCGCGATTGATTCCCTCAACATCTTCGATACCACCGTCAATCTGCATCTCGCCAAGGCCGGGCGACCGAAAGCGGCCTTCGATTTATCGCTGACGTCACCGTCATTCAAGCTGGCGGCAGATGGGGTCGCCTTTATTCCGGCAAGTAAGCAAACCGACTTGGATTTGAAACTTCGGGAGTTGCACATTGCCGGGCCGGCATCAGATGCGCCATCGCCCCCTTCCAAAGCGGAACCCGCGATTGACCGCCACTTTGACCTCAGCGCGATCCAAGGTCGGAAGGTCTCTGCGGTGACGTTTATTAAACACTGCTGGTTAGGAGACTTAACGAAGCTAAATGACGTCAATCTGCAATTCAAGTCCGGAAACGATAGGGCCCTGCTCAATGCAACGATGCGGATATCCGGTATCAACCTGGGGGTAACGGCCGTGGCGCTGCCCCCCGATCGATTGGTCACGACCATAGAGACAAGGGGGACCGATGTGGATTTGACCTCTTTGATCGCCTGCTTCTCCACGGAACTCCCCGTGTTTCTTAGCGGCCGGTTGTACCTGGTTGGCAGTTTTTCAACCCAGGGCAACAGCGTTCAATCCATGATCAACGCTGCCCAGGGGTCTGTAACGGTAACGGTGATACGGGCTTCGGTACGGCGGCTTTCCAGCCTGGACCCCCGACTCGGTTTTCTCCTGGATATCCTAAGGGCGGCGCATCTCAATTCCGACAGTGCGGATTCCATCTCTTTCAGTCGAGGCGTCGTGAGTGCAAATCTGAAGGACGGCCGTATTATTATCGACAGTTTTTCGTTGATCGGACCGCTGCTCAGAACCTGGGGATCGGGGGAATTTACCATTAAGAAGCAACATCTCAAGCTGACCGGCAGCCTCAAGACAGCCCTTGGGGTGTCAACGGCATACAATATTGACCGTTTTCTGAAGAGAGAGAAAAATGATGGGAGCTCCACGAGTTAAAGTGGCCAGGGGTTGGCAGAAGATTCTGGGGGTGTTGTGCGGGGCCTGTCTCTTGGCGGGCTGCGCGGGCATGGGGAAGACAAAACCCGAGAAGGTTCACTATGTGGCTCCGGCGGCCTTACCGGCGCGCCTGGCGGTCCTTCCCGCGAGGTTTATTGCCCCAAAGAAAGGCATGGCCGGAGACTTTTCCGTCAAGGCAGATAGCGACAAGGGGAAATTCGTTGCAAACCTGGTGCGGGGGGTGGTTCAAAACCAGCTTTCGGGAAAGGGCTACGTAATGATGGTGATGAGCCAGGTGGACCAGAAACTGGGGGGCGACGCCTGGAAGAAAATGACGGCGAAGGACCTTTGCAAAAAGCTGAAGGTCGACGGCCTTATCTATCCCGAGATTGCCGAGGCTACAATGGTGAAGGCAGTGGCTTACGATCTATTCAAGATTAATGCCGGGATAAAGATGGTCAACAAGGAGGGGAAGGAACTGGGCTCCTGGCGGGACACCTCGACGAAGCGCAAGATAGACCTGCCGACCAGTATCGTGGGCGCCGCTGCAACCATCGTCGGCGCGTTCCTAGACGAATCGTCCCGGAAACAGATGCGGCTGGTGGTCTACGATTGGGGCTGGAAGGTGAGCCAGATTGTTCCGGACAACCCCAGGGGAACGAGTCTGCCCGAGGTCGTCTCGGTGGACACCAATATCGACAAGAGGCTCTTCGCGGCCGGAGAGGCCATTCGCGTCGAGGTGACTGCGGAAAAGAATCTGACCGCTACTTTTAATCTGGGAACTTTCAAGCAAGACCTGCCCCTGCCTTCCAACGGGGATGGCGTCTATAAGGGGATTTATGTGGTTCAGGAGGGCGACCGGGCCTCAAATCAATCTCTCAGTATTCATCTGGTCCGGCCCAACGGCGTGGAACGCGTTTGGCTGGAAACCGGCGGAACCGTGACCATCGATGGCGTTCCGCCTCCGGCTCCCGCGAATATCAAGGCTCAGGCCGGTAAGGCCGGCGTGGCCTTGACCTGGGCCTTGCCTCAGAGTGAGGATCTGAAGGAATTCCTCGTGGAGCGGAACGAGGCGCCGGTCGGTAGCTTCACGGTTATCGCGCACACGAAGGAAATTCGCTATCTGGATGCCACCGTCTCCCAGGGACATACCTATTATTATCGGGTTCTGGCGGTCGATCCAGCGGGTAACCGCTCATTGCAAGACAGAACCGTCGGGGTTACCGTTCCTTTCTATCATGAGGTGGCACTGACCGGAGCCCTGTCAGGAACCCTGGTCACCGGCGTCTATCGGCTGAAGGGAGACGGAACGGTTGCCGAGGGAACGGCGCTTGAGATCCAGGCTGGCTCTAAAATCATTCTGGATCCGAAAGCCCGGATCATCGTTAACGGTACCTTGAAAGTGGCGGGAACGCCGCAGCGGCCCGTGATCTTCGAAGGGAAGGGATGGCAGGGGATCGTGGTGGGCCCCCGAGGGCAGGCCGAATTGGAGAACACCATAGTCAAAGGCTGCACCTCAGGCCTGGAAAATGACGGCGGCGATGTTTCGCTGCACGCGTTTTCCGTGCAAGGCCAGGGGGGGGTGGGGATCGTGGTCAAGAATGACGGGAGTTTAAGACTGAAGGGGGTCGATGTCGCCGGTTGCGACCGGGCGGTTGTCGTGGCGGGTGGAAGGAGCTTCATCGAGGACACCACACTGAGTCGCAACGCCGTGGGGCTGGATGTGGCGGCCGGGGAGGTGACGCTGAACGACAGCAATTTTTTTAATAACACGAAGATCAATATCCGCACCTGCCGTAAGATGGTTCTCGAGGGGAACTACCTGGGAACGACAGATGCCAAAAAGTTTAAACTAGAAGGCGATATCCTGGTGAAAAGTATCTTGGACGCTCCCTATCCCCAGGGACGGAAGGTGCTTATTGCCGTGAAAAAGGCGCTGACGCCCGAGGAGCTATCCAAGCGCTTCGAGTCCCATAAAAGCCGGGGGATCGCGGCGTTCAAGGAAAGAAGGTACGGGGATGCATACCAGGAACTGCTTCAGGCCTCGAAGCTCAAGGCGGATAGAGAGGTTTACCTCTACCTGGTCTACACCCTGAGTAACCTCGGGGAGGAGAAAAAGATGACCCAGACCCTGGAGCAAGCCATCAAGGCCTTCCCCTATGAGGTGCGCCTCTATCAGGTTTATGTGAAGTATCTCGTGGCCCACGACCAAAAGGAAAAAGCGCTTTCCCTGTTGGAAAGGGCCCTGAAGCTGAATCCCGGAGACCAGAATCTTATGTTTATGAAACAGTATCTCCAGGACCTGGGGAAGTGAGGGGACGCCGGTAATGAAAAAATCGCACCTGCTTTTCGGTTTGATGCTTTTGGGGCTTGTGTTGAGCCTTGAATTCGCTGTTTCGGCCCTTGCCGGTGTGTCTTCCGAAGTCCTGGAAAAGGAGCGTCTGGCCAGGTACAATATCAACTACGCCAGTTATCTGATCGACGTAGGCAAATATATGGACGCGCTGGAGTGCTATGAGACCGCCGCGGAAGTCACGACGATTCCAAAAACGAAAGCCGAAGCGCTTTTGGCGAAAGCGACCCTCCTGTCGTCTTTTCTCGATGCGCCGGAAGAGGCCCTGAGGGTGTATCAGGAGGTTGGCAAGGTATACAAACCGGCCGCTGAAGTCGCGGAATACAGGCAAGGGCTTTTGCTTTTCAGTATGCGGCGGTTTGATGCGGCAAAAAAAACCTTGGAACACTATCAACGCGCGTTTCCAAAGGGCAAGTTCAGGTTCCAGGCGGAGGCGCTTCTGGGCGAGATCGCCCGGATGCCTCGTCCAGCTCCTCCCACGCCGACGCCGCAGCCTCCCCCACCGACGCCGCAGCCTCCCCCACCGACGCCGCAGCCTCCCACACCGACACCTAAACCTCCCACGCCGACGCCGCAGCCTCCCA
>CAYOXD010000031.1:0-5753 GCA_964407825.1 uncultured Desulfobacterales bacterium | reverse complement strand
CTCCCACACCGACACCTAAACCTCCCACGCCGACGCCGCAGCCTCCCACACCGACACCTAAACCTCCCACACCGACGCCACAACCTTCCCCACCGACGCCCTTGCCGCCGGCTCCGCATGTCGTGAAACGAAAAGCGCCGGAGGTCCGGGTACGCGTCTGTGAGGCCACGGAAGAGGCAAAAATTATGGGTGGCAGCGTATGTGCGAGCGGATTCGGCTGTAGGGATCGATTCTCCCTTCGTGTCAAAAGGGGGAAACTCCTGATCAATCAGTCCCAGACCGCTGATGGGGCCGTGACCTTTAGTAGTGACAAGCCCCTGAAGATCGTTTGCGGGAAAAAGGTGAAACGGTTGCGAGGCCGGCTTGTGGCAAGTGTTCGAGGCGGCAAGCTTCTGGTCATCAATGTCCTGTCCATAGAAGACTATCTGCTCAGCGTGGTTCCTTCCGAGAATCCGGCTTCCTGGCCTATCGAGAGCCTGAAGGCCCAGGCCGTGGCGGCTCGAACCTATGCTTACTATCAATTGCTGCACCGCCGGAATTGGGCTTATGATCTCGTGGATTATGCTGGAGATCAGGCCTATGACGGAATGCACGTGGAAAACCCGCGAAGCACCAAAGCGGTCAGGGCCACCTCCGGCGAGATCTTGACCTATAAGGGGAAGCCGATTCTGGCCATGTTCAGTGCCAACAGCGGAGGGTATACCGCCGATTCCGATGCGATTTTCGACTTGTATAAGCCTTACCTCGTCGCCCGTCCGGACCCGGCCAGCCTTAAAGGCCGGATGGCTGACTGGACGAGGCAATTTACCGTATCCCATGTGGTGGCCGCGCTTAACCGGATCAGTGTGGACGCCGATGGGCTCAAATCCATCAAAGTCGACGAGCGGGGGCCGTCAGGTCGTATTGTCAAGGTTCGCCTGGTCCTTCAGGATGGAAAAAGCATGGTTCTGCGAAATCGCACCACCCTGCGCAGGGCCTTGAATCTTCCAGAGATTCTTTATGGACTGGAAAGGGAAGGCAACACCTTCATTTTCAAAGGACACGGCTGGGGCCACGGCGTAGGGTATTCCCAATGGGGCTCGGCATACCTGGGGAAAAAGGAGAATTACAAGAAGATCCTGTCTTTTTACTACGAGCGTGCCAAGCTGGAGAAGCTGTGGCGATGATCGCGCTGAGGAAATTTTTGTTCTTGTTCGGGTAATGGGGAGGAATGGATTGGAAACCAAGGCGGATGAAGTCAACCGCGTGAATCAGGGGGACAGGGATGCCTTGAAGTCCCGGTGCAGAACCTGGGTTGCCCAGACGGTAGTGCTTCTGTGCATGGTGGCTCTGGGCGGGGTATTCTGGGTTCTGCCGGTAATAGCCGCGGGCCCGGACACAACAGCAGGGGACTCGGTCCAGCAAATCATCGATGTTCAAGGCAAGTTGGTGAATGTTGCCCAGAGAATCGAGAGGGAATCGGTGTTGGCCGAGCAAGGAAGCGCCTCCGAGCGGGTGGCCCGACGGCAGAATGTGACCCGCCTCCGGGAGATCGAGTTCATCTATCAGCGCCAGTTGAACGCATTGAAGATGAATACAACCCTTGTCGCTGAAATTGCCAGCTTGAAACAGCGCATGGCCAATGGCCGGGCGTATATTCTAAAAGAAAAAAAACCATACTCTCTTGGATATTACGACAGCCTTCTGGATGCCGTGACCGCGGTTCGCCAGGAAAAGGATGCCTTGGAATCATCGCTGAAAGCCGCCAATCGCGATCTCGACCAAAAAGGGAAGGACTTGGATGCGGCGGAGCAGGCCTGGCGCCGGGTTAGAGAGGAAGTGGAAACGAGAGAGGGCTCCGCGGCGGAGAACAATTTTAGATATATCCAGGCCCAGCTGGATCGGGAAGCCAGCAAAGCCTCATTTGAATTACAGGAGTTCAACTGTAGTACCATCAAAGCGCAAATGCGCCTGGATGATCTGAAACAGGATATAGCCACCCAGAAACTGAATGCCATCCGAAAGGACGCTTCCTTTGATCCCGCCGCCTTGAAGCAGGAAATCACCCGTATCAATAAACGGAAGATACGGCTGAACCACCGCATCCAACCCATCATAGATGCGCAAAAGCGGGTGGAGCGCGCGTGGCAGCAAGACAGCGCAACAGCGAACAGCACCGTTACCGACAGTGCCATGCAGGCTCTGAAAACCTGGCAAGAGACCTATGAAAAGACCTTGCAGCAGACAGAGGATATGACGCAGTTGCTCAACACCCAGGAGAAGTTGTGGAAATTCCGCTATGCGCTGTTGAAGGAGGATGTGTCGCAGAACGATCTGGATCTTTGGGAGAAAGAGACCACGGCGATCAAGGATCAGGTACGCCAGGCGATCGCCTTGTATCAAACCCGTCAGGTCGAGTTGCAGTCCCGGATTGATTCCCTGGAAAAGGAAATGGAAATCCAGGGCCCTTCCGTTAAGAAGTACAGTGCCTATCAGTTGGATGCTCTGAGAAAAGCCCAGGAATCCGGCGATGGATATCTATCGGTGGTCTTGGCAACCCGTCAGCTTTCCAACCGGTTGTTAAACGAGATTGCCACGCACGCCCAAAAGGTTTCCCTTTGGGAAAGGATATTGGCGACCGGCTCGACGTTTAAGAACTTTTGGAATTTCGAATTATGGGTAATTGACGATAACGGGGTTACGGTCAGAAAGGTGGTTACGGCGCTCATCATTCTGATTTTGGGAATCCTGCTGGTCAAACGCGCCGTTTGGTTGCTTTCCGGGCGCCTCAAGAAGCGCAACCTGAAGATGAGTTCAGCGGCGGCGGCGGAGAAACTGCTGCTTTATATGGGGTTTCTGCTTGTCGTTCTTTTCGCTCTTCGTACGGTGAATATTCCGCTGACGGCATTTACCTTTCTGGGCGGCGCCATCGCCATCGGCGTTGGTTTCGGCGCCCAGAATCTGATCAATAATTTCATCAGCGGGTTTATCATCATGGCGGAACGACCCATCCGGATCGGCGATCTCATCGAACTGGAGGGAAAATGTGCGCGGGTGGAGGAGATCGGCGCCCGTTGCACACGGATCAAGACCGGAGAAAACATTCATATACTGGTCCCCAACAGCAGCTTTCTGGAAAAGAACATCATCAACTGGACCTTGTCGGATAAAATGATCCGCGCCAGAGTAGTGGTGGGCGTGGCGTACGGCTCTCCCGTAGAGACCGTGACGGCAATGCTCCTGGAGGCGGTGCAAAAAAACGATTCTATTTTAAATACCCCTGAACCGTTTGTCATATTTGATGATTTTGGTGATAATGCGTTGGTGTTCGAGATTTATTTCTGGATCATTGTCCGGGGGCTCATGGAAAAAAAGAGAATCGCCAGCGATCTTCGCTACCAGATCATTGCGCTTTTCAACAAGAACAATATCGTGATAGCCTTTCCGCAGCGTGATATCCACGTGGACTCACTGGGGCCTGTGCAGGTCCAACTGTTGGAGCCTGCTGAGGCAGAGAGTGCGACAAGATAGAAGGACCCCCTCATGAGAAGACATCTTCACTTTCCGATGGTGATCATACTGGCGCTGCTGCTTCTGCCATCCTTATGGGGCTGCGTGGGCCGCATCTCCCATCCCGGCGGTCTTGAGGGACCACAATACGCGCGCACCGACAGGGGGCCCATCCGCATTGTGGTCCTGCCCTTCTACACCGAGGAGGGCAGGGGCACGGAGGATGCCGGCATGCAAACACTCCTTTACCGCAGGATGATGCGCTTCATCAACGAGGCGTTGACCCGCCATGGATTCGAGGTGACCAATCCCTTCGCCGGCGAGGTATCCGAGCCGGCGTACAACCGCCTCATGAAACAAGCCCGGGAGGACTCGCCCCTGGTCTGCCTCACCATGTGCAAGAAATACGGAACGGACGCGGCCTACATCGTCTGGCTCCATGTCCGGCTGGAAGGCAGGGGGCAGGGCCTTTGCAAGGCACATGCGCGCCTGGACGCCAGCGGCTATGACAGCGCCGGCAGGGATCTCGGCGCCGACATCTCTCAGACTATTGACCTCGACAGCCAGTACTGTGATGACGCCATCGCGGACGTGGAAAAGGAGGTCGGCGACCTCGTCGGCACGCGATTGACCGCATGGCAGGATCGAATTACAAAGAATGGACAGGCGGGGCAATGACGCAAGGGGGGGCGGGTCGCTACCGTCCCTGTCGTTGCATTCCGTGTTGCAAAATGTTGCAATATCCAGAGTGTGGGCCGATCCCATCCTGATGTGAATGTTAATGCAGCAATAACAATAAGTTAATACGTGGTATGGCGGTGTCGACTATGGCGATGCGATTCAGTATGTAGCAAGTTTGCAACAAGCTGGGGGGTGCCGCCTGTCTCCCCTCCTGTCCCTATCCGATTTTAACACTCCGTAATCACAATTTATATCTTATCCCCCCCCTTTCTCTCGCTGTTCGGCACACCCTGTGCATTTCCATGGGGCAACCGGGCGCCCATTACGGTGCCCGCAACTTCCCATGCGAGGTAAACAGTGGATGAACCAGATCAGCCTCCATATCGACGGCTCCCTTCACAGCGGCGTTCACCCCGGTGGTGGGGTGGAAAATCCGATCGGCCATCTGGGGGATCGGGTCCTGCTGGCAGACGGATACTGCCTTCGGAGTTTTTTCCGCATGCTCGCGCGGTACCCCCTTCTGCAGGGGCTCAGCGAATTCTTGCCGGGCCTGATGGATCGGTACCGTCAGATTGGCGAGGCACCCGCCTGCCCGGGGCAGGAGGCCCTCGATTTTGGGAAAACCATCGAAATAATAGGCTTTCCAGGCAAGCCGCGGCTGGAGCTGTATACCTGCCTGCGCGGGGCCTCAAGGGAACAGCCCCTGGACCTGCGTTCCATGGATTTGCCCGCGTTGGTGGATGCCCCCATCGGACTTGGAAAGCTCCGCCACATTATTTTCGGCGACAGGGTGGATGTTCTCGAGTTCGAGACGGCCTATACGCTCTTTGAATTTATAGACGGCGTTGCCTGGGAGTTGGGGTTTCATACCACCCCTGGGGAATGCGAAATGAGGAGGTGAATATGTTTAAGAAAATACTGTTTGCGACCACTGCGTCCCCCACCTGCGACCATGCGGCCAAGGTGGCCTTTGATCTGGCCAACAAATACGGATCCCAGCTCACCCTCTTCCATGTGTACGGGATCCCGACCCGTGGTTTCAGTGCGATGTCCACGGACATCCGCACCGGCGAACAGGACAGCTTCGACGCCGACTATACCGAATGGGTCAAGGACGAGATCAAGAACACCTACGCGGTGCAACTGGAAAAGACCCGAAACTGCACCATCGAGACCCGGGTCGGGGTGCCCCACACGGAGATTTTGCGTTTTGCCCGTAAGGAGGATGTGGACCTGATCGTCATGGGCGCCCATACGCGGGAAGAAGAGATCGGCGCCATGCGGTTTCGCAACATCGTGGGCAGCACCATGCAGCGGGTGGCCAAGGCCGCCCGGGCGCCGGTTCTGATCGTCAGCCGGCCCTGCGCCAATTGCTTCTGGTATTTTTCCAACATCGTTTTCGGCGCTGATTTTTCCAAGGCCTCCCAGTCGGCTTTCGCCTTCGCCCTGTGGGTGGCAAAGGAGATCGGCTGCAAGCTCTATCTCTTCCATTCGCTGGACATGAGCCGGATCGCCGCTGGAAAGGTGGAGGGCCAGGAGCAGATCGAAACCCGGATCGAAGCGGCCAGGAAGCGGATCGAGGA
>CAYOXD010000030.1:12122-27240 GCA_964407825.1 uncultured Desulfobacterales bacterium | reverse complement strand
GTATATCTTGGCCTCGGCGATGTATTTTTCCGGCCCGAAGATTTCTCCGGCGGTCGGGATATCATCGATGGCCTTGAGATATGCGTCGGCGTCACGCATGTGTCCGGTCAGCGCCGATGCGACGCCGGCGATGCAGGAAATATCGATCCGTTGAGTTTGATCGAAGGAGTTTTTTTTCTTCCCGATTCTATTGCGCAGGACCATGGCTTTCGATGCCTGATCGAGCGCCTTGTGGAAGAGTTCCTGATCAAGATAGGCGTAACCTCTCAAGATTTCAGAATATACGGTGAGGTTTCCACCGTACCCGCCCACATCTCCCTTGTCGATCTGTCGTTGCAGCAAATCCGTCGTCCTGAACATTTTTTGATAGTCGCGGATATCGTAGTACGCCGATGCCAGAAGAAACAATCGGAAAGACGACAGGGGCTCCCCTCGGTCAAGCATGGGTTGGAGGGTTTGAATCAGTTTGTGGACCTGCTGTTTCTGGGCGTAGGAACTGATTTTCAGGTCTTTTACAAGACCTATGCTGCAGCCGCAGATAATAACAAAGGTCAGTGCTACCAGAAGGCCGGTGCGTCGGTATCGCCCGTGAACGGTCGGTTTTGCTTTGCGATCGGGAACTTTCCATTGGTCTGTCATAGGGCTCTGTCCTCAATATTTGAAACGCGCAGTTTCGAAATTGTGCCCCTCTATCCACAGATATCCGTTAATCCCCGGTAATCCCCACCGTCGAGCTTGCGGTTTGTGAACTGATTTCGCGAACAGCGGATTCACCGTCGAGATCATGGCTCCCGACGCTGCGCCTCGCCACGGCCCAGAAACCGCCGGGCCCTGCCCAGGGCCATCAGGGGGAAATAGTGCCGGTACAGGTTGTAGTTGATCATGAACGCGCGGCTGAGCTCGGTGCCCTGCTGGAGGCGTTGCGCCAGGTCCGGCGCTTTCAGGTTGATGCGGGCCCCTAGGCTGTAGCCCGGAAAGCCCGTTCCCGTATAGTGCGGCTCCTCCCAGGTGCCACCGGTTTGCCGCGACACCAGATAATCCACCCCCCCCTGGATGGCCTCCCGGTGCGCATCGCTTCCCACCGCCAGCAGGGCCATCAGGGCCCATGCCGTCTGCGAGGCGGTGCTCGGCCCCTTTCCCCGCAGCGCATCGTCCATGTAGGAGCCGCAGGATTCCCCCCAGCCACCGTCCGGATTCTGATGGGCCTGGATCCACTCGGCGGCCCGGCGCACATATCCGGCCGCCATATCCTCGCCCACCGTTTTGAGGGCGGGAAGCACGGCGGCGGTTCCATAAATATGATTGACGCCCCAGCGGCCGAACCAGCTGCCGTCCGGCTCCTGCTCCGCCCGGATGAACGCCATCGCCCGGCGGACAACCGGCGTTTCAGGGGTCATGCCCAGCAGGCCGAAGGCCTCCAGCACATGGGCGGTTACGTCCACGCTGGGCGGATCCAGCGCTTCGCCGAAATCGCAGAAGGGGATTTTCGTCAGGATCGCCTTGTCGTTGTCCCTGTCAAAGGCGGCCCACCCCCCATCGCGGCACTGCATGGCGATGATCCAGTCCCTGGCGAGCCGGATAGCCTCCCGAAGCTTCGTCGCGTCCGGGTACAGGGGACGCAGGCGCGCCAGGGCGATCAGCGCCGCCGCCGTATCGTCCACGTCGGGATAGGAGAGATTTGCCCGCTCGAAGGCCCATCCTCCCGGCGCTACCCCCTTGACCTTGACCTGCCAGTCCCCCGGCGCCCGGACCTGTTGGCTGAGCAGCCATTCCACCGCCCGTTGCATGGGCCGGGACCGATGGTAGTCCCGTTCGCAGTCCAGCATGGCGGTCAGGGCCAGGACCGTATCCCAGACCGGGGATTCGCTGGCCTGGATGTGAAGGGTGCCCTTTCTTTCGTAGGACCAGTGGTCCTCGAGCGTTTTAAGGCCCTTTTGCAGGACCGGGTGCGTCAGGGGATATCCCTCCACATGCAGGGCCAAGAGGCTGTATATCCAGGGGGGTTGGATGCCGCCCCAGGCGCCGTCCGCGTCCTGATGCCGGATGATCCACTCCAGGCACATCTTGATGGCGGTCTCGCGGCCCGGCGTCGCCCCCAGACGCTGATATCCGTGCAGGAATCGATCGGCCAGCGTGAAAAACCCGTTCCAGGACAGCGCCCGGCCCTTTATGGGCAGGGCATAGGACATGGCGCCGCGTCCGCCTGGAAACAGCTCATCCAGCCTGGCGCCGGCCGGAAGGGGACGAACGGCCCGACGTGCCGATAAAATGCTCAAGGGCAGCATCGTCGCCCGGGCCCAGGTGGCAAAATTATAGATGTTGAACGGGAACCAGGTCGGGAAATAGATGATCTCCGGGGGGATGTTGGGAATCTGTTGCCAGGGCCACTCACCGATGAGCGCCAGCCAGTACCGCGTGAAGACCCGGGTCCCTTTGAGACCGCCATGGCCCAGTATCCAGTCCCGGGCTGCCGCAAGGGGTCGGGCATCGGGCGACATTCCCACCGCCCGGAGGGCGGCGTAGGACTCAACAGTCGTATTGATATCGCCCGTGGGAGCGTCGTAATAGGTTTCCCATGCGCCATCCGGCCGCTGGGCATCTAAAATCCCCTGGGCCAGCGATTCCTTTTGGGGCGACGGGGGCACCCCCAGAAAATGCATCGCAAGGAGCCACTCGGCCTCCATGCAGCAGTTGGATTCCAGCATGCCCACCCAGAACCCCTCGGGATTCTGGTCGGCCTCCAGCCACTGGAGTGCATTTTCAATGGCCGCTGCCAAGGACGATGGCGAGGAGCCGCTTTGGGTTGCATGGATTGCCTTCATGAGATACAGGTCCTCCTGACGCTATGAATTCCAATGGACTTCAATTTGAAAGGGGCGGGGCATGAAACCCCTCTTGGGTATGGTGGTGGCCATGGCCTCCGAGGCACGTCTGCTGCTGGGGGCCGGGTCCTGGCATCGGATCGAGGGCCATTGGGTCCGGCGAGCCTGCTTGCCGGACGGAACGGATCTCATGGCCGTTCGCGCCGGTATCGGCGTTGAAAGGGCATCTGCAGCTGCCAGCTGGCTGATTTCCGAAGGCGTCTCTGCGCTGATGGGCATGGGGCTGTCCGGTGGATTGTATCCCGGGCTGAAGGCCGGGCAGTTGGTTGTTGCCAAGAGCGTCCTTGCCATGGATTGCGGGAAGAACCGGACATGTTGGACGGCGGATGCGGCCGCTGTCGATCACGCCCGGGCAGCCTTTGCCTCTGAGGGCGTTCCCGTTGCCTGCGGTACGGTGCTCACCACGGCCGAGGGTATTTTGACCGTCTCCCGGAAAGCATCGCTCTTCAATCAGACCCGGGCCCTGGCCGTGGACATGGAAAGCGCCGCCATCGCCCGCGCGGCACAGGAAACCCATCTCCCCTTCTTTATCTTGCGCGCCGTCTGCGATCCTGCCGACGAAGCCGTTCCCCGGGCCCTTTTCGACTGCCTTGATGGGAGCGGCAAGATCCGGCCCGCCGCCGTCTTGCGCCATCTTGCGCGCCGGCCTTCCCTTGCCTTCGAGATGCATCGCATGGGCAGGCGGTACGCGGCCGCCGGCAAGGCCCTCAAGGCGGGGTGGCGCGTTCAAATGAGAAGTCGATTGCATCATCCCCTCATCTCCAGTTGCCGCCGGGGGTGACCCATCACTTCCGGCGAGGCGGGATCAGGGCCTTTAGCGGATGCCTTACCGAATCCATCACCGCTGTGGGCTCGAAGCCGCAATGGACCATGCAGGCATTGCAGCGTGGGTCCCGTCCCACACCGTATCGCGTCCAGTCCGTGGTTTCCATAAGTTCCCTGTAAGTGGCCGCATATCCATCATTTATAAGGTAGCACGGTCTTTGCCATCCGAGAATATTGCGGGTCGGGTTGCCCCAGGGGGTGCAGTGATACTCCCTGCCGCCGGCCAGGAAATCCAGGTACAGGCTGCTGTGATTGAACCGCCATCCTCTCCCCTTGCCCATTTCAAACAGGCGTCGGAAAAGCGCCCGGGTACTGTCACGGTCGGGGAAATGCCCCTGGTCCGAGGCGCTTTCGTAGCTGAAGGCCGGCGCGACCGTCATGGCCTCGATGCCGAGGGAGGATAGAAAATCAAAAAAACGGGCGGCATTGCCAGGGGTTTCGTCTCCGAAAAGGGTTGTATTGGTGGTCACCCGAAACCCTCTTGAAAGCAGCAGTCGGATGGCCGCCACGGCCCGGTCAAACACGCCCGGCCGGCAGACCAGGGCGTCATGTCGCTCCCGAAGTCCATCCAGATGGATGTTGAAGGTGAGATAGGCCGAGGGCTCGAATTCATCGATCCGCTTTGATACGAGCAGTCCGTTGGTGCACAGATAGACAAATTTCTTGCGGGCCGCGAGTCGGCGGACCAACAGCGGCATGTCCGGATGAAGCAGGGGCTCGCCGCCTGCGATGGAAACGACCGGCGCTCCGCATTCCAGGGCGGCGGACAGACATTCATCGACGCTGAGCTGCCGGTTCAGTAGCTCCCGGGAAACGGCTATTTTGCCGCAGCCCTTGCATTGCAGGTTGCAGCGAAACAGGGGCTCCAGCATCAGCACCAGCGGAAACCGCCGCGTACCGGTCAATACCTGCCGGAGAATGTACCCGGCAATACGCGTTTTTTGAATTACAGGGATACTCAAGTTCCTCCCCTTTCTTTAGAAAAACCAGTCCACGCCGACAAGATACAAAAAGCTGTTGGCTCCCCGGTTTGAGTTGGTCAGACCGGCATTTGACAGGTGAAACCACCGCGCCTGAACACACAATGCGGTATTTTTCTTGATAAAATATTGTATGCCGCCGCCGCCCTGGAGAATGAATTCAAAGGCGGAGCCCAGATCGGGTCCGCCGATATTGGTGACCGCCACCCCCGAGCCTGCGTCAATGTATGGGGCCCAGCGGTTGCCGGTAAGGAAACGATAGCGCAGTCCGATGCCCAATCCCCCCAGAAAGTCCTGCCGGGGGCGATATTGGGACCCCCCGAAGAGTTCGCCCCAGAGCTCCACACCGCCTCGATACCAGTGATTACCGCCGATGACGCCCGTGGCCATCCTGCCCCAGTGACCGTACACCAGCATCAGGTCATGCTGCTTTTGGCTGCCGAGAATTCTGGCACCGACGCCGACACCGACCGCAACACCGACAATGTCGGTGCCCTTTCGGAAGCTGTATCCGGGCGCGGTGTCACAGATTATGGAGGGGACCGTCCGCTGGGTTGGTCCGGAGGCCACAGGGCTCTCTGCGCGGGCCCCGGTGGCGGATATCCCGCAGAGGACCATTACGAGGATCCCACAAAAAACCAGCGTTCGCTGTCGGTGTGTTTTCATGGCGTCATCCCTCAAGGAGGTTTGGGCAGAAGCCATCGGCAGGCCTTCTCAACTGCCGGGTTCCTAAAATTTCATCGGATTTTGATTTTCGAGGGAAGGGGGGTCCACGAACCGTCCAAGGGGCGGCTGCACCCGGAGTTTTATAGGGCTTGCCAGCGGCAGACCCCGGGCGGCAAGTTTAAAGAGCGCCTTTAGCAGAAGATCGCTTCGCAAGGTGGCATTGGATAACAGAATCACTTTCTTTAAGGTCCCTCTCGATATTTTGACATCGTTGCTGCACGAATAATCGCGTTTCCTGTTTAATTTCTGAAGGGTGAAGACCGCCATGCCGATGGCCCACAAACAGAATTTTCGGATCCCGGTCTCGTGTCGCGGCATCAGCAGGGAATAGGCCAACGCGTTTTTAAGATGCCCGTGGGCGATGCCGATCAGCTCGGCCAGCCCCTCACCGAAACTCGGTGTATAGGCGCCGGGGGCCAGATCCTTCAGGTCAAACCCCTTGCTCTGGAATACATCCCGCGGCAGCCAACACGCCCCGCGTTCGCGGTCTTCCCAAAGATCCTTCAGGATATTCGTCATTTGCAGTCCCTGACCGAAGGATACAGCCAGTTCCATCAGTTTTCCATGGTGCTTCGCGATTCTTTCAGAGTAATCGCAGAAAAGTCCTGTCAGCATTTCACCGACCACACCGGCCACATGATAGCAGTAGGTGTCCATCTCGGCGACATTTTCCAGTCCGTCCGGGCATTTGGATTCCTGAAACCGCAACATGCCAGTGGACATGGTGCCTACGCAACGCCTCAGCATGGCCTGCTGGGCCGGGTTTGCCCTGAATAATCCCTGAATGACGAGCGGTGTCTCCTGGATGAGTTCTTTTTCGCTCGGCAGCGTACTGTCACTGAGCAACGGATATAACCTTTCGGCAAAGGGACCGGGCGCTGACCTGCCGCCAACCACATCGATAAACTCATTGAAAAAAAGATGTTTTTTGGAAACCGTCAGGCTTTCCTCATCTTCGATCGTGTCAACGATCCGGCACAGCAGATAAGCAACGGTGGCCGTCCGGCAAAGATCCGGCGGCAGGTTGGGTATCGTGAGCGCAAACGAGCGCGAGACTCCCTGCAAGAGCTGCTGCAGGCGATCAGATCCTGGCAGTACAGGTTTTGCTCCGTTCATTATGATTTCTCCCTTTTAAACTGCGGCATGCCCTCTGCGATTGATGATTCGGGTTGATTTCGGGTGAAAGCTTGCCCGGCCTTGCCCGGTCCGGGTCTCACCGTGCCGTTTCGGACCCGGCAGGGAAGGGGCCATCTCAATTAATTACCAAGAACTTAAGTGGATCAGCCGACGACCAGATCAAGGTGATTAAACCGGCCGTCATAAACAGGGTCTCGACAAGAAATTCCAGCTTGATCCCCGGAAGAAGATACCCCCTTCTATAGGCTGAGAAAACGATCCAGATGAATATCGGGCAAAGGGTCAGGGCGAATCCCAACGGCGAAGCCAGCTGCAAGGCAGACGCCATCGGCAGTGTCACGATCAGGACCATGAGGATGGTCTTTAAGACCCGATGCGATCGCTTCTCTCCCATCAGAAGTGCCAAGGTCTCCTTGCCGACGATCCGGTCCCCCTGCATGTCGAGAATATCAAAAAAGGTGGTTCTGACAAACACCAGACCGGAGGACCATATGAAAATCAGCCAATTGTTCCAGGCGATGGTTCCCCTGATCGACAGAGACGGCAGTATCGCCGTCAGAATTCCCCAGGCCACGGTAATCAGGAGTGTTTTTGATCCGGGCACGTCTTTTATCCTGCGGTATTTAATCCCGGTAAAATAATCGGGTACCAGTTTCAGGTGATAGGACAGTCCCAGGACGCTCATGGCAAGGGTGATGGAAAAGGGCCAGGCGCCGAGCGTCCATGCAATGATCAATCCCCCCGCGCCGGTGGTAACGGCCAGAATCGTCAACCACTTTCTGTTGATGCTGTAAAAACAAGCCCTGCCGGGGTCATTGTATTGATCAGCCTTGCCCCCGGTCAGGTGGTTGAGAAGATGCATGGACTGAACATAGAGCATGGACAGAAAGACAAAGGGCGTATAGCCCTTTATCCCTTGCAGGGTCGAGCATGCATAGCACAGAAGGCCGGCACCAAAGGATAAATAAATATTGGTCAGTACGAGGGAGCGCTGGATCGAAAAGAGGATGCGCCGCCAGCCTTGTTTGCGTCTGTATGCCAACCCCTCCAGGGCCTTATATACCCTGTTGATGATCCAGTTCGGTGTGGATGCGCCGGCCGTAATCCCGATGCTGGAATGGGATAAAAGATCTTCCGCGTCAAGGGCGCCCAGATCCGCTTCGGTCTCGATGTGGAATGTCGCTTTGCCGGTTCCCCTGGATACCTCAGCCAGCCTGCGGGTGTTGCCGCTGTTTCGGCCGCCCACGACAATTATCGCATCCACCGTGTCGGCCAGTTGCTTTATCTCCGCCTGTCTTTTCTCCGTGGAGTCACAGATCGTGTCGAAAACCTTGTAATGGGGACGGTGGCTGGCTGCCCAAGTCTTGATGTCTTGGAACAGTTGGGTGTTCTGGGTGGTCTGGGCGACGATGATGGCCCTTTCAAAGACCGGCAGCGCCTGGAGTTCGCCAAGACTTCCGACCACGTATCCGTCTTGCCCCGCATGGCCTTGGAGCCCGACGACCTCCGGATGATTTTTGTCGCCGATAATGATGGATACGTAGCCTTGGGCCGTGTGTTTTTTGATGATCGTTTGAATTTTGATGACCCGCGGACAGGTGGCATCCAGCACCTCAAACCCGGCGTTTATCAGTTTCTCATGGGCATGCGGGGGGATTCCGTGAGCCCTTATCAGAACGATACCGCTTCCCGTCTCCGGCGTTTCGTTCAAGATGTGGATGCCCTTTTCCTCCAGGAGCGCCAATACCTGCGGATTATGAATCAACGGGCCGAAGGTGCTGATGGGTTCTGCATGTTCTATGGATGCATCCAATACCATTTCAACCGCTCGGCGGACGCCCATGCAAAATCCTGAGTTTTTCGCAATAAATATTTTCATTCCCAGAAAGCCTGATCGCCAGAATAAAGTTGTTTTTATAGAACAGGCGAGATGACTTGTAAAGGGGAGGCTTGTGTGATGCGGTGAATCGGATTCAGTTAAAGGAGCCGGGGAGGGGGCCTCTCGGTGAGGCCGGGCTGGCCGGCAGAAGGCGGGTGCGAAAGGATTTGCAATGAGCGGCTGGATCGGATATGTTGCGGACCGAGGCATGAACGATGAGACGAAAAACCTCCCAACGCTCAGCGATCGAGCACGTTTTCCGGCAACAGGACAGAGCGATGGGGATCGATGAGATCCTCAGCTATGGCCGCGAGCTTGTGCCGTCACTCAACCAGGCCACGGTGTACCGCTACCTGAAGCTTCTGCTGGAAAAGGGGTGTGTCAAACAGATCAGCCATCCTTCCCTGGGAACCCTCTATGAACTGGCGGGAAAGACCCATCACCATCATTTCCACTGCCATGCATGCAACCGGTTGTTCAATCTTCCCGGCTGCGCGCTGAACGAGAAGAAGGCGGCCCCCGAAGGATTCGTGGTGGAGGATCACGAAGTCTTTCTTTTCGGCGTTTGCCCCGCCTGCGCCGGTGCATGAGCGTTCTTCCCTTACCTTTCGGGTTCCGTCATTTCATCAGAAACGGATACGCGGGTTCCGTTATTGTGTAAGGGGTCGATGAAAAGGAATCGTCTTTTCTGCGGGTTTTTTCGCGGCGGCAGATCCATCCCACCGTGCTCACGCAGGCAAACCCCTCTGAAGGTTCGCTTCGCCGGTCCCTGCCGTTTCGCTTATCGGAATTTTCTTCGGAAGAGGGGTCGGCTTTCCTGTCCTTGTCTTTCTTGATGTCATCCATAATTCCTGTCCTTCTGATGCCGTGTCCACCGGTCGTTCTATCGACAGGTGCTTATGGGTTTAGGTGTCGGTACCCCGAGAGAGGGGGCTCTATTACTTCAGGGGTCAGGCCTCTTTGCGTTAGCGGGGGAACCAAACTGAGGGCGTATCCAGCGCTTTCATCCAGCGGAGCGTATCGGTTGCGAACTGTATGTGAAATTACACTTCATAATATAGAAAAACGCTGGGATATGCAAATGGAAAAATGATATATGCTGTTTTAATATATAATTACGACAGGTTAGACGTCTTTTAGTCTTGTCGGGTCACCTGCCGGCAGGCCCAGGTCCAGGGCCCTCAGGGCCCTGCGAAGGATTTTGCCGGAGAGCGTCTTGGGCAGACTTTCCACGAATACCAGTTCCCGTATATGGATGCCCGGTGAAAGGCCGCTCTCGGCAAGGGCCCGGATTTCCCGGTTCAACCGTCTGGAAGGGACGATCCCCCGGTTGCAGGTGATGTAGGCCTTGATCAGGGGTACGCCGGGTTTGTCGGCCTTGGCGATGACGGCCGCCTCGCTCACGGCCGGATGGCGGCACAGGGCCTGCTCGATTTCATAGGGGCCTACCAGCTGGACTCCCACTTTGATTAGATCGTCCATCCGGCCCTGGTGAAAGAAATAGCCCTCATCATCGGCGATGGCCATGTCGCCGGTCAGGAACCAGCCTCTTTCATGGAAATAGGTGCGGTAGCGGATTTCATCCCGCCAGATCCCGCGCATCATGGCCGGCCAGCCCGGCCGCAGGGCCAGCTCCCCCATGCTCATGGGCGGCAGGGGATCTCCCTGTTCGTCCACTACGGCCGCCTCCACCCCGGGGACCGGTTTTCCCAGAGCCCCGGGCTTGATGGCCAGGAAGGGGAAGTTGGCCAGGCATATCATCCCGGTTTCGGTCATCCACCAGGTGTCGTGGGGGGAAAGCCCCAGGTGCTCCCGGGCCCAGAAGAAGGACTCGGGCGGCAGCCGCTCCCCCACGGTGCAGATATGCTTGAGATGGGACAGGTCGTAGCGTCGCACGAGGTCCGGGCCCGCCTCCATGAGACGCTGAAGGGTGGCGGGGGTGGTATACCAGACCGACACCCGGTGTTTTTCGAGGGTGTGATACCAGGTGGCCTCGGAGAAGGGAGCCGCCTGTACGATGGTGGTCGCCGCGCACAACCACGGTGCATAGGCGCCATAGACCGTGCCGGTGACCCAGGCCGGCTCACAGTCCGCCCAGAAAACCGAACCCTCGCCAAGATCGAGTACGGTTCGGGCGGTGGCCAGATGGCCCGCCATATCGCCATGGGCATGTACCACCCCCTTGGGCGGTCCGCTGGAGCCGGAGGTGTAGAGAAGGTATAGCGGCGCTTCGGGCGGAAGCCACCGGGTGCGGACCCTTTCGTCCATCTGTTGGAGGATGTCTGGAACGAGACGTTCACCGGAATAGAGACCCGGAAGCGGTCCCTGATCCAGCAGGACCACCGGTGTCGTCTGCAAGGCCTCCGGCTGGAGCTGCTCCAAATAATCCGGCAGGGTCAGGATCCCCTTGGGCGAGGCATTCAAGATCCGGTCTTTCAACTCGGTCGGGGGCAGGCTGGTGAAAAGGGGGCAGAAGATGACCCCGAGCCGGGCGCAGGCCGCCATGGCGAAATAGATATCCGGGCAGAGGGGCAGCAGTACGACGAGACGATCCCCGGACTTTAAGCCGGTTGCACGCAGCAGGTTTGCCCACCTCCTGGAAAGGACGGACAGCTCGGTGAAGCTGAAGGACTGGCTTCGAGCGGCTCTGTCGAAAACCAGGGCAGGGCGATCCCGTTTCAGGGGATCTGCGGCATGGCGGTCCACGGCCTCCTGGACCATGTTGAGCTTCCCGGTCCGCTTCCAGGTGAAGGCGCTTTCAATATCGGACCAGGAAAAGCGGCGTCGGGCCTCCTCGTAATCTCCCAGCTTGGCATCGGGGTTCTGGGGGGCCAGTCTGACTCTGATCATGGATGTCTCCTATTGTATCAGACCCACACACCAAACGGGCTGTGAATCCGGCGCGCCTTTTCAAGGAGCATGGCGCCCTGCCGGGTTTCCGGCGGCACCGGTGGCTCCGGCAGGTCCGGGGCCGTCAGTGCCGTCAGCACCTCATGAATACACCGGGCCAGCGTCAGGGGGTCGTAGCCGCCTTCGAGGCTGAAAAGAAGCGGCGGCCGGTGATCGGATGTGCCGGGATCCGCACTCAGCCTCAGGATCATTCGGGTCAATCTGCCATAGAAGGCCGTTGACAGCTGGCACCGGCCGATGGGATCCAGCCGGTGGGCGTCGAATCCGGCGCTGACCAGGATGAGCTGGGGGCGGTACGAGCGCAGAAGGGGGCCCAGAACCTGCCAATAGACATAGAGCAGGTCTTCGTCCGCGATGTCGATGGGAAGGGGGATATTGAGGGTGTATCCCGCGCCCTTGCCGCGTCCGGTCTCTGCCCAGTCGCCGGAGAAGGGATAGAGCCCCGGGTCATGGGTGGAAAAATAAAGGACCGAATTTTCTCCGTAGAAGATATCCTGCAGGCCGTTACCGTGGTGGACATCCCAATCGATGATGAGCACCCGTTCGAGCCCGTGCCGCTGGAGGGCGTACCGGGCGGCGATGGCCAGGTTGTTGAATACGCAGAATCCCGCGGCCCTGTCGGCAAGGGCATGGTGCCCCGGGGGCCGCACCAGGCAGAGGCACACATCGCACGCGTGGCGCATCAGGGCGTCTATCCCCGAGATGCAGCCGCCGGCGGCCAGCCATGCTGCCAGGTAAGTCTGGGCGCTGGCGGGAGTCTGGGTGGATAGGCTCGTGAAGTCGTGATCCGCGGTCCTGAGCACCTTTTCGATGTAACGAGGGGTATGGACGAGTTCCAGCTGCTCCAGGGTTGCCGGTTCGGGCGCCAGACGCATAAGCCCCTGGGGGAACTCCCTGTCCAGGAGCCTGTAGACGGCCTTGAGGCGAGCGGGGTTTTCAGGATGCTGATAACCGGTTTTATGCTCCAGAAACCGGGTGTCTCTAACCACGGCAATTCTCACGGTCCCCCTCTCTGTGTTTCCTATAACCACAGAACCATCATACGCTCGGTGGTGGCGTCGAAGGCTTCGTGGTTCATGAAGCCCATCTTCCGGTACAATCGGATCGCCCTGAAGTTATAGGCGTCCACCGTGAGCCAGAGGGTTTTCAGATCGAAGGTTCTGGCCCTTTCGATGGCCGACAGGGTGAGGGCCTTTCCAACGCCTAGGCTTCTATGGGACTGCATGACGAAGATCAGGTACTCGGCGTCCTGTGTCTCCAGGTCCGGAAAGAGAACCGCATGACCGATGACCTCCTCCTCTCCGTGCCAGGCCAGCAAATTCCAGCCCCTGGCGACCAGCTGCTTCAACCAGACCTGGCGGACCGCCTCTTTCAAGGGGGGCATGCCCTGGAATTTAGCCTTGGGCGTGAAAAGATCGTACATGCGGCTCAGGAAAGGGTAGTCTTCCGGTGAGTAGTCTTTAACCTCGTAAGTGGTTCTGTTGGTGCGCATGCCTTGCCTATCCGGCCAGGTAGTTGATACGTCCGGCTACCAGGTCTTTGAGCACATTGGGATCAGAGAGCACGGATAGATCTTCGGTTTGACGGAAGGTCCCCGAGGCGATCTGCTTCAGAATATGGCGCATGATCTTGCCGCTGCGGGTTTTTGGCACCCCCTCAGCCCATTGGATGGCATCGATGGTGGCGATGGGGCCGATCTCGGATTGCACCAGTTGAACCAACTCCTCCTTGAGCCCATCCGAGCCCGCCGTGTTGCCCTTCAGGGTGACGAAGGCATAGATTCCCTGCCCCTTCACCGGATGGGGGGGGCCCACAACGGCCGCCTCGGCCACCTGGGGATGGAGCATGAGGGCAGCCTCGATCTCGGCTGTGCCGAGCCGGTTGCTGGAGATGTTGATCACCTCGTCGATGCGCCCGATGATCCAGAAATAGCCGTCCTTGTCCCTTCGGGCGCCGTCGGCAGTGAAGAACATGCCCGGAACCTGGCTGAAATAAGCGTCCACGAACCGCTCGTGGTCGCCGAAGATGGTGCGGGCCATTCCCGGCCAGGGCTTTCGCAGGCACAGGACCCCCTCCTGGTTCGGGAAGCGCACCTCCTCTCCGATGTCGTCCAGGATCACCGGATCGATGCCGAAGAAGGGGAAGGAACAGGCGCCGGGCTTCAGGCCGCCGGCGCCTGGAAGCGGGGTCAGAACGTGTCCGCCGGTCTCGGTCTGCCAATAGGTATCCACGATGGGGCAGCGTCCCCTTCCCATGTGGCGGTGAAACCAGCGCCAGGTCTCGGGCGATATGGGCTCCCCAACGGTTCCCAGAAGCCTCAGGGACGAAAGGTCGCAGTCTTTGAAAAGGGTCTCCCCCCCCCTGGCCATGCCGCGGATCAGGGTGGGGGTAGTATAGAACACGGTGACCCCGTAGCGCTGGATGATCCGGCCGACACGGCCGTAATCCGGATGGCCGGGGATTCCCTCGTAAAGGACACTGGTCAGGCCGTTCAGGAGGGGACCGTAAACGCCGTAAGTATGGCCGGTCACCCAGCCGATGTCGGCGGTGGTCCAGAAGATATCGCTGTCTTTCAGGTCGAAGACGATCCGGGTCGTTATGGCCGCATAGAGCAGGTAGCCCCCGTGGGTATGGACAACTCCCTTGGGGACGCCGGTGGTGCCGCTGGTAAAGAGGATAAAGAGCGGATCCTCGGCGTCCATGGGTTCGGCCGGGGCTTCGGGTGAAAGTTCCGCATCGCCCAGGAGCGAATGCCACCAGAACTCCCTTTCCGGATCCAGGGTAAGATCCAGTCCGGCCCGGCGGTAGACGATCACGGTCTCGAGATGGCCGCAGCGCTCGAGGGCCTGGTCTGCGTGTTCCTTGAGGGGGATGACCTTTCCGGCTCGTCGTGCCCCGTCCGCCGTGATGAGGGCCTTGGCCCGGCACTCGGAAATCCGGTTGGTCAGGGCCATGGGGCCGAATTCCGCGAAAACGACGCAATGGACGGCGCCGATTTTCGCGCAGGCCAGCATGGAGATGGGCAGTTCCAGGAGCATGGGCAGGTATATGACGATCCGGTCTCCCTTGCCGATGCCTCTCTTTCGAAGGGCAGCCGCCAGGCGGTCAACCTGCTCGGAGAGCTCTCCGTAGGTGATGCTGCGGGTGTCGTCCGGATCGTCCCCCTGCCAGTGGTAGGCGATCCTGTCCGCGTAAGCGGTCAGATGCCGTTCGACGCAGTTGTATGCCGCGTTCAGGGTGCCGCCGCTGAACCAGGCGATGCGGCCCTCCTCGAAGTCGCAGTCCAGCACGCTGTCCCAGGGCTTGAACCAGGTCAGGTACCGTCCGGCCTGCTCGGCCCAGAAGGCTTCCGGATCCGCGATGGACCGGCGGTAGAGGGCTTCGTATTCGGCCATGCCCCTGACATGGGCCCCGGGTTCAATGTGGGGCAGGTGGGATTCGATAATATCGGATGAATCATTCATCGGGGGCTTATCTCCGTGGAAGGACACTCTATATCGATTCAACATAGCCGATATCTTAACGAAATGCAATTTTATCGCCAAAATGAATTTGTTCTAATGGCATTGGAAAGCCGCTCGTTGTCGTAATCGTAGTCGTAGTGGTTCGTAGTGGCTGCCCTGTTGGTTATCCTTGCGCAACCACGGGTTGAGAGAAAAAACCTTTGGGGGCCTGCAACTGCAGTTGCGACAACGATTACGACAACGACAACGATTACGATAAGGACAACGACAACGATAAGGACAAGAAGGAAAGGGACAACGATAATGCTGGGTCAT
>CAYOXD010000030.1:0-12022 GCA_964407825.1 uncultured Desulfobacterales bacterium | reverse complement strand
GACAACGACAACGATAAGGACAAGAAGGAAAGGGACAACGATAATGCTGGGTCATTTTCCTGCATCGGTCGTTGGCAGGTCGATGCGAACGTATCCACCGGCGCGATATCCGAAGGGCCTGAGCACCGGGTGATAACCCCTGAAAAGGCCCCTGCAGAAGGTCGCGAAGGAAACCCGGTAGGGCCGTTCCTGGTCCGGATCCACATCGAGCACCATCACCTCCCCGCTATGGGTGTCGAAGGCACCGACCGGAGAAATATGGGGAATGTTCGGCACCCTTAAAAAGGCGCCCTGGTCGAAGTGGGCCAGGATCAGGCAGCCGCCTCTCGTTTCAAATTCCACGAGGCTTCTCCACAGCGCCTTCCGGACGGCTGCCGGGTCGGCGCCTTTTGCACGCTGGACCGTTTCGACGGCGGTGTAGGCGAGCCCGTAGACATCGAGGCTGCTCCTCACAATGTCGCCCAGCAGGGGCAGGGGCACGCCGCGCCTGCCACGATGCCCCGAGGGGCTCATCCGCTCCTTCCAGTGGCCGGTTCCGACCCTTTCCAGGATGTCCTTCTGGGTGACAGGGCCTGTATGCCGGCCCTGCAGGTCCCCGAGGGCGTTGATGACCGTGGCCACACTGGCCACCGAACAGGAGGCCTCGTGGTACTGCTTCACGTGGTGCTTGAAGAGGGCTGCCTTCAGGGGCTGGCTCTCGTTTGCCTCGGGCAGGGATGTCAGGAAGGTGGCCGCATTGGAACCGAAGGGCCCTGTGCCGGTGATCTGGTGAAAGAGGTACGGACCATAGAGAAGTCCGTGAATGAGAGATCTGAGAAAAATCATTTTTTATTGAGACGGCTTCATGATAAGGCTCACATCAGCCGTAGATGACGCCAAGCGCGTAAGAGCATAAAGGTTACACTGTCATGTTGGGAATTGTCTGTCAATCGGATTATGCTTCAGCGATTCTAACTTGAACAAGGTCCATTAACCCGGCCGATCACGGCATAGTCGTTGCGAATAGTCGCGAAAATTTCATTTTGCCATGAGGGAGCCTTATGGAACTGGACCGAAAACTCTTCGATGCCTTTGCCCGGGAGGCAGGGACTGTCTCCGTGGAGGTTGTCTCCCTGGGCCTTGGCTACACGGCGGTGAGCACCTCGGACGGCGGCCTGGGGCTGGCCTATACCATGCTCGATGCCAAGAGCTCCTGCTCCGTTATCAAGGAGTACCACAATTACGAGGGGGAACCGGCCCTCGAGTTGCTGGCGCTCATTCGTTCGAAGGATCCCCTCCAGCGGGGCATGGCCCTTGCCCTGATCAACGCCTTGAACCACAAGCGGGCCGTCTCCTTTCCCTCCGGAAGGAAGGATACGGCGATGTTGGACATCCTGGAAATCGGCGTCGGTACTCGGGTGGCCATGGTGGGATATTTCGGCCCGATGATACCGATGTTGAAAGAGCGGGGGGCGCACCTGGAGATTGTCGACTGGGGCCGCGACATGGGCAGCACCGAGCGCCTTTATGACCGGCTCGGCAATTGGGCCGAGGTCCTGGTGCTCACCGCCACCTCCCTGCTGAACGGCACCACCGAGGAGATTCTCGCCGCGGCGGGCCCCGGCGTTCGAACGCTTGTGCTGGGTCCCAGCACCCCCATGGTGCCGGAGGCCTTCGATCACCTGCCGGTTCGCCTCCTGGCCGGCACCGTTCCCATGGACAGGGACAAGGTGCTGGCCGCGATCCGTCACGGCGCCGGCACGCCCGTGATCCTCAGATCCAGCAAGAAAGCCTTCGTGGCGCTCCGTGACGGCCGAGCGGAAGAGGTGTAGCATGATGGATTCCCGGGCGGGAGGACCGGACATGGCCTCCGGAACCGAGAACGTGGACCCGGATGAACTCGCCCGGTTTGCGGCCCAGGCGCCCCTTTGGTGGGATCCACGGGGGGTTTACGGGGCCCTGCACGAGATCAACCCGGTCAGGCTGGCCTATGTGCGGGAGCGGGCGGGGGGGCTTTCCGGAAAATCGGTGCTGGACGTGGGCTGCGGCGGGGGGCTTCTGGCCGAGGCCATGGCGGCCGAGGGGGCCGGGGTGACGGGAATCGACATGGCCGCCGACTCCCTTGCCGTGGCCCGGCATCATGCCCGGGGCAGGGGCTTTTCCATCGATTACCGTTTGGGAACCGCTGAGGCCTGGGCCCGGCAGGGGCAGGGGCGGTTCGATGTGGTCACCTGCATGGAGCTGGTGGAGCATGTGCCCCACCCCGGGCAACTGGTGGCGGCCTGCGCGGCCCTGGTCCGGCCGGGAGGGGATGTTTTTTTCGCCACGGTCAATCGCACCCTGCCGGCGCGGGTTCTGGTCATCTGGCTCGCCGAATATGTCTTCGGGATCGTGCCGAGGGGCACCCACACCTACGGGAAATTCGTCCGTCCCCGTGAGCTGGCGGCCGAGGGGGCCAGGACGGGCCTTACGCCGCGTGACCTGTCGGGATTGCGCTACCTGCCCTGGATCGGTTACGCCGCCCTCTGTCGCAGTCCCATGGTCAACTACCTGATGCACCTGAAGAAGGTTTGATTCCCAGGCATACAGTGGGTCTTGCGAGGATTGAAATTCGAATCCCACACCGAAATCGGGGAAATTGGCCATTCATGGATGGATACGATGCTCAAGATCGAGACAGGGAGAAGCTTATGGCTCGATTCCAAAACGTGATGGCGGTATTTCGGCTTCTGGATAAGTCCAATTGCCGGAAGTGCAACAAACAAACGTGCCTGTCCTTTGCCGCGTCCGTTTTCAAGGGGGAAAAGGCGCTTTCGGACTGCCCGATGCTCGACCCCGAGATCCTCCGAAAATACGAGGCGCGGGAGGAGAGGCGGGCGGACGAGGGATCTGAACTGGAATCGCGCATAGCAATGCTCAAGAGCCGGATCCTGGAGATGGACCTGTCGGCATCGGCCGAGAGGGTCGGGGCCGTTTTCGACGGTGGGAGGCTCACCCTCATGGTCATGGGCAAGCCCTTTCACATCGATGGGACGGGGAAGCTGTCAACGGACATCCATGTCAACCCATGGGTTATGATCCCCATCTTCCAGTATTTGATTCACTGCAGAGGCGTGCCGGTTTCGGGCCGGTGGGTTCCGTACCGGGAACTGCCCGGCGGCAGGGATGGGTACCGGCTCTTTGCGCAGCGCTGTGAAAAGCCGCTGAAGCGATTGGCGGATTCCCATACGGCCTTTTTCGAGGACCTGGTGGATATATTCAGCGGAAAACCGGTTGAAGGCCTTTACCACTCGGATATCACTGTGGAGCTGCACCCGTTGCCCCTGGTGCCGTTGCGGATCTGTTACGCGAAGCCGGAGGAGGGGATGGACTCCAGCCTGAATCTGTTCTTCGATGCCACGGCGGAAGAAAACCTCGGTATCCAGGGCATCTACGCCCTGGGAACCGGTATCGTCCGGATGTTTGAGAAACTGGCTCTCCGGCATGCGGCGGTCTGATGGCGCTTTGCCCTGCCCTTGAAAAGGGCACCGGCCTCTGGTAGTTTTTGTTTTATGTTATCCGGGGGAAGGGAAGCTCAGGTCGGCCCTTCCAGCCAGTCCAGCGTGGAGGGAGCCAGTGCAGATTCAATCCAAGGCCCTTGAGGTCAACATCGCCGACTATCATGTCGACGTGGCCATCGATCCCAAGTATGAGGTGTTACGGGACGTGATGTCCCGGTATTACGGCTTGATGGAGGGGGTGACGACCTTCCTCAAGGAGCTGTCGCACCCTTACCGGAATTGGGAGTTCATTGTCAAGGAGGCAAGGGGCTACGCCCTCGACTACTTTCATCTGCTGGCAGGCCATGCCCGGGGACCCGAGGCCGCGGATCTTCTGATCGGCATCCTGCTGCGGGCCATCCACGAGAGCGCGGATCCCAAGGTCCGGGCCGATGCGGCGGACAACCTGCTGCTCTACATCCAGAAGATTATCAAGGACGCCAAGACCGATCTGGATCGATTCCTGCCGTCCGTGGCCACGTGCTTCGACGAGGTCCGGCAGCTGCCGCAGCCGCAGTTCTTTCTCTTCGTCCGGAGCTTCTATCAGCTCAAGCGCCTGGGGGCGTTGTTTCAGGACATGACAGTTGACGGGATCGAGCCGGTGCTGGCGGCCCTCAATGCGCTCCTGGGCGTCTATTTTTCGAGCACCTACGCCTATTGGCGCAAGGAGGTCGACCCCCAGGCGTGGTTTGAAAGGGAAATCGGAAAGACAACCGTCGGTGTGGACTTTTCCAGTCTCTTTCAAGATATTTCCCACCAGCGCCTGGCGGCGGCCCAGGAGACCCTGGATGGCTATTTCGCGGCTATGCCGGCCCACAGCCCGGTGCTGCTCGAACAACTTCTCGGCCTGCCCGGATTCCACGAAATCGTGGCGGCCTATCGGGGCATCCCCCAGCAGCTCCAGACCCTGGGGCCTGATGAAACGGCCGGATACCGGTGGCGGATTATTTTTCTCTTTCACATGATGTCCATAGCGGGGCTGTCCCTCGGCCACGAGGAGGCCCTAAGGGATATCAACCGGACCTTGAGCTGGCTCATCGGGCATGAGTCTCACCGGGAGATCAAGGGGCTGATCGACAAGACCTTCACCATCCTGAAGACCGGGACCCGGAAGTTCCCCGCTACGGGCCTCAGCTGTGCCCTGACCATGGGCAAGGGCGTCTACGAGACCAATGAGAGCGATCTGATCAATCTGTACATCGATTCCATGATCGACCTGGGATTTCAGGCGCCCAAGATCAGCGGCGTGGGCAACGATTGGCAGATCAAGGCCAACAACGCGCACATCCTCAATATCCGCACCTGGCTGGAGCTGATCCAGCTGAACCCCAAATGGTCGCCGAAGCTCCTGTCCTATCTGACCATTCATCTGTCGGTCTGCGGTGTTTTCATCAAGGATACGGATCTATTTCCCCGGGACATCACGCGGCTTCTGAACAGTCCCATCGAGCCCGTTTACAATTTCGTCAAGCAACTGGCGCGGCTCTTCCCCGTCTACTTCAACGATATTGGCGCTGAGGGTAGGCTCCGCGACATTTCCACGGAGATCGACGAGATCACCCACCGCAAGGATCTGCTGGTGCACTTCCTTCGGAAGCAGAGCCATGTGGAGAGCAGCAATCGGATCCTGGGGTTTATGCGGGCCACCCTGATCTTCTGGGCGACCCGGGACAAGGAGGTTCTGAAGGACTATTTGCCGCCCTATCTCTTCGATCAGATTACGGACACGGGCGGGTATGTGGACGGGGTCCACCGGGTCCTCCGGGAACTGGCCGGAAGCGGGCTTCAGCTGCCCGACGACCTGTTGCACCTGTCCGATGGGCGCTTGGCGCGGTTGGTGATCGGGCCCGCCGTTGGGGGGGACATCAATGTGACGCGGGTGCGTCTCGCCGCAAAATTGTACAAGCTTCTCCACCAGAAGTACCGGCTCGATTTCACGGATATGGATCAGTACCTGGCGAAGCTCCGGCAAGAGGGGTTCCCCAATTTGAAGGACCTGGAGGCGGCCCTTGCCGAAAGCGAGCCCAAGCGCAAGCTGGGGGGGCTCATCGGCTTTCTGGAGACCATCAAGGCGCTGATCCTCTCACCGGAACATTACGAGGCAAGGGAGAATATTTACAAGAAACGGCATTTCACCATCGATATCCCCTCCATGTACGGCTCTTACAACGAGTTGAAGTTCGACGGACTCGGACTTACCTTCCGGGTAGAATCCATGGTCAACGCCCTTTTCGAGGAATGCATCTCCAGGATCGATCTGAACCTCATCACCAAGGCGACCTTCTTCCAGATTTACGATCTGCTGCAGCTCTTCGGCCGGGCCCTTAAGCTCGACGGTATTTCCTCCCTGGAGTTTGAACGTCAGCTGGATTTCCTGTCCCTCTCCCTGGAGATGAGGGGCTTTACCTTCACCCAGTACCTGGACATCATAAAGGGCTTTGCCCAGGCGGTGAAGAACATCGTCAACGACTACTTCAACAATATTCACGAGGAGAACCTCAACCGCATCTTCAGCCGCATCGAGGTGGACCAGATCCTGCCCAAGTACCTGCCCCGGCAGGGAGGCGAGGGCGAGGGCGAGGACGACAAGCTGGTGCATCGGATATCGGAGATCTTCCTCAGGGATCAAATTGCCATGTCCCTGGGACTACAGGCCCTGGATTACTTTTTGAACCGCATCCTGAACACCCTCTTTCACCAGTCCGACAAGCTGCAACCGGACAAGCTCCAGCAGCTTCTCAACTATGATCCCAAGCGGGCCATCACCATCCTGGACAACAGCGACAAGCGCCTCTTCCGGATTATCTATCTCGGCGCCAAGGGATACCATCTGTCGCGGCTCAAGCAGTTCGGCCTGCCGGTTCCCCCTGGTTTCATCATCACTACGGAGGTGTTCCGCTCCCGGGACATCATCGAAACCTATCCGCCCGCGGAACAGAATTTCCGGGAGCAGCTGGCCGAGCACATGAGCATTCTGGAAAAGACCAGCGGCAAGGTATTCGGCGATCCGAAAAATCCGCTCCTGGTGTCCGTGCGCAGCGGTTCGCCCATTTCCCAACCGGGCATGATGGACACGTTTCTCGATGTGGGCCTCAACGAGGAAATCGCCGCCGGAATCGCCGGGTATACGGGCAACACCTGGTTCGCCTGGGATAACTACCGCCGGTTCATGCAGTGCTACGGGATGTCCTTCGGACTTTCCCGGAACGACTTCGATGCGGTCATGGCCGATTTCAAGCGCCGGGTGGGCGTTGCTTACAAGCGCGGCTTGCCGGGAGAGGAAATGCGGCGGATGGCCCTCACCTACAAGACCCTGGTGATGGACCACGGCATCGAGATTCAGGAGAACCCCTTCGAGCAGCTGACCCTGATCATCAAGAAGGTGCTCGACTCCTGGGAGTCACCCAAGGCCCGGACCTACCGTCAGATCATCGAGATCTCCAACGACTGGGGCACCACCGTGACGGTTCAGGCCATGGTGTTCGGGAACCTCTCCCGGTCCTCGGGCACCGGCGTGGTCTTCACCCACAACCCCCGGTGGTCCGGCGATACCCTGAAGCTGTGGGGGGATTTCACCCTGGGCAATCAGGGGGAGGATGTGGTGGCGGGCCTCGTCAAGACACTTCCCATCTCGGAGATGCAGCGAGAAATCGAGAAGCGGGAATCGGAGGTGACCCTGGAGTCCCATTTCCCTGAGATCTATGCCATGCTCGGGGAGTGGGCAAATGAGCTCATCTACCGTCGGGGATGGAGTCCCCAGGAGATCGAATTCACCTTTGAAAGCGAGAACCCGAAGGATCTCTATGTGCTCCAGTCCCGTGACATGGCCATGCGGGAGCGAAAGAAGGTACTGACTTTCGATTTGACGGAAAACTGCAACGAGCGGCTTCTCGGCCATGGCGTTGCCGTCAGCGGCGGGGCCATGAGCGGCCGGGCGGTGTTCAGTCTCGAGGAAATCGATCACTGGCGCAACACGGAGCCGGGCATTTCCCTCATCCTGATTCGCGGTGATACGGTGCCGGACGATATCCGGGAGATATTCGCAGCCGACGGTCTTCTTACCGCAAGGGGGGGGCTCACCTCCCATGCGGCGGTGGTGGCCCACCGGATGGGCAAGACCTGCGTGGTGGGATGCGAAGACCTCATTTGTGACGAAAATGAGGGGCAGTTCACCTTTCACCAGACGATGGTAAAGTCCGGCGACCATATAAGTATTGACGGTCGAAGCGGCTCGGTTTACCTTGGCAGCATGAAGGTAAAGGAGTCGTGATGACGGGACGTGGAATAATTGAAACGGAGCAGATCAGCGGCTGACCAATCCCGCCGGGATCATCCGAATCGAAATCGGGATCGCTGCCGAAATCGAAAAGAAGAGAACATCGATTTCGATCCCGATGCAATCAAAGGAAATCGAACTGGCGTGGCAGCGCAACAGCGGAGGAAGCTATCATGATTCAGGTCGGGGAAAGAAGTCAGGTGCGTCAACTTGGCATCAACGGGCTTGGTCGTATCGGTAAATTGACCCTGTGGCACCACCTGGGACGGAAATATTTCGAGGAGATCGTGGTCAATGTGGGCCGGGAGGTGGGAACCGGCCTCCAGGATATCGCGCATTACGTGGAGAGAGACTCCACTTACGGCGCGCTGGATCGCTATCTGTACGGGGCTGTGAAGGCCGCGCCCGTGATCAGCGAGTTGGACGAAGCCGGCGGTTCGATGATGATCGATGGGATCCGGGTCACCTTTCTTCGGTCTGAGCGAAATCCCGCCCGCATCCAGTGGGGGGAGAAAGAGGTCCGCCTGGTGGTGGACACCACAGGCCAGTTCCTGGATCCGACCCTCGGACCGGATCACCCGAAGGGCGCTGCCCGGGGGCACCTGGAGGCCGGGGCCGGGAAGGTGATCGTGTCGGCACCCTTCAAGATCGCCGACAAACGTGCCCCCATGCCCGAGGATGCGGTCACCACCGTCATGGGCATCAATGACAGCAACTATGACCCTCGGCATCACCGGATCATCTCCAATGCCTCCTGCACCACCACCTGTCTGGCCCACATGATAAAGCCGCTGATCAACCACTTCGGTGCCAGGAGAATTCTTTCCGCCTCCATGGCCACGATCCATGCCGCCACCGGCTCTCAGGAGGTGTTGGACCGGCTGCCCAAGACCGGAAAGACCGATCTGCGGAAGAACCGCAGCATCATGAACAACATCATCCTCACCACCACCGGCGCGGCAAAGGCCCTGCGCCTCGTCATCCCGGAGATGAACGAGATCGGCTTCATCGCCGAGTCCGTCCGGATTCCCACGGTCACCGGCTCGCTCATCATCCTGGTGGTGAACTTCCAGGAGGAGATGACCGGCGAGTCCATCCGCAGGGAGAGCATCAATGCCGTCTATCGTCAGGCCATGGCCGACGATCCCAATGGCTACCTGTGCTACTCGGAGCAGCAGAACGTTTCCTGCGACATCACGGGTACCCCCCGGGCCGCGGCCATCATCGAAGGCCACGAGACCCACACCCGCACGGCGGAGCTGACCTTAGACCTTGGCAAGGTGCCCGGACTGGACGCAAGGCTGCTCTCTTCCCTGCAGGAGACCGGAATCCGGGTCCCCATGACCCAGGCCGTGATCTACGGCTGGTACGACAACGAGTTGGGCAGCTACGTGAACATGCTCGGGGACCGAACGGTGTCTATCGCCGAGCATATGTGATGAGACATTCCGCCAGCCGGACAAACTCCGACACCGAGAGGGTTTCGGCCCGGCGGACCGGATCGATGACGGCGGCTTCGAGCCCCGCATCGATGGAGCCGGCGTCCATCTGGAGAAAGCTCTTCGTCAGCGCGTTCTTAAGCGTCTTTCTGCGCTTTGAAAAGGCGGCTTTTATCACCTGGAACAGGAAGGCCTCGTCCTGGACCGAAAACCCGGGGGGGCGGGTGAAGTCGATCTCGATGATTTCCGAATCGATCTTGGGTTTGGGGTAAAAGAGGTTCGCCCTTACCGTGGCAAGGGGGCCTACGGTTGCGCAGTACTGGAGCATGACCGACAGGCGGCCGTAGTCCCTGGAGCCGGGGGGTGCGGTGAGACGTTCCGAGAGCTCCCTCTGGAACATGAGGTAGCAGCGGGAGACGCATGCCCTGGCCCCGATCAGCTGCACGAGCACCTGGGAGGAAATGTTGTAGGGAAGATTGCCGAACACCACCAGGGGGGCGCCCGCCTCTCGGGCAAGGGCCGTGATGTCGAAGCGCAGGATGTCCCGGTTCACCACGGTGACGTTGGCGAGCCGGTTCACGGTCAGCTCGGCCTTGAGCACCGCCAGGAGCTGGGTATCCTTTTCCACCGCCCAGACGCGATCCGCCGCCATGGCCAGAGGCACGGTCAGGGCCCCCAGTCCCGGGCCGATCTCCAGTACGCAATCCGTCGTGGCCACGCCGGCCCGGGCGATGATCATCTTTGCCGTGGAGGGATCCGCCAGGAAGTTTTGCCCCAGCTGCTTTTTGGGGTGCATCCCCCAGGCCCTCATGAGTGTTGCCGGTGATGTCATCCTGATTTACTATCTCCCCATTCCCCCCAGTGTCAAGCCTGACCCTTCAGACCCAGCGATTCTAATTGAACAAGGTCCATTAAACCTGGCCGATCACGGCATAGTCGCAGATGAAACATTATTTCCGTGACCCTAAGACTTGAATCCTTCGACTTTTTTTCTTATGGTGCATCAATCACAGAGCATCGTCTCCTCTCCTCGGTTGAATTGATCGTCAACAGCTAGAAGTCAACCGCCAATTTCATAAAAAGCGGGGAATAACGATATATTCCAGTATCACTGCTTGACTTTTCGCTTTTGATCGCGTACTTTTTTTTAGGTGGTTACAGAACCCTTCAGAGCTGTTCGGCACGTGTTTAATTCACGTCATACAAGGAGGTCACAATGCCGAAGAAAAAGGGCAAGGCTGTCAGTTTCGATGCAATGGTGAAATTCTTCATGCAGCAATACAATGTCCCCACCAAGAAGGATGTCGAGAAGCTCCTGGAACGGATGGATCGAATTGAGAAGTTGTTGAGATCCGGTGCGTTATCATCTCGCGGGCGACGGCAACCGGCGGCATCCGGCGGCAGGACCGCCTCCAGCGCCTCCGATCAGGTGCTCGAAATCATTCAACAGGCCGAAGACGGCGCCGGATTTGCCGAGATAAAAGACAAAACAGGATACGACGACAAGAAGCTGCGAAACATCATCTTCAGACTCAGCAAGACAGAACGTATTCATCGTAAGAGCAGAGGGGTTTACACCTCCGTGTGATCTCCCGCTGTCATCGGGACAACGGGGAGATATGGGTGACCCAGGATCGATGGCGTCCGCCCGGTGTCGGCTTCCGGGTGGACGCCTGTTTCTGGCGTTATCCCATTGCCATTTCCGGCCTTGCCGGAAGTGTTACGATTTAGAATCTTTTTGCCGGCATGCACGCTCCTGCGTCCGTTCCGGTGAAAGGACCCAAGGAACCAGGCCATGACCCAATTCAAAGATAAAAACAATCCCGGGATTCACGTGGGCGACATCCTCTCCGGATGCGTGGTGGAAGAGATCGCCACCCTGGCCGAGATTCGCAGCACATATTATCGCCTCCGGCATCAGGGAAGCGGTGCGAGATTGGTTCACATCAGCAGTGAGGATAAGGAGAACACCTTCAGCGTCGCCTTTAAGACGGTCCCCAGGGACTCCACCGGTGTGGCCCACATACTGGAGCATACGGTTCTTTGCGGCTCGAAGCGTTTTCCGGTCAGAGATCCCTTCTTTTCCATGATCAAGAGAAGTCTCAACACCTTCATGAACGCCTTTACCGCCTCGGACTGGACCATGTACCCCTTCTGTACCCAGAACCGGAAGGACTACTACAACCTGATGGATGTCTATTTGGACGCCGCGTTCTTCCCGCAGATCGCTCCACTCAACTTCAAGCAGGAGGGCCATCGGCTGGAGTTCGAGACGGCGCCGGAGGAGGCGGGCGGAAGGCGTTTGGTATACAAGGGCGTGGTCTACAACGAGATGAAAGGGGCCATGTCATCGCCCGACCAGATCTGCCAGCGATCCCTTTTGAACGCCCTGTACCCGGACACCACGTATCAGTTCAACTCGGGCGGGGATCCGGCCGCGATTCCGAGCCTGACCCACGAGGCCCTCGTGGCCTTTCACCGCCGCCATTATCACCCGAGCAACGCCTATTTCTATACCTACGGCAACCTGCCCCTGGCAGAGACCCTCGCCTTTATCGCAGAGAAGATACTCGACCGGTTTACCGTTGTCGATCCGGATACCGATGTGCCGTCCCAGCCCCGGTGGGAAGCCCCCCGGCAGGTGACCTATTATTACCCCATCGGCGCACAGGAGGATGCGTCCAGGAAACATCAGGTATGCCTCGCCTGGCTGATGGCCGATATTCGGGATTCGTTCGAGGTGCTGGTGCTGACCCTGCTGGAGGATATCCTTCTGGGAAATTCCGCCG
>CAYOXD010000029.1:4903-27688 GCA_964407825.1 uncultured Desulfobacterales bacterium | reverse complement strand
GCTTGAGCACGCAGCCAATATCCATTGGATAAACCAAAAAACCGGCACAGCCGCAAATCGGTGTCAGCTGTTATAGAACGTTTATTGGAGACGATCTCACTGATGCGCTGGGCGGGGACATCGATTTCCTTGGCCAAGCGATATTGGCTAAGCCCCATAGGTTTTAAGAATTCCTCTAATAAAATTTCACCGGGAGTGATGGGATCTAGTTTTTTCATTTTGCACTCTCCTCAGTGGTAATCCACGATTTCCACGTTTTCTGCGCCTGCATCCGTCCAACAAAAGCAGACTCGCCACTTATCGTTGATGCGGATGCTGTATTGACCATTGCGATCTCCCCTGAGCGCTTCAAAATGATTGCCAGGAGGCACTTTTAAATCATCAAGCCGATTTGCGATTTCGAGCTGTCTGAGTTTGCGCCGGGCAACTTTAGCAATGTTCATAAATTTCTTGACATTATTGCCTCTTGATAGCGCCTCAGTGTATTTGCACTTGAATGATCTAATCATGTATCACATGATAACGCATTGCGTGACTAACGTCAAGCGTGATTATGGAGGCCCAACACCGGCCATCACCGGCCCGGACCACGCCGCCAATCAGCTTGGAGTCGACACCGACCAAATACGCCCGGCGCGGTTCGGGTCCGCGTGCACCCCCTCCTGAGCGTATCTCCAGCGAAGACGTCCCACAAAGTTGCTGGCTACAGATGACAATTTGCCAGACACCATGTCGACAAAACCTACAAAAGGATCTGGATAGTACTCTAGACCATAGGTAGGACCTTCTCGGAGAATCATCTCGTCAGCGCGTTTTGCCTTTTGTCCCTCGGGCGGGCGTCGCCCTTCGAATAGTGCAGTAAAGACCGGCCGGGATTTCTTTGTTGGTTCAAACTGGCCTGAAATGTCTAGAATAGCATTGAAGCTCTTGTATCCATTCGCTCTTTCCTCGTCATTTGGCGCTCTGAGGAGAAGGCGAATTCTCTCAGGACCTTCAAGATTAACCTCTAAGAGGTCACTTGAAAGGCAACTTCTTCATTCCGTATATCATGAATCTATGATTGATATATTTTCATTGGAAGTACTCCCATGATCACCGCACCTTTCGATCTGCAACAACGATTCGAAGTAAAAAATGCAGAGAAAAGCGGCCCCTTCCGAACTAGGGTGGCATTAATTGACATCGCCATCACCGCCGTCTGACGTTTTCTCTTCCTTTAGGAGCCAGGGATGTCGCACACGATAACGGAGCCGGAAATGCCTTTCATCGGATAGAGCCGTAGGTGGGGCTTCTGCGTATATGTCAACCCTTCACGGCCTTCAAAGAGACGCTTGATCGTTCATGAGGTTTCGGTGGAAAGAGGAGGTTTGTGGAAGTAAAGGCAAGGGGGGCCATGAGCACCATCGCGGGCCCTGGCGGAAAAAAGAGAAGGCCGCCCACGGCCCGGGTCAGGCGCCCGCATACCCGTTGCCGCGAAACCAGCGGACGGCCTTTTCGAGGGCCATTCGCGGCGGCGCCTGGGGAAGCCCGAGCTCCTGGACCGCCTTGGCGGGATCGACGAACATCTTCTTTCGGGCCATCCGGACGCCATCGACCGGAACCCGGGGTTCCCGCCCCGGAATGCATCTGGCCAGGGCCGAATCGAGGCTGGCAAGGCAGAAAATGGGGTAATAGGGCAGCTTGAAGGAAGGGGCCGGCAGCCCGGTAATTTGGGCCAGCAGTTCCAGCAACTCCTTGAAGGTCAGGTTCTGGCCGCCCAGGATATAGCGCTCGCCGATCCGGCCCCGGTCTGCGGCCAGAAGATGCCCTTGCGCCACATGGTCCACATCGACGACATTCATCCCGGTATCGAGATAGGCCGGTATTTTTCTGTGAAGGAAATCCAC
Organism: uncultured Desulfobacterales bacterium; assembly: GCA_964407825.1. GTDB lineage: Bacteria > Desulfobacterota > Desulfobacteria > Desulfobacterales > JAFDDL01 > CAYOXD01. The sequence continues at coordinate 25,802 of CAYOXD010000029.1, read as the reverse complement.
GACCACCTGGCCGGTGGGGGTCGGTTTCACATCTCCCTCCCCCACCGGATAGGTCGGGTTCACGATGACAATGGGAGCCCCCTGCCGGATATATTCCTGGACGGCCGCCTCGGCCAGGAATTTCGATTTTTTGTAATCCCCGATCATATCATCGAAACCGACGGGGGTCGCCTCCGTGCCGCATCCCCCCTCCACAAGACCGATGGTCGCCACCGAACTGGTATGGACCAGGCGCTCGGCCCCGGCTGAAAGACCTGCTTCCATCACGTTGCGGGTGCCCTCCACGTTGATCCGGTAGATGGATTCAGGGTTTCTCAGCCAGAGCCGGTAACAGGCGGCCGCGTGAAAGACGCGCCGGCAGCCCGCGGCGGCCTTTTCAAGGCTCTTTTTGTCAAGGAGGTCACCGAGAGCCACCTCATAGTCCAGACCTGAAAGCCCGCGCAGATCGCTGCCGGGCCTTGCCAGGATGCGAACGGGCTCTCCCCGCCGGCAGAGGGCGTGTACAATCCGCCCGCCGATAAAACCGCTGGCACCGGTAACCAGGTTCATGTCGATCCTCTCTCCCCATCCGGCCGCGCCGGAGAAGTGTTTCGTTTTTAAAGATCCCCAAAGCGGGTAAACACGGCCCCCTCCCGCGCCAGGGCCGCCCTGACCTCGGGGCTGACCAGCGCCTCCAGTTCCCCCGCGTGATCATAGGAAGGCGCCGCCTGCCGCAGAAAGGAGGTCTCCCGCACCGCCGGATGGCAATAAAACTCCGTTACGCCGGAGCGCAGCTTCGGTATCGATCGAAGCCAGCTCTGCCGATTCATGGCACCGGTCTCATAGAGCCCGAAAAGCTCCCGATTGTACGCAACGGCGTTTTTCTCAAGCTTGCGCCGCAGCCGGATCACCCACGGGAACATGACGGCGGCCGTCACGCATTGCCGACGCGTCAGGGTCCGAAGGCCCTGCCAGGGCAGCCTCACCGCCGGGATGCGATACGCTTTGACAAGGGGCAGCAGGATATCGCAGATGGCCGGATGGATATGGAGGTGCCAGTGGCTGTTGAGATGGTCCATGGCCAGCCCCGTGGCAAGAAACCCCTGGATCTGGGCCTCACATTCCCTTTGGATCTGGCGCCGCACCCGTCTTGAAAAAAAATAGCGCATCCCGCTGACAACGGCTTCCCCGGCAAACCGGCCGGCATCATCCACCAGGTCGGGAATCTCTTCTTTCGGCAGAAGGGAATACCCATCCACCAGCACGAGGTGAAGCCCGACCTTCAGGGTGGGATTTTCCCTGGCGAGCCGGACGGCCTCGTCCGCCGCATCTGCGCCGACCATCAGGCTGGCGCAGGTCAGGATCCCCTCACGGTGGGCCTGGATGACGGCCCGGTTCACCTCCGGGCACACCCCGAAATCGTCCGCTGTCACAATCACCCGCTTCATGGATGTCCCTTCCCGGTCCGGGAGGCCCCCGATGTGACCGCCTTCATCCGGCCCCTCTTGAGCAGGAAGGATTTCCCCTTCCAGCAGGTCCTTCTCCTGAAAAGCGCCGCCGACCAGACCAGAAGGGCCACAAGATCCCTCAGGGGCAGCAGCCAGAGATGCCGTAGGCCATCGGCGTCTTTCAACAGCAGGCCGTTTGAAGCGGCCGTCACCAGACGAATGCCGATGGTCGCCCCCAAAACGGTCCCGCCATAGGTCCCCCCGGCCAGCGCGTAGATAAGGGCGAATGGAATTCCCCGGATCAGCAGGGTCAAGAAGAACCCGGCCGGGTTGGCCGATTTCGTCTTCTGGTCCCAGACGACCTGCTGAGACCACCAGGCCCGGCAGGTTGCCAGCCCGACCCCCATCCCGGCCACATGGGGAACAAAATGGATGCGATAGCCCTTTTGCGCCACCCGCCGCCCCAATTCATAGTCTTCCACCAGATAATCGCCGAGGCCGGCCAGGCCCCCGATCTCATCCAGGACCTCGCGGCGCACCGCCAGGGTCGCGCCGGGGCAGGCCAGGGATGAGTTTGTCACCACGGCATAGACGATGGCGGGGACAAAGTCGAGGTTATAGGAAAGCAGCGCCAGGGCTTCCCACAGATTGCCGGGCCGCTCTGCCCGATAGAGGGTGCATGAGACTCCCACCCGTGGATCCGCCAGGGGGGCCACGATATGTTCGAGGTAATCCGGGGCCAGAACCATGTCGCTGTCCGAGATGACAAGTATCCGCCCGCAGGCCCTCGAACAGATATTGTAAAGATTGTTCACCTTCCCGTTCGGGCCCACCGCGGTATCATCGACAACGATCCGGATCTTGCGTTGGGGATGGGCGGCGCGGATCTTCTCCAGCACCGCCAGGGCGGGATCATCTCTTTCCTGGAGACCGAACAGGATCTCGTAGTCCCGGTAGTTCTGCCGGCAGGCGGTGGCGAGGTTGGTAAAAAGATCCTTCTCCAGCCCGCATACCGGTTTGATCAGGGAGACCGAAGGAGAATAAACACTGTCCCCCCGCCCTTCCGGAGTGAGCCGCCTTCTTCGCAGAAACACCGCCATGCAGACGGCTGTCGCCAGCCAGAAGAAAATCGCCATCAGGACCGGGATCAGAAAGACGGCACGAAGCACATCCATCGTTTCACCAAGACCGGCGGGGCTCACCTCTGTCCCTGGGAAACGGACGCCAGGTCAGCCCCCCCGCTGCCCACCTGAGCGGTCGGGGTTGCGGCCGGGACTTTTTTTGCCTTCAGAGTGGAGACGCCCGCTTGCCCCAGCAGCACGGTCACAACGCCCACCACGATGATACCGGCCCCAAGCCAGCGCATGAGGTTGACATCTTCCTTCAGGAAATACGTGGCGATGAAGGGCGCAAAGACATACGTCATCGCCGAAATCGGCAGCACCAGGCTCAAATCCGCAAAGGAGAAGGCAAACAGGATCGACGCGAAGAAGGAGGCATGGCACATCACCCCCAAAACGATGGTGGGTTTGTGGACAGCGGCCCGGACGTATTGAAACGCCACGGACCAGAACCCGCCGGACCACTGCAGGTGCTGCAAATCCCGAAGCCCCTTGCTCAGCAGCCCATCGCCGATGGAGCCAAGGAGCGTCCCGATGAATATCACAATTATGGCTTTCCACATGTCTCTTTCCTCGGCCAATCCCCCCTTGGCCATCGGGATTCCGATAACGCCGCCCCCCCCGGCAGCGGCGGCATCATGTCTCCCTTCCCCGGGTACGCATAAAGTTAAAAAATTCCCAGCCCTCCCGGAGCCTGCACTTCATGACCTCCTTGTCGCGAATCATGGTGCGCAAAATCCGCAGGATCGGCTTGGGCCGGAAATAGAATTGATTGTAGAAGGTCTCCACCGCATCGAAGATCTCTTCCCTGCTCAGGTCTTCGAACTCGTGGGATGCATGCTGAAGGCCCGAACCGGATACCACATCGCTGCCGACGAGCCAGTTGTTCGCCACCGCCTGCTCGTAAAATTCAGTCCCCGGATAGGGGGTGGCGATGGAAACCTGAAGCGTGTCCGGATCGAGCTCCTTGGCAAAGGCGATGGTCCGGCGGATCGTCTCCCTGGTTTCACCCGGAAGCCCCAGGGCAAATGTGGCATGGGTGCTGATGCCGAGCCGCTTGCACCGCTTCATGAACTTCCGGCACTGGTCCGTCGTAATGCCCTTTTTGATGTTCCTTAGGATCTCGTCGTTGCCCGATTCGATCCCCACCATCAGCAGGCGCAATCCGCCTTCCTTCATGATGGCCAGGGTCTTTTCAGGCACGGTCACCCGGGTGCTGCAGGACCAGGTGACGTTCAGCCGGCCCAGACCGCGGGCAATCTCCTCCGCGCGCCGGAACCTGGCGGTAAAGGTGTCGTCATCGAAGAAGAACTCCCTGACGTCCGGGAACATCTCCTTGGCGCGGGCGATTTCCGAGATGACACTCTGCACCGACCGGGTCCTGTACCTGCGCCCGGCAATGGTCTGGGGCCACAGGCAAAAGGTGCACCTGGCGTCACACCCGCGTCCCGTATAGACGGACAGATACGGGTGCAACAGATACCCGATAAAATAATTTTCGATGTTCAGGTCCCGGCGGTAGACGTCCAAAACCGACGGCAGGGCATCCATGTCCTCGATGGGCTCGCGATCCCGATTGTGTACGATGTTCCCCTCCCTCACATAGGAGATCCCGTCCACCTGGGCCAGGGGCTTGCCGCCGGCGATATCGGAAATGGTGTAGTCGAATTCGCCCCTCGCGACAAAATCGACGCCCTTTCCGGCGCGCAGCGATTCCTCCGGCAGAACGGTTACATGGGGTCCCACCATGCCCACCAGCATATCGGGCCGCTCCTGCTTGAAGCGGTGGGCCAGCCTCGCATCATTGGCGAAACCGGGGGTGCTGGTATAGATGACGAGCACGTCGAAATTCCGCCCCATGGAGACGGTCCGCTCGAAATCGACACCATCGGCCGGCGCATCCAGGACCTTGCTATCCGGGCACAATGCCGCGGCCTGGGCCAGCCACGTAGGGTACCAGAAGGAACGGATCTCCCGTCTGGCCTGGTAGCGGCTTCCAGCCCCGCCGTCAAACCCCTCATAGGAGGGAGGATTGAGGAAAAAAACGCGCTTGCTGATTATGTCACCTCTTCCTTTCCGATACTTCCGGTCCAGTGTCCTTGAAAATTTCAGCCCCACTCAAATGGGCCCACACACCCGCCCATTGAATCGGCGCGTCCAACCTAATCAAAGCAAGGCATTTAGTCAACCACATCCATAGAGAACCAGCAATTCTCGGTGAAAAATCCGGTGAGCTGCGCCGTGGCGGTGTCCTTGTGATTATGAATACGTTCCTGTATAAAATAACAGGTTATTATCAACTTATTAGGAACCTCGCCCCACCAGGGAGAATACGTACGGCATGATGAACCCGCCCTCCTATCTCACCGCCAATATGAAGGCGCTTTCCGCCCGAAACGAGCCGGTGGCCCACTGGCTGACCCAAGGGGTCACGGACATGGAAGGCGCTCTGTCGCGGGTCTTCGTAAACCCCATGGGTCTGACGGACTGGCGCTTGGACGACGGGTCGGGGGTAATGGCCGGATGCCCCGCCCCGCACCTTCTCTACGACCCGTGGCGCAGGGTCGGGGAGCCGGCGCGCGACGCCACGGTGATCGTGGGGACCAACCTGGGATACGGACTCAACCATGTGCTCACCGGCACGCCCAACATCCACAAGGTGCTGGTCATCGAGCCCCGCGCCGACATGCTCCTGGCCTGCCTGGGACAGACCGACTTTCGTCCCTTCATGGAAATAGGCAAGCTCCGGTTTATCGTTCCAGACCACGACCAGGTGGAAGAGGCCATCCAGAACCTGGACCTCAACCTGGTCTATGGGAGGGTCCATCTGAGAATCGATGTTCCCTCCCAACAGATCGGCCCCGAGTACGCCCGCATGGGCCAGCTCGTTAAGGGCAAGTTGGAGGACTTTACCCTGCAGCTGACCACCCTGCGCCACAACCAGGAGGTTATGGTGGGAAACGAGCTGAAAAACTACGCCTCAGCCATGAAACACGGCAATCTCTTGTCGCTTCGGGGCATGGCCGAGGGGGTGACCGCGGTGATCCTTGGCGCGGGTCCGTCGCTTGCCCGGACCGGACCGTCCCTGGCCGAGCGCCCGGGCCAAACCCTGTACACGGCGGCGCTGCAGACGCTGCCCGCCCTGGAGCGCGTGGGGCTCAAGCCCCACCTCTGTATGGCCATCGATTTCCGGCCCGAGATGATGGGCCTCTACGACGGCTTCCGGGATATGTCCTGGCTTGAGGATCTGCCCCTGATCTATTCCACCAAGCTCGATCCCCAGGTACTCAAGCGCTATCCCGGCCCGAAGATCCCCCTGTGGACCCATGGCGGCATCGGCACCTACGCCTTCCAGGCGAACGAGCTGGTGCTGGATGCGGGCGGCAACGTGGGCATCGCCCTGGCGCGTTTCCTGTCCTGGTGCGGCGTCAGCCGCATCCTGCTGGCCGGCCAGGACTTCTCCTGGCCGCCCTCCGAGCGCACCCATGCCTCCGGCCACCACGCCCACCGAAACGAGCACGAATTCAATCCCGCCGGGGATGTGGCGCTGAAAAACCTGTGGGGCAAAACGATCCACTCCAATAGGGGCTATCTTTCGGCAAAGCGCGATCTGGAAAAGGACCTGCGAACGGCCGAGGTCCCGGTATTCAACATATACGGCGGCGGCGTGGAAATCGAGGGCAGCCGGGCGGTGGACGTGGAACAGTGCCACCAGCAGGGACTTCTAACCTCGCAGCCGGGAGCCATGGAGCGATTCCTGAAGGCCATCCGCCGGGTCGACCGGCCCCGTCATCGTCCCGTGTACCAGCCCCGGCACGGCAGCTGGAAGGTCTCGCTGCGCAACGCCACCGGCAGGCTGGAAAAGCTCATGAAAAATACCGGCAAGCACCAGAACGAAATCAAGGGACTATTGAACCAGGTGCTGCTCTTCCTTAAACAGGACCCCCTCTATCTGCCCTACCTGTACAACGAGATCATGGATATGGCGGCCCTGGCCAACTGCAGGGCCGGATATGCCGCAACGGACATGAAGGAATACCGAACCATCCTCAAGCGCTCGCTCGGCAAGGTGAAGCAGATCGACGAGGTGCTCGGGCCGCAGGGGGGTGAGACTCCGCCACTGCCTTGAGGCGGGGGCGGGCTGCGGCATCGTCATGGGACGGATCGGCCCTTGCCGGGAGAGGCAGCGGGGATAAGCGCGGGAAGTACCCCCACCGCGCAGACCAGGGTAAAAATGATACCGATGGACAGGAGCTTTCCCATGCTGGCCATTCCCGGATGGGGGGAAAAGGCCAGGTTGCCGAAGCCGCCCAGGGTGGTCAACGTGCTTAACACAATGGCTTTCACGGTGCTGCTTTCCGACAGACGGCCATCCTGCGAAGATGTCGTGCGGATGCGATGAACGATATGGATGCCGCTGTCCACCCCGATGCCCATGATCAGCGGCAGCGCGATCACGTTGGCGAAGTTGAAGGGAATATGCAGCAGCACCATGGCGGCGCCCGTCATGGCGGCCGCCAGCAGGAGGGACGCCAGAATCATCAACGGATCCCACAGGCCCCGCGTCAATATGAACAGAAGGAGGGTAATGACAACCAGGGCCAGCAGCAGTGCCTCCTGGAAGGCCTTCACCACGGCATTACCCGCTTCCAGGAGGATCACCGGGAAGCCCACGGCGTCCGGTGCCACCGTCTGAACGGCGGTGACGAATCGGCGCAGGGCCGCGTTCTTGTTCAGATCCTCCCGCGGCATGATCTGAACGCGGAGGCGCCCATCCGGCGCCACCCAGCGCTCCACCAGGCTGTGGGGCAGACTTTTTTCCGTAATCCGGGTGGCCGAAAGCGAGGCCCGCAGACTCTTTATCCGGTCGGGCAGCGAGGCCAGGAGACGGTGCTGGAGGGACTGGAGCATCTGCCCACGGGAGGCCGCATTCTGTTTTTCGAGCGCGGCTTCGTACCGGGCGAGCAGATGGCGCAGGCGCCGGGCCGAAGGGGCCAGGGGGGAATCCGGCTTCTTTTGGATATAGCGCGTCAGGGAAGCGCCGAACCGATGCATTGCCGTGAGCTGATCCGAAACCGATGGGGGCGCGTCGGGGGCGGCATCCATCAAATCGGGCCCTAGAAGCAGCCCCATCTCGTCAAGGATGGCAAGCTTTTGATCCTGATGGGCCGGAACGAAATCCTTGAGGGTGATGCAGCTCTTCACCGATTTTAGTTTCTCGAGCCGCCGCTCCATATCCCGGGCCTTGGCCTCATTCGGTGCCAGTGCCGTAAGAAACCAGGGGGAGGCGTTTTTTGACGAAAGCAGTTCCCTGAACGCCACGACGGATTCACTGGACTGATTTCGAAGATCCAGCGGATTGGGATCGAAGACGATCTTGGGCAGGAGCACAAACGCCGCGACGGCGGCCGCCACCGCTGTCAGCCGGACGGCCCACACATGCCGGGCGGGCAGATCCGCAAGAGCGCTCCAGACCCGGGCAAGGGACACCCTCTCCGGACGGCGAACGACGCCGCTCAGGGGCATCAGGCTCAGAAGGGCCGGCAGGAGCGTCAGATTGGCGATCAGGGCAATGATCATGCTGGTTCCGGAGATGATGCCCAGTTCGGCAACCCCGACAAAGGAAGTGGGAATGAAGGCATAGAACCCCACGGCAGTGGTGATGCAGCATAAAACGAGGGAGCTGCCGATATCCCGGGTGGTCTGGCGCAGGGCCGCCGAATGCCCCTCACCCTGCGCCACCAGTTCCCGGTAGCGCAGGCAGAAATGAATGGCGTAATCGACGCTCAGGCCGATGTAAAGGGCGGCGAAGGCGACGGAAATAAGATTCAAATGCCCGATTGCCACGGCGGCAAACCCGCCGGTCCAGATAAGCCCCATCGTCATGGTCACCAGGGTAGCGGCCACCAGTCTGGGGGAGCCAAGTCCTGCAAATAAGAGAATGCTCACAAAGATGAGGGCCAGCACGCCGGCGATGCCGGCCCCCCGGGTAACGCTCTGGAGCTCCTGATATGCCATGGCGATGTCGCCGGTGAGGCTCATCCGCACCCCGTGCTGCCCATCGAGGTGAAGGTCCTTTGCAAGGCGCCGGATCTCCTTCAGGGCTTTTCCCCCGGGAAGGAGGCTGTCGTAATCGAGCTTCGGCTGCACCACGATGATCTGTCGCCGGTCATCAGCGCTGGAGGATTTTCCGCGCATCAGGTCCAGCCATGAAAGCTCGCTGAAACGGTGGTCGAGGCTCCCCTCCAGCACCCTTCCCACCCCCGAGAACAGGGGGGACAGATCCATGTCCTGTCCGCTCATGTCCGCATCAACGGCCCGTCTCAAAATGGAAAACAATCCGCGAAGGGTGGGATCATGGCGGATGGTCGAAAGAAAGGGCTGGAATGTTGACAGGTTATCGGAAAGCTGGTTGAGTTCGTCCGTATCCAGGTAGAGCAGTGCGTGTTTTTCGAAAAACGGGTCGATGCCCGGGGCGTAGACCGTCTCGAAGAGGCCCGACTCCTTTTTCAGACGATCCGCCAGGGCCACCGCGGCAGACCGGGCCCGATCGATGGTATCGCCGTCGATGACGATCAGGATGGTATTGTTGTATTGCGGAAAGGCCTTGTCATAAGCTATCGACAACCGGCGGAAATGCAACTTTTTCGAGAGCATGTCCTCGGTGCTGCTGTTGATGCCCAGATGCTTGACGGTATAGCCCAAGATAACGATCGTCAGGACGGTGGAAAGGATGACCACCCACAGCGCGAATCGTTCAACCGTTCCGACAAGCCCCGCCAAAAACGCGTTTAATTTCTCCGATCCCTTTTTAATCACCGTTCAACACAAGTCCCCTGTTACACGTCGTCAACCCCCACCCGCGCGGTGAAGCTAATTTCCATTGGGCCTATGATCGGAATAATAAGCAATCTTGGATTTCAACTTATCCAGCAAGGCCTTCGGACTGTTTTTTCTTAAAAAAGCGCCGAAATCCGCGTGCTTCAAGGCAAGATCGCTGACCCCGTCCGCGATCACGTTAATGATGCGCCACGCGCCGTCCCGCCGGTGCAGGATATAGTCCAAATGGGTCCTTTCACCGGACGGTTGAATAAGAACGGTCCGCACGACCATCCGTCCCTCCTGGGACGTCTTTGCGGAAACGACGCTGAAGCGTTCCCCTGAATATCCATCGAAGCGATAGGCATAGGTAGCGATGCTGAACCTGGCAAAAAGGGTCAAAAACTCCTTTTTCTCCCCATCGCTGAAAGTGTGCCAGTATCTGCCCAGAACGATCCTGGAAATAAAAGGAAAATCATAGAGCTTCGGAAGAACGGGGGCAAGCTTTTCGTAGCGGCCCGTGTAGCCGAGCGTCCCGGCATTTTTCATCACCTGAAGAAGCGAATTCTGCAATTTTTCAATCACCTGCACAGCCGTATGCGCGCGTGCCACCGGCGGCAGAAGGAACAGGAGCGCCGCCGCGCAGATCACCGCCAGCCACCGCCGCCGGCCGCCCCCTGTCCGGGCCCTTGGAATGATTCGATCCCGGTCCCCCGGCACCTGTCTTTTCGTTACCACTTTCCCCACCTCTCCGTATCGTCTTTCTCCCCTCGAGGGTTGGCATGGTGACCGCCACGCGCCTCGCGGGGCTTTTCAATCCGGCAAAAACATACTATACCTTGCGAAGAATGAAAAGCTGACAATTGAAATGCCTTTTGCACCCATGGTGACAACCCTAGACGTCAAAATACGATCTTTCGGCTATGAATCTACCCTTCAATTCCATTTACGCCCATGGCTTCGTGCGGGTTGCGGTGGCCATTCCCGCCCTGCGCGTGGCGGACCCGGTCTACAACACACAGCAGTCCCTCGGGCTGGCCCGTCGGGCCTCGGAGATGAAAGCCGCTGTGCTGCTGTTTCCCGAACTGGGAATTTCCGCATACTCCAATGAGGATCTATTTCACCAGGACGCCCTTCTGGACGCCGTGAAAGAATCCATCGGCCTGCTGGTGGAGGAGAGCCGCACCCTCTCACCGGTGATGATCCTGGGAGCCCCCCTGCGGTTTCACGGCAGGCTCTTCAACTGCGGCGTTGTCATCCACCGGGGCCGCCTGCTTGGCCTGGCCCCCAAGACATATCTACCTAACTATAGGGAATTTTACGAAAAACGCCAATTCACGACGGCAATGGACGCCGTCTGCGGGGAGGTGCCCTTCCTGGGAGACAGCGTCGCCTTTGGAAACGATATCGTCTTCGAAGCCACCAATATGGAGGGCTTCACCCTGCACGTGGAGCTGTGCGAAGATATCTGGTCGCCCATCCCCCCCAGCACCTATGCCGCCCTGGCCGGCGCCACCGTGCTGGCCAACCTGTCGGCCAGCAACATCACCGTTGGAAAATCCGAGTATCGAAAACTCCTGTGCGCCGCCCAGTCCGCCAAGACCATCGGCGCCTACCTATACTCGGCCGCGGGCCCCGGGGAATCCACCACGGACATGGCCTGGGACGGCCACGCCCTCATCTATGAGAACAGCGATCTGCTGGCGGAATCCGCACGGTTTTCCAGCCAGGAGCAGCTCCTGGTGACAGATGTGGACCTGGAACGCCTGGCCCAGGACCGCATGCGCATGAACAGCTTCAGCGACGCCCTGCGCGAATGCCGCGAGCGCGTCGGGGCCATCCGGCGAATCCCCTTTCATTTCGATATCCCCGAAGGCGAAATCCCCCTCAACCGGACCGTGGAGCGCTTCCCCTATGTTCCGGCCATGCTCATGGATCGGGACGAGCGCTGCTACGAGGTCTACAACATCCAGGTCCACAGCCTCATGAAGCGGATGACCGCCGCCGGCACCCGGAAACTCGTGGTGGGCATCTCCGGCGGGCTGGACTCCACCCAGACGCTGATCGTCTGCGCCCGCACCATGGACCGACTGGGACTGCCGCGACAGAACATTCTGGCCTACACCATGCCGGGATTCGCCACCAGCGACCGGACCCACGAAAACGCCCTGCGGCTCATGGCGGCACTGGATGTGGAGGCCCATGAGCTGGATATCCGGGCCTCCTCGAAACAGATGCTCGTGGATATCGGCCATCCCTTCGGCAGGGGCGAGGCGGTGTACGATGTAACCTTCGAAAACGTGCAGGCAGGAGATCGCACCTCCCACCTCTTCCGGCTGGCCAACTTCCATAACGCCATCGTGGTGGGCACCGGAGACCTGAGCGAGTTGGCCCTGGGCTGGACCACCTACGGTGTGGGGGACCACATGTCCCACTACAACGTCAACGCCTCCGTTCCCAAGACCATGATCCAGTACCTCATCCGCTGGGTCATCCAGACCCGGCAGTTCGACGAGACCACCGGGGCGGTGCTGCAATCGATCCTGGACACGGAAATATCCCCGGAACTCGTGCCTACCCCGGAGGGGGGCACGGATCGACCGGCCCAGAGCACCGAAGCCAGGATCGGTCCCTACGAGCTCCAGGACTTCAACCTCTATTATATTTCCCGCTTCGGTTTCAGGCCCAGCAAGGTGGCCTACCTGGCCCACCATGCCTGGGGAAACAGGGACCTGGGCGTCTGGCCCGAGGGGTTTCCGGACCGAAAGAAAAACGCCTATGATCTGGCCGCTATCCGAAAGTGGCTGGAGGTGTTTCTCTACCGGTTCTTTAAAATCAGCCAGTTCAAACGCTCCGCTGTTCCAAACTCCCCCAAGGTCGGCTCCGGCGGATCCCTCTCGCCCCGCGGCGACTGGCGGGCACCTAGCGATTCGGAGGCCACGGTCTGGCTCTCGGAGCTGCTCTGCAACGTTCCGGAGGAAGATGTGTGATGGAAAATGGGCGTTGAAGGATGATGACGGATAAAGATCGATCGCTGGTGGCCTGCCCGTCGTGTGATTTGCTCCATCGTCGGGAGGTGGGCAAGGCCCCGGGAGTGGCCCGGTGCGTTCGCTGCGCCACGCTTCTATACCGCAGTTCGGCCCTCTCCCTGGACCGGCCCCTGGCACTTGCCATAAGCGGGCTCATCCTCCTCTTGCTGGCCAACCTTCACTCCTTTCTGATCCTCGATATGGAGGGCCGGGTGCAGGAAACGGTCCTGGTGTCCGGGATGCTCACCCTGTTTCACCAGGGATTCCCGATGCTGGCCATTCTGGTGCTCTTGACCGGCCTGATCTGCCCCGGTTTCTATCTGGGGGGCATGGTGGCCGTCCTTCTTTCCCTGAAACTCGGACGGCGAGCGCCGGCACTGGCGTGGATGTACCGGCGGGTGCATGTTCTGGAGCCCTGGGCCATGGTGGAAATCTTTCTGCTGGGGATCCTGGTGGCGATGGTGAAACTCACCGGCATGGCCTTCGTGAAGCCGGGCTTGGCGTTTTATGCCTTCCTGGGGGTCATGTTCATTCTGCCGGCCACGGCTGCCGGCACCGACCCGGAGGATATATGGGATCGAATCGTGACGCCAAAACCTATATCACGGCCACCGGGGCCGGTCTGATCAGCTGTCACAGCTGCCGGCTGGTGTGCCGCCCCCCGCCGGTGTCCCGGGAGGGACAGAGGGGGAATCCCCGCCGCGGTTCATCGTTCCCGGATGGGCACCTGGTGTGCCCCCGCTGCGGCGCCTCCCTGCATCGTCGCAAACCGCGCAGCCTTTCCCGCACCTGGGCATTGGTGATCGCCGCCTTCATTCTATATATTCCCGCCAACCTCCTGCCGGTGACCTTCACCACCTCCCTGGGCCGCACCCACGGGGATACCATCTTAAGCGGTGTGCGGTACTTCGTGGTCGCCGGCGACTGGCCCATTGCGCTGATCATCTTCATCGCCAGTATCGTGGTGCCGCTTCTGAAGCTGCTCGTCCTGATCTATCTGCTGGTGTCCATCCATTTCCGTGCAGTTGGAAACGCCGTTGAAAAGACACGATTGTATCGGCTGACCGAGGCCGTGGGGCGCTGGTCCATGCTGGATGTATTCGTCCTGACGGTTTTGGTGTCATTGGTGAAGATGCAAGCCCTGGCCAGCATCGCGGCCGGCCCGGGCATGCCCTTTTTCGCGGCCGTGGTGGTGATTACCATGCTGGCCGCCCACTGCTTCGATCCGCGTCTGATCTGGGACGCCGTCCAGGAGAGCCGCCATGACGACCGATGATGATCCTACTGTCGACCCCATTGAGGACCTGCCGACCCCCAGGGTGCGCCCGGCCTGGCGATTCAGCGCTATCTGGATCGTTCCCATCGTTGCTTCGGTAATCGGCCTGGGGCTGGCCGTGAAGGCCATCCTCGAAACCGGACCGGCCATTACCATCGAATTCGCCTCCGCGGAGGGCCTGGAGGCAGGAAAGACCCGAATCAAGTACAAGGACGTGGATGTGGGCAAGGTAAGTACCATCCAGCTGGAAAAAGGCCTGACCCACGTACGGGTCAGGGCCCGGATGGTGCCGGAGGTGGCCCCCTACCTGACCCAAACGACCCGGTTCTGGGTGGTGCGAGCCCGAGTGGCGGCAGGGGAGATTTCGGGCCTCGGCACCCTCTTTTCAGGCGCCTACATCGCCATGGAGCCGGGCCGTCAGGGACCCGAGAAGCGGCAGTTCAAGGGGCTTTCCTCGCCGCCGGTGGTGACCCTCGACATGCCGGGTCACTATTTCAACCTGCGCGCGGTCAAGCTCGGCTCCCTGGATGTGGGGTCACCGGTCTACTACCGCCAGATCAAGGTCGGCCAGGTGGTCAAATACGGCATGATGCCGGATGGCTCGGCGGTGGAGGTACAGATCTTCATCGAAGCCCCGAACGATCAGCGGGTCAATCGCAACACCCGCTTCTGGAACGCCAGCGGCGTGAACGTGAACGTCAGCGCCAGCGGGGTCCGCATCAACACCGAGTCGCTGGCCACCCTGCTCGAAGGGGGCATTGCCTTTGAAACACCGGCCAACCTGGTTCCGGGCGGACCGGTGGATGCGAAACGGCACGTGTTCACCCTCTATCCCAGCCATGAACAGATCAACGAGCCGGCCTACGCCAAAAAGGTGTATTTCATCTCCTATTTCGACGAGACCGTTCGCGGTCTGGCCGTGGGGGCGCCCGTGGAGTTCCGCGGCATCAAAATCGGCGAGGTGGCCGACATCAGGTTGGAGTTCAACCCGGAGCAGGCCTCCTTTCGCATTCCGGTCCTGAGCTACATCGAGCCCGGAAGAATCGTCATGGCAGGCCGTGGGGAGGCAAGCAGCCGGGACATCTGGGCCAAGCTGGTAAAAAAGGGGCTGCGGGCGCAGCTTCGCACCGGCGTGCTGCTGACCGGTCAGCTCTATATCTCCCTGGACCTCCACCCGAAGGCAAAGCCGGCACAACTGCACGTCTCCGCCGGGTACCCGGTCCTTCCCACGGTTCCGGAGCCGGTCCAGGAGATCACCACCAGTGTGACCCAGATTCTGAGCCGGCTGCAAAAGGTACCCATCGAACAGATCGGGAGGGATCTGCAAGAGGCGGTGGCCAATGTAAAGAACCTGTCCGGCTCGGCCGAACTGACGGCCGCGGTGAAGGCGCTGAACCAGAGCCTGGCCCAGCTGCACCGCTTCAGCCTGAAAATGAATACGGACCTGGCGCCCCGGATGCAAACCCTCCTGGATCAGACCCGAAAGACCATGACCGCCGGTCAGCGCGCCCTCACCGCCGCTGATAAGATGATGAACTCCGAATCCCCGCTGAGCTATGAATGCCGCCAGGCCCTGCAGGAAGTGGCAAAGGCCGCTCGCAGCGTCAACGCCCTGGCCCAGCTCCTGGAGCAAAACCCCCAGGCCCTGATCTATGGAAAGGCAAAATCCCCATGAGCCGCTTCTTCCGATGGATACCCGCCCTGCTGGCGGCAGTCGTTCTTGCGGGCTGTATGATAGGCTCCACCCCGGCCGCCTATTACATCCTTGAGCCGGGCCATCCCGCACCGGACGTCCGGAGCACCGCAAGGACACTTGCCCCGATAACCATCGGCATCGGTCCCGTGTCCGTGCCGGCCTACCTGGACCGCTCCGCCATCGTCACCCGGACCGCTCCCAACCGGGTCCGGATCAACGACGATCACCGGTGGGCCGCCCCGCTGCAGGACGAGATTCTGCGGGTGCTGGCCTCCGATCTGGCCGATGGCCCCGGCGTCCGGGAGGTGATCGTCTTTCCCTGGACAAGCGAGGTAACACCGGATTTCAGAATTCAGGTACTGGTGCGGGCCTTCGAAGGCGTTCCCGGTGACAGGGTTCACCTCGATGCCGTATGGCGCCTGACGTCGAAGACTTCAAACCGGCATCTGGACATCCAGCGAATCTCCCGTATTGATCAACAGGTGGCAGGAACGGGTTACGATGCCCTGGCCGCTGCCATGGGCAAGGCCCTGGACACCCTGAGCCTGGAGATGCTTTCGGCCATCCACGAAAGAAAATGAGGGGGGTGGCGAAGGGGGATTCAGCTCTTCACCCGTTCCACGTACTGACCCGTGCGGGTATCGATGCGGACCATTTCCCCCTCCTCCACAAAGGGGGGCACCTGAATCACATAGCCGGTCTCCAGGGTCGCCGGCTTGGTACTGCCCGAGGCCGTATCCCCCTTGGCCCAGGGGTCGGCCTTTTCGATCTTCAGTTCCACGAAGTTCGGGAGGGTGAGGCTGATGGGACGCCGGTCGAAAAACAGCGCCTTGCAGACAGTATTCTCCTTGAGGAAACTCCGGGCGTCGCCCACCTGATCCGCTGTCATGAATTCCTGATCGTAGGTGCTCGTATTCATGAAACAGTAGCTCTCGCCATCGAAATACAGGTATTCCACCTCGCTCTCCTCGAGGTTGGCCTCCTTGAATTTCTCGTCGGACCGGTAAGTTCGATCGAACTGGGCGCCCGTGATCATGTTTTTCAGCTTGCACTTGTACAGGGCCTGCCCCTTGCCGGGTTTGGTGAATTCGAAGTGAACGATCACGTGGGGCTGGCCGTCGATTTCTATCTTCAGGCCTTTTTTTAAGTCACCGCTTTCGTACATAATGATTGATCCTGTTATAGAGTTAATTAAATTATTGAATCTGACGGACCTTACGGACCATGTCCCGGACCCGGCGCATGTCCTTTTGGAACCGGATGGGCCGTCCAGCCGGGTCCACGGCATTGGTGCCGGTGCAACTGTCGACCCCCGCAGGCCGAACCCGTCGGATCCCTTCGATGACGTTTTCAGGGCAGATACCGCCGGCCAGGATAACGGGGATCCGACTCTGGGCCACAAGCTGCGCCGCCATCTGCCAGTCGCAGGGTCGGCCGGTGATGCCCACGAATCCGGAAACGGGCTGTTCGGCGCCGCTGCTTCCGACGCCCCCCACCAGCAGGGTATCGGTCAGGAAAAAATCACTGATCTCCTCGAACCGGGCGGCCAGGGAGAGGCTCGGAACCGCATCCGCCGCACCAGCGGGCGCGATGGGAATGGAGCGCATGAACATCATCTCCGGGAAGCGATCCCTGACGATCCGCTGAAGCTCGAAGGCTTGGCCCCACCCGCCGGATCCGCTGTCCGTGCTCACCAGCGACTCACAAAAATGAACGATGTCGGGCCGATAATAATCGAGTGCCCTGGATATGTCCTCGGCGCACTGGAACAGGGGGATCAAGCTGGTTTTGGCCGGACTTTGCCTGACAGCCTCCATTACAGACTTTATGGACGGCTGGCACCACTGGGCCTCGGAAAGCAGCACGGTGCCGATGTGATCGACGCCTGCCGCCACCAGCGCCTCGGCCTCATCGGGCCGCTGCACCTCATAAATCTGTACCAGGCATCCATCCATCGGTCCATCTTTTGCCCCTGGTTCCAGGGTATCGTATTCGGGGCTTCCCTTCCAATGGTTTTAAAATTCGGCGTTTGAATAGCATAGCCGAACGGTTTAAGCAATCCGTTTCCGCTCTGTCCGTTGATTCCCGATGAGCCGTCCCCACCCCCCATTAAAATCTTGAAATGAACCTCCCTTTCGGATAATAGAACTTTCTTAAAAAACCAAAGGATTGTCCATGATATTGATCATTGATTTCGGTTCTCAATATAATCAGCTCATTGCCCGGCGGGTCCGGGAACACGAGGTATACTGCCAAATCGAACCGCCGGGTCTGCCCCTGGACAAGATCCGGGAGCTGGCCCCGGAGGGCATCATTCTCTCCGGCGGCCCCTCCAGCATCTACGAGCCAAACAGCCCCAAGGCCGACCCGGGCATCTTCGAGCTCGGCATTCCGGTCCTGGGCATCTGCTACGGGATGCAGTTCATGATCGATGCCCTCGGTGGGGAGGTCAAACGCGCGAGCAAGCGCGAATACGGCTTTGCGGAGCTGAAGCTGAAAAAGAAGGGGATGCTTTTAGACGGCATCTCGCCCGCATCCACCTGCTGGATGAGCCATGGAGATTCCATTGCAACGCTTCCACCGGGATTTGACCTCCTGGCGGCCACCGACAACACGGCGGTGGCCGCGCTCGCCCATCCGGGAAAAAATCTCTACGGTCTCCAATTCCACCCGGAGGTGGAGCATACGGCCGAGGGGAAAAAGATGCTTTCCAATTTTCTCTTCGATATCTGCCGATGCCAGCGGCTCTGGACCATGACCTCCTTTGCCCGGGACGCCGTCCGGGAGATCCAGGAAATGGTGGGGAATAAAAAGGTTATCCTGGGCCTGAGTGGCGGCGTGGACTCCTCGGTAACCGCGGTCCTGGTGCACCAGGCGATCGGAAAGCACCTGACCTGCATTTTCGTGGACAACGGCCTTCTGCGGAAAGACGAGGCCGTCAAGCTCAAAACCGTTTTAAAGCAGCATCTTGACATCAATATCCGCTTCATCGGCGCCAGGAACCGGTTTCTTTCCGCCCTTGCCGGCGTGACGGACCCGGAAAAAAAACGAAAAATCATCGGCAAGGTTTTCATGGATGTCTTCGAAGCCGAAGCGGCCAAGATCAAGAACGCGGCCTTTCTCGCCCAGGGGACTCTCTACCCGGACATTATCGAGTCCCAATCCGCGTTCGGCGGTCCCACCTCTGTAATCAAATCCCACCACAATGTGGGTGGCCTTCCCAAACGCATGAAATTGAAGCTGGTGGAACCACTGAAATTTCTGTTCAAGGACGAAGTTCGGGTTCTGGGAAAGGCGCTCGGGCTGCCCGATGCGCTGGTGTGGCGACAGCCCTTTCCGGGCCCCGGCCTGGGTATCCGGGTCATCGGTGAAATCACACGCAAACGCCTTGAGGTGCTCCGGGAGGTGGATGCGGTCCTTCTGGAGGAGATCAGGGCCAACGGGTTTTATCAAAAACTCTGGCAGTCCTTCGCGGTCCTCCTACCCATCAAGAGCGTGGGGGTCATGGGAGACATGAGAACCTATGAGAATATCATCGCCATCCGCGCGGTTACGAGCAAGGATGCCATGACGGCCGACTGGGCCAGATTGCCCCACGAACTGCTGGCAAGGATATCGAACCGAATCATCAACGAGGTAAGCGGTGTCAATCGCGTTGTCTACGACATCAGCTCCAAACCCCCCAGCACCATCGAATGGGAATAAACCGCCATGACAGACCATGACCCTAACGAATTCAAATTCTCCCTGGATGACGAGATGCCCGAGAGCGTTCTGGGCAGAAAGCCGGTCAAACCCCAGAGACGCAGCAGGATAGCCCGCCCCCACCACCGGCGCGGATTCCTGCTGCCCGTGGTTCTGGTCATCACACTGGGGCTTTGCATCGTCGGGTATGTGGATATCAGGAACAGGATGCTCGGGATTCAAAATGCCGGCAGCCGGATGACCGAACACATCGCCCTGGATCTTCAATCGAAGTTTTCAACCCTGTCCGTGAAATCCGCCAAGCTGGAAGACGACCTCAACCGCCTGGATACGAGTTTAGAAAAGAACGCCAAGGAGATGCAAAGGCGGACCACGGACCTGCAAAAGGCCGTGGACTCCCTGCAAACCGACAGCCAGAAGGCCCGCAGCGCCCTGGAGAAAATAGCGGCACGCCGGAAACATGTGGAGGACAAAATCGCCTCCCTGTCCAGGACGTTAAACCGGCTGGAAGTGAGCGTCGACCCGCTGAAAAAGGCGGTGAAGAAAAACCAGGCTGCCCATGATACCGAGCAGAAGGAGATCTCCGGGGGAATCGCCGCGCTCAAGGCAAAAACCGATATGCTGTCCAAAACCATCTTACCCCTGAAGGAGGCCAACGCGGCGCTCTCCGAGAAGCTGACGCTTCTGGAGAAAACCCTCAAGGCGAACCAGACAAAGAGGCAGGCATTGAACCGATCCGTGGATCAGCTGGCCAGCGAGCTGCAGGCCGTAAAGAAGCGCCTTGGCATCGCCGGAAAAGCCCCGAAGCGATCCGCAGGGCCAACGGGGGCGATCGAGCCCAAGGCCCCAGCCTCTCCGGCTTCCACCGCGCAAAAGCAGCCGGGCACCCTGAAAGCCGGGCAGATCACCGAGCAGAACATCCAGTAGGCCTTCAGGCCGGGGAAGAAGGCCGATCCAGCTTGGCCTCTATTCTGCCGATATCCTCCGGTAGATCTACCTCCGGCGAGTCGTAGGCGGTCACCACCACGCGGATGGCGTAGCCATGCTCCAGGGCGCGGAGCTGCTCGAGCTTTTCAACCCGTTCCAGCGTCCCCTCGGCGAGCCCCCTGAAGACCTCCAGAAAACGGCGCGAATAGGCGTAGACCCCCAGATGCTTGTAGGTGTCGACGGAGGTGGCCCGATCCCTTGGAAAGGGAATGGGCGATCTTGAAAAGTACAGGGCATTGCCGTCCCTGGAAAAGGTGACCTTGACATCCTTCGGGTCCGTGATTTCCCTTGGATCGACGATCCTGAAGGCCAGTGTGGCCATGTCGACGGCCTGCCCCTCCGGCAGGAGGAAGGGAGCCACCAGGCCATCCAGGCACCTGGGATCGATGAGCGGCTGATCCCCCTGAATGTTGATGACCAGGTCCTCCGGCGCCAACCCCATCAACCCCGCGGCCTCCCCCACCCTGTCGGTGCCGCTCCGGTTCGACTCGGAGGTCATCAGGGCCCTGCCGCCGAACCCCCTGACCGCATCAAAGATCCGCCGGTCGTCCGTGGCGACCACCACATCCGTGATGTTTTCCGCCATCTGGGATCTTTCATACACCCACTGGATCATGGGCCGGCCGTGGATCAGTGCCAGGGGTTTGCCCTCAAATCGCGAGGAACCGAATCGGGAGGGAATGATAACGACGATCTTGTTGGGTTTGGTCGGCATAGGGTCACGAAGGGTCATGGGTTAAGGGCTATAGGCAACAGCCCTTTGCCTATAGCCTATACCAGACCGCAGCGCAAGCTTTGGGCAGCAAGTCACCAGGGCAATCGCATACCACCGCGGAAGC
>CAYOXD010000029.1:0-4803 GCA_964407825.1 uncultured Desulfobacterales bacterium | reverse complement strand
TAGAGAACATTGATGAATACTTGCCAAAGGCTGAAGGTGGGTCTAATCCTTCTCGTCCTGGGGTGCCCCGCCCTGTGCTTCGCCCAGAGCGGCGCAATGCCCTTCCGCCCCGGGGAGAAGCTGACCTTCCAGCTCAAATGGGGCATCATCCCCGCCGGGGTGGCGGTCCTGGAGGTTCGTCCCATGGCTGCCATCGACGGCGCCCCCGCCTATCATTTCGTCTTGACCGCCAGAACCTACCCCCTCATCGACCTCTTCTACAAGGTCCGGGACCGCATCGACGCCTATACGGACGCCCACATGGTCCACAGCCTGGCCTTCCGGCAAAGCCAAAAGGAGGGCCACACCCGGAGAAATATCAAAGTCCACTACGACTGGAACGAAAATAAGGCCACCCGTATCCAGGATAAAAAGAAAAAGTCACCCATATCGATCCTCCCCGGCGCTTTCGACCCCCTGTCCATCTTTTACTATGCCCGGACCCGCCCCCTGAAGGTGGGCGACCACCTCCAACGGCCGGTCAGCGACGGCCATAAATGCGTCCTTGGCCGGGCCAGGGTCGAAAAACGGGAACGGCTCCACATCAAAGGCAAAACCTACGATACCCTTCTCATAGAACCCAGCATCAAGGAGGTTGGGGGCGTATTCAAGAAGAGCAAGGACGCCTCCATCAGAGTCTGGGTGACTGCGGACGCGCGGCACATCCCCGTGAGGGTCAAGAGCAAGGTGGCCATCGGCAGCTTCGTGGCCGAATTGGTGGCGGAGGAACCGGGCGGCGTTCCGGAGCGAAAGCGGCCTTGATCATCGGTCGGACAGCACAGCTGAGCAAAACGATAATCGAGGCCGTGAAAGATCACCAGCTCCAGCGCCCCTGCAGGGTCGGCTTTTCCAGGGAGGCCGAGAGTTCCTTTAAAAAGCGCTTCCTCGGTACCTGCCTTGCGCCGAAGCGAAGCAGATGCGCGGTGGTGACCTGGCAATCGATCATATCGAATCCCCGGGCGGCCAGGTGCTGCACCAGGGTGACAAAGGCCACCTTGGAGGCGTTGCTTACCCGGGTGAACATGGACTCCCCGAAAAAGCAGCCGCCCAGGCAGACCCCGTAGAGTCCGCCAGCCAGGCGCCCCCCCTGCCAGGCCTCCACCGAGTGGGCGATCCCCGCGGCATGAAGCCCCTCATAGGCCCCAATCATCTCCGGAACGAGCCAGGTACCTGGCTGCTGGCTCGATCGCGGGGCCGCGCAGGCACGGATGACCTCGTCAAAGGCCTGATCCAGAGTGACCGTGAAGGCCTGGCCCCTTATGATCCTCTGGAGGCGGCGTGAGACCTTCAACTCCGGAGGGTACAGAACGAGCCTCGGATTCGGAGACCACCACAGGATGGGCTCTCCCTTGGAATACCAGGGAAAAATACCGTTTCGGTAAGCGCAGAGGAGCCGCTCCCGACTTAGATCCCCCCCCACGGCCAGCAGCCCGCTGTTATCGGCCAGGTGGGCCGGCGGAAACAGGATCCGCTCCGACAGAACAAACACCGGCATCAGAAGGCTCCTGCCGTCACCACTTCACCGGCACCCGGACGGTCTGCCCGGCCCGGTTGTGAAAGAGCAAGAACCCGTTCTTCCTGCCATATCCATACAAAGCCTTCGTTATTTCCACATCCTTCCTGCAGTAGGCCACGATGTCGTCGATTCTTCCCTCCTTCCACCACCGCAGGGCCTGAAGACCGTCGCCGGACTTGCGGGTGTCGAGGGTTGCCTCGGCCAGATGATCCAGGGAAAGCCGGAAGCCCAGCTGCCGGTGGACCGACTCCAGGAGATCCAGGGTATCGAGGCCTCCAAAGTCATAGGAACTGTACCCGGACAACACGGCATAGTCAAACCGCTTCACGTTGAACCCGATCACCCGATCCGCCTTTTTCAGATGCGCGATGAGCTCCGGCACCTGGTGGGAGAGGTAGGCATGGTACTGATCGGTCTTCGAATCGTAGACCACACCACAGGAAACCCCCATCCGGTCGCATCGATGCCACCCACCCACCTCCTGGGCTGAACGCTGGGTCTCCAGGTCGAACACGCAATAGTGAAGCGAAGGCCGGCGGATGAGAAGCCGGCTTCGTTTGCGGATGCGCGGCGTCAGTCGACGGGCGTGGGGACCGGGGGCGTCTTTTGCCACTGCCCCGGGTGCGGGGGACGCACCTGGTTCAGGGGCCTGCGCGGCCGTTCCGACGGTGGGCCCAAGCGCCTTCATCCGCTCCAGGAGGAAGAGAGCCGCGGCCTTGTCGATGGGACGATTCCCGGAGCCGCACTTGGGGGAGTGCACGCAGGCAGGACACCCGGTTTCGCAGGGACACGAGGAAATGGCCGCCAGGGTATGGGACAGCAGCTCCCCGGCCCGTTCAAAGGCAGCGGCACTGAGTCCCGCCCCGCCCGGGACGGCATCATAGATGAACACGGCGGGCCCTCCGACCTGCTCGTGAAAGGGGGTCGAGATGCCGCCGAGATCGTTCCGGTCCGTCATGACGAGAAGGGGAAAGATGCCGATGGCCGCATGTTCGATGGCGTGGATCCCTCCCATGAAATGGGTATGCCCCTGCTCCGCGGCCAGTTGAACCGCTGGCGGGAGGGCCACCCAGAGGCCCTGGGTTTCAAACACCTGGGGGGGAAGATCCAGAGGCAGACGGTTGAGGAGCGTGTTTCCCCGGATGCGCCAGGTCTCATAGCCCGTCACCTGATCGGTCACCCGCAACCGCCCCACCGCCACCCGGCTCCCCCAAAGCCGGCGCTCCGCCGTCTTTTCAAGAATCCGCGTTTCCTTTCGTCCCATGACCCTTGTATAGAAGTCCACCTCCCGAGGAGTCACTCGAATGGTGCGGGTATCCGTGTCCAGGTCCGTAACCCTGTAAGTCTTTCCCCTGTGCAGATAGACGGCGCCGGGATGGGTCTCGCGATAGGCCCGGAAGTCATCGATCTCCCCGGCCAACTCGCCCGTATCCCGGATCAGGATCCGGAACCTGCCCCCCGTCCCCCGCAGACCCACGTGGCGCTGGGGCCGTTTCTGCCGGGCATAAACCGTTCGACCCGTGGCATCCCGCAGCAGAGGGCCCTCGATCTCCAGTTGCCGCACAACCGCCTGCACGGCTGCCTCGCCCATCAGGGGCTCGTCCATCTGCAGCGGAAGCTCGGCGGCCGCGCAGGGAAGATGTTTGGCCAGGATATCCGGGTTGAACGGATTGATGACGGCCGATTCGGGCCGCTGGGAGACAAGTTGCGCGGGATGCCGCAGAAAATAGCGGTCCAGGGCGTCCTCACCGGCGATCAGGATGACAGCCGCGTCCTGACCGCCGCGGCCCACCCGTCCCCCCCGCTGCCAGGTGGACACCAGGGTGCCGGGATACCCCACCAGCAGGCACAGATCCAGATCCCCCACATCGATCCCCAATTCGAGGGCGCTGGTGGTGATGACGGCCAGAAGCGATCCGGTGGAGAGCCTGGCCTCGATGTCCCGGCGCTCCTCGGGCAGAAACCCGGCCCGGTAGGCGGAGATCCGATCCGCAAATTTCCCCGACCGGTTGGCGGCCCAAAGGGCAATCAGCTCGGTCATCCTTCGCGATTGCGCATAGACGATGGTGCGAAGCCCCCGGTGAAGCGCTGCCTTGAGCAATCCGATGGCTGCCCGGGAAGCCCCCTGGAGCGGATCGATAAGCACCAGGTGCCGCTTTCCCCGGGAAGCGCCGCTTTCGGTTATCGCGGTCACGGGAAGACCGCTGAGCTGTGAACAGAGCGCATCCGGGTTTCCCAGGGTCGCGGAGCAGAAAACGAAGGTGGGACTCGACCCGTAATGGGCACAGATCCGCCTCAGCCGCCTGAAGACCTGGGACATATGGGAGCCCATCACCCCCCGGTAGGTGTGCACCTCGTCGATCACCACCAGTTTCAGTCCACCGAAGAATTCCTCCCAGTTCTCGTGATAGGGCAGGAGGGACAGGTGCAGCATTTCCGGATTGGTTATGAGCACCGTGGGGGGCCGCTGCCGGATCTTCTTCCGGTGCCAGGCGGTGGTGTCTCCATCATAGATGGCCGCCGTGGGCCTCGGCTCCGGGCACAGGGCGGCCAGGCCCTCAAAGACACGCCGCTGGTCCTGGGCCAGGGCCTTCAGGGGAAAGAGGTAAAGGGCCCGGGATCGGGGATCCTGGAGATATTGATGGATGCTCTGGAGATTGTACACGAGCGTCTTGCCTGAGGCCGTGGGGGTTGCCAGCACCGTGTGAGCTCCTGCCCGGATCCGTTCGAGGGCTGTCGCCTGATGGCTGAAGAGCTTCTCCAGCCCCATGGCCTCCAGGACGGCTGTCATCTCCGGTCGTGCCACAGCCGGCGGAGAGACGATTCGGGCCCCGGCGCCGGGCAGCACCTGATGATGGACCACCTGGGATCCGAACACCGACGATGATCTCAGGGAAGAGATGTACTCGTCCACCGGTGAAACGGCTTTCCCCGCAGCAGTGGGGAGACAAGAGGCGAAAAGTTTCTCTTTGGGGGCTATTTTTTGCTTGCTTTTCATCATGCGGCGGATTAATGTCACAGTTTGTTGCAATGATTGATATACGTACGCTTTCTATGGCTTATATGGGCTTTCGAACAAAGATTATGCCGGGGGCGGCGGGAACAAGGCGGTTTTTGACTAGGCCCGAGGTCCAAGGGGCATCCCGCGATACTTATCGGAAGGCTGAGATCCATCAGCTTGGAACACGAATCCATAAAGAAAGGGGCAAGCGACATGGCTAAAGTTTTCCGACCCAGCACCCGGGAAT
>CAYOXD010000028.1:25969-28267 GCA_964407825.1 uncultured Desulfobacterales bacterium | reverse complement strand
TTTTATTTTGGTGGAGCTGAGGGGGATCGAACCCCTGGCCTCATGACTGCCAGTCATGCGCTCTCCCAGCTGAGCTACAGCCCCGAGCGTTGAGAAGCCCTCTTGTAACAGAAGGGCCGGGGGGTGTCAACAGCCTTTTTTAAGCGGGACGCCGATTTTCTAAACGGCAGAGAATTATTTTAACGGGGTCTGTATTGACAAAAGAACGGATATCAAATAATACCGCTATGGAAGCATCATCTGCCGGACGTTGCTGAAATTGTTGCGTTTCTGAACTTCCGGGCCATTTCCGAGTGAAATGGGCAGATTCCGGCGAGGGGAAGAACCTGCCGTGTCGCAGAGGGAAGGATTTATCGGCAGATGACACGATCATTAGCAGATGGGAGTTCTGTGGGGCGGTCCGGGGAAGCTTTCGTGCTCCGTGGATTTTATACGATTTTTGCAGAGGGAATCTTATGCTTGGGTTCATGCGTAAAAAAGCCGGTTCATGGGTTATCAAATTCGTCTTGGGAGCGATCATCATCGTTTTTATTTTCTGGGGCGTCGGCAGCTTTCGTCAGTCCAGGAAGGATCAGGTGGCCAAGGTCAACGGTACACCCATCACCCAGAAGGAATATGACCGTGCCTATCAGCGGCAGTTGGACGGACTGAAACAGCGAATAGGAGGGGCGTTGACCCCTGAGATGATCAAGCAGCTTCAGCTCAAGCGGCATGTGCTGGAGGGGTTGATCAACCAGAAGCTGATGCTCCAGGAGGCCAAGAAGCTGAAGCTTCGGGTCTCGGACGCGGAGCTGTCTGCGGTCATCCACTCCATCCCCATGTTCATGACCGCAGGTTCCTTTGACAAGCGACGCTATCTGCAGTTCGTGGATCAGCTACGGATGACGCCCGATGAGTTCGAGACGGCCGAGCGCCAGGTGCTGCTGCTGGATAAGCTCCAGGCCCTCCTGGTCCAGGGGGTTCATGTCTCGGATGGTGAGGCAAAACAGTGGTATACGTTCGCCAACACCCGGATAAAGGTCGATTTCGTATTGTTTTCTCCTGAAAAGTATACGAAAATCGATCCAACGGATAAGGAACTCAAGGCTTACTACAATGCACACTCGGCAAAATATACAACCCAGCCCGAGGTGAAGGTCCGTTACGTGGCGATTCAGCCCGCTGCTTATGTAAAGCAGGTGACGGTTCCGGATTCCGATATCGATCAATACTACGATGAGCACCCGAGCGAGTTCCATACGGAAAAGACCGTCCAGGCCCGCCACATCCTCATCAGGGTGGCGCCCAACGCCCCACCGGTGGTGGTGGCCGCGGCCAAGAAAAAGATCGAGGCCATCTTGAAGAAGGCCCGGGGCGGGGCGAATTTTGCCCAACTGGCGAAAAAATACTCCGAGGGCCCCAGTGCCAAACAGGGAGGTGAACTCGGGCCCTTCACCCGGGACAGTATGGTAAAGCCCTTTGCGGACAAGGCCTTTTCCATGAAACCCGGCCAGATCAGCGACCCGGTTCGCACCCGGTTCGGCTGGCATATTATCAAGGTGGAAAAGGTCAATAAGGCCACCACCCAGCCCCTGGATCAGGTGAAGGATAAGATCCGCGCCAAGCTGGCCCAGCAGAGGGCCAAGGATATGGCCGCGGACGTGGCGGAGAAGGTCTATGATACCGCGTTTTCGAACGCTGATTTGAAAAAAACCGCCACCATGCTGAAACTGGATCTCAAAACAACGGGTTTTTTCGACCGTGAGGGAACCCCGCTTCAGCTCAGTGGTGCGGAAAAGTTTGCTGCCGCCGCCTTCGACCTGCAGGACCAGGACGTCAGCTCGGTGATCGAGTGCCCGGATGCCTACTATGTCATGCAGCGCATGGCGTCAAAACCCGCCGTCGTTCCTCCTTTCGATGCGGTGAAGACCGCCGTTCGAAGGGATGTGATAAAGGAAAAGCAGAAGGAGAAGGCCCAAACCGATGCCGAGGCCTTTCTAAAGGCCGTCAAGGGCGGTGCCGATATGACAAGCGAGGCGGCAAGATTCCGTCTCAAAGTCCGGAGCACCGGCTTTTTCAGTCGAAGCGACACGGTTTCCGAATTCGGCAATGACCGCCGGATCGTTCAAAGCGCCTTTTTGCTCTCGGCTCAAAAGCGGTTCCCGGATAAGGTGCTGGAGAGCCCCATGGGAGACTTCGTGATAGCGTTCAAGGATCGTAAGGTTCCGGACCCCAAGGGCTTTGCCGCGGTCAAGGATACGATCGTAAAGAGCGTTCGACAGCAGAAGGAGCGCGAGTATTATGCCAAGTGGATCGACA
>CAYOXD010000028.1:0-25869 GCA_964407825.1 uncultured Desulfobacterales bacterium | reverse complement strand
GGCCCATCGACTGGGTCGGCTATATTCTCTGTTTTATTTCCTGGCTGGCCTTCGGTCTGTATACCTGGTGGGCGTTTTTCAAGAAATGAAGAGACGTTGGCTGACAGCCGCCCCAACCGTTGGAAGGAGGGAATCGTGGACACCTATACGACAGCGGTAAAGCGCCTTCTTCTGACAACCGCCCGTTCGGTGATCACTTCCGCGGTCTTGGCGGACAGCGATGCGCCCGAGGGGATCGTCGAAGATTTCCCGGAGCTCAAGGAAAATCGCGGATGTTTCGTGACCCTCCACAAGCGGGGCGCTCTGCGAGGTTGCATCGGCACCATCGAGCCCATTTCCCCCCTGTTGGAATGCGTCAAGAGAAACGCCCTCAATGCCGCGCTCCGCGATCCGAGGTTCCCCTCCGTGACGGTGGGGGAACTGCCGGACATCAGCATCGAGATAAGTGTGTTGACGGTTCCAGAGCCATTGGTTTATCGTGACCCTGAGGAGCTCAAGAACAAACTCGAGCCCGGTCACCATGGCGTCATCCTCTCACAGGGATGGCATTCGGCGACCTTTCTGCCCCAGGTATGGGAGCAACTTCCGGACAAGACCACCTTTCTGTCCCACCTTTGCATCAAAGCGGGGCTTTCCGGAGAGGCATGGCGGGATAAGCAGACCCGTATCCAGGTCTATACGGTCATCCATTTTTCCGAATAGGGGAACGTCCCGGTTCCCCGATGTGCCAAAATAAGCTTCACGCGATAGTTGTTAAGTGATAGGATTATGGATCTTCTACCGAGGTGCACGTTCCAAGCCTGTGTGCTTCGGGTAGCGGTTTCCGTTATACCCACTGGTTACATGAAAACAGGTTCCAAATCCACGAGATACATTTTCAAACCGAAACGGTAAGAATCCAAACTCATACGGAGGCTGGTTATGAAACGGATTGGCAAATGGTTGGCGATCGGGATCGGCGTGCTGGTGGTACTCATCGTGGTGGTGCTGCTGATCCTGCCAAGGTTCATTGACGCCAGGTCCTATATCCCGCGTATCGAAAAGGAGGTGACCCGAGTCACGGGCAGATCCTTCCATATGGACGACATCCAGCTGAGCTTTTTCCCCTGGGCTGGGGTCTCCCTGTCCAATGTGCGGATGGGAAACCCCGAGGGCTTCTCGAAGCCCGACTTTGCCACGGTGGGGGATTTTGACGTGAAGGTGAAGCTTTTGCCGCTGCTATTCAAGGATGTTCAGGTAAAGAATATCGTGCTGAAGGGGATGCACCTGGTTCTGGAGAAGCGCAAAGACGGCCGGGTCAACTGGGAATTTCCGAGTTCCGGTGCAGCGGCAAAACCAAAGCCGAAAACGCCTGAAACGCAGGCACCTGCCCCTGCGGGTGCGGCGGGGCTTCCCCTGAAGGCCCTCAATGTGGGGAAGATCTCCATCAGCGACAGCAGCGTCCAGTGGATCGACCAGACCCAGGGCGTGAAAAAAGAGGTCTCGGGGATTTCCCTGATGATAAAAAATATCTCCCTGGATAAACCCCTGAAGATAGAGGCCTTCGCCCGCTTGGATAAGAATCCCGTCTCCATCACGGGTGAGCTGGGCCCCCTGGGGTCGCCTCCGGGCAAGGGGACCATCCCTGTGGATCTTCGCATATCGGCCCTGAAACAGCTGGATCTTGGCATCAGGGGGCAGGTGACCGACCCCATGAAGGATATGGGCTACACCTTCGATGTGCAAATCGGGGATTTTTCGCCGAGGGTGGTCGCCGAGAGCCTGGGACAACCGCTTCCCATCAAGACGGCGGACAGCAGCGTTCTGCAGCACGTGTCCTTCAAGGCCCACCTGTCGGGCAACGCCCGGCATGTGACGGTTTCCGACGGGGTCCTGAAGCTTGATCAGAGCACCCTGAGGTTCATGGTGAAGCTGGCCAATTTCGTCCAACCGGATATCGCCTTCAATCTGCATCTGGACCGGATTGACGTGGACCGCTACCTGCCCCCCAAGGAAACGTCCAAGGAACAGAAGCAGACACCGCCGGCGGCGAAGGCAACGGCAGGACCGGCGGCGAAACCGGACTACGGGCCCCTGCGCAAACTCGTTCTGGATGGGAAGGTGCGGGTGGATCAGTTCAAGGCGGGCGGCGCCTCCGGCCAGGATCTGGCCCTCAAGGTCAAGGGGAAAAACGGCGTTTTTTCACTCAACGAGCTCTCCGCCAAGCTGTACCAGGGTACCGTGACAGCCAAGGGGGTCTTTAACTGCCAGAAGCAAACCCCGGCCAGTAAAATTGAGCTGGTGGCGGACCATATCCAGATGGGGCCCCTGGTGAAGGACATGCTCCAAAAGGACCTGATCACCGGCACGGCCGGCGCCAGCGCCACCCTTGAGATGTCGGGGGACACCCCGGCAAGCATCGAAAAGACCCTGGACGGCTCCGGTCATTTATCCGTCAAGGATGGGGCCCTGAAGGGGATCGATCTTCTTTCCATGGTCCGCAATGTTGCCGCTGCCTTCGGTGAGGGGAACCAGAAAGCGGGATCGAGCACGGACACCGCCTTTACCGACCTGGATGTGCCCTTTACCGCCAAGCGGGGCGTTATCCATACGGATCGGACGATTCTGGTTTCCCCCGTGCTCCAGGTGACGGCAAGCGGAGATGCGGATCTGCCCCGTGACAGGCTGAATTTCCGGATGGTGCCCACCGTAGCGGGGAATCAGGGGGCAGTGGGAAAATATAGCCAGTACCTGGTGCCGGTCCTGGTTTCGGGGCCTCTGGCCGATCCGAAGTTTCGTCCGGATCTGAGCGGTCTGGTGAAGAAGGAAATTATGAACAAGGCCCTGCCCAAGCTGTTCGATTCCATCCTGAAGAAGTAGGAAGCCGCGCAACTACGGGCACGCCGATGCGGGCTTGACTTGCCGGCGGAAATTGGTTTAGAAGAGCGTCCTGACCGGCGCCTGAATTGAAACCACCGGATTGAAATCGGGATCGCTATCGAAATCCTTTCCGCCATTCGATCCCGATTTCGATCCCGAGAGTCCAATGGGAGAGGCAGATTCTCAGATTGAATCGGTGAGAATTTGACACCTAACACTTGTTCCATTTAACCGAGGTTGGTCAGTATGATAAGAATCGGTGCTGCCCCATCCGAAATGCGTCGGATGGAAACCTACGATATTTTCTTTTGCCGCCTTCAGTTGCTGGTGGTCATGGCCAGGGGGTATTTGGCGGACTGTCCGCCGGGAGAGTTCCGGAACCCTGCGATTCTCAACACGGCCAGACGGGTGGCAAACGATACAGTGGATTGGAGCGGCCGGGTTAACAACTTCAGAACCGAATCCGAGACCAAGAGGGGCTTGAAGCTGGACCCCACCTTTTTCCAGAAGGTCAAGCTGCTCACCGTTATTGCCAAGTCCTTTACGTCTTCGGAACCCATGGGGCAATTCAGACGAAGCGCCCTCGATGAAAATCTGGAATCCATCTGCGACATCATCGGCTTCACAGGCAGCTCGCAGGCAACGAGGATTCTTGAAATCATGTGAGGTGATCTATTATTGCGAACATTACCATCGCTGTTATCGAAGAGGATCGGTTGACCAAGGAATTCGTGGTGGACACCCTGGCCTATCAGCTGAACCGTCAAGTGCTGTCCTTTGCCACCGAAGAGGAGGCCAGGGACTACATCGGCCAAGGCGACTCGGCGCAGCTGTTCATCGTGGGGGTCGATGGCACCGACCTGGACGGTTTCGATCTCATCGGAACGATCAAGCAGTCGTCCCCTGCGAAAATCTGTATCGCCATGTCCGCCACGGTGGACCACGAACAGCAGGCTGCCGGGATGAGCGCGGACGGTTTCCTGGCCAAACCCTTCGGCATGGCCGATCTGTTTGAGCTGGCCGAGCACTTCTTGGTGGAGAGGGACAGCCCTGCGGAGGTGGAAGCGGAGAACTGACAATTTTTGTCGTTACAGCCGCAATTTGGTAGTCACCGGAGGGCACATCGGTGTTCGAGGGGGATCCACTTCCGCTGAAATCGGGGGGATAGCCGCAGGCCGACCTTTGGCATGAATATTGATTGCTTGTTTCTATCGGAGACTGCAGCCAAGGACCCGATCCGGCATTGCCGGAAGGGCAGGCGCCCTGTTTCCCAAGGCTTCTCAGGTGCGCGTGCATCTTTTCGACCGGCTCTACAACCCAAAAACCTTTGAGTCCGGCGAAAACAACGGCTCTCTGGGAAGCCACCACTTAGGGACCGTGAACGGTGAACTGGAAGGGATTAGGGACCTAAGGGGCCGTGAAGTGTGAACTGAAGGGACTTGGGGATTTGGGCCCCGGGTCGTTCATGGTAAGATACGATTATGGAGGGAGTATGATCGGTTCCATGCATACCAGCACGAACGCGATCCTCGCTTTTAGTAACCAGATGTCGGGGGTGGCCGATCGCGTGTCAAAGGCGTTCCAGCCGGGTTCAAAGGTGGATGTGGGAAAGGAATTTGCCACTTCTGATGTAATCAAACGCGGTATCGAGGCCAATGCCAAGGTCATCCACGTAGAAGACGAGATGGTAGGCTCCGTTCTCGATATTATCGCTTAGGCCGGGGGAGGAGAGACCAAGACACAGTTCACGCATTCTTCCTTCCCCGCCGCCTCCTCCGTGTCTTTTTCCCTTTTTTCGTCACGGTCTGCACCTGCTCCAGCTCCGAAAGAATATTTGCCCCGAACACCTTCACCTGCCAGTCCTTCACGCCCTCTATCTGCCTCAGGGTTTCGGTGTCGGCCGGGTTTTCGGTGGCAATGGCATGCAATATCGCCTTGCTGAAGATGATGGCCGGGTCCAGCCGGAGCTCCTGGGCCTTTTGATCCCGCCATTGCTTCAGGGCTTTCAGACGAAGTGGCACCTGGGCCGGTATAACGGTTCGTTTCGTCCGGGGGTAGCGGGGAAGATCCGCTTCAGGCAGCGCCAGCACCTGCTTACAGAGGCCGACGATGGCCTTCCCGTACATGTTGAGCTGGGAGGGGCTCATGATGCCCATCCCCTCCAGTTCCCTGAAGGAACCTGGAAATTCCATGGCGATGCGTTTCAGGGTGTCGTTTCCGATGACCTTGAAGACCGGACGGTCCTTCTTTTCCGCCACGCGGTTCCGGAAATGCAGCAGGCTCTCCAGGAAGGCCAGGCTCTTGGGTTCCAGACGTCCGGCGCCCTTGAACTTGAGAAAGAGCGGCTGCCCGTTGGCGTCCGCCGGCCGGACGCGGCTCAGCAGCGTGCACTCCTCCTCCACCCACGAAAGCCGCTTTTTCCGGGTGAGCTCCCGCTGAAGCTCCCGGGCCAGGCGGGGCAGAAACACCACATCCTGGGAGGCGTAGGCCACCATTTCCGGCGGGAGGGGTCTTTGGGACCAGTCCTTTTTCTGGTATTTCTTGTCCAGCTGCACCTGGAACCGGTTCAGCAGCACGGCTTCCAGCCCTGTTTCCGCCGCGCCCAAGAAGCGCGAGGCTAGCTCCGTATCGAACAGGTTGACGACATCGATCCCGAAATCCCGGTAGAGACTGCGCATGTCATAGTCCGCGCCGTGGAAGACCTTCTGGATGTCGCTTCTGGCGAATAGGGGCGCCAGGGGCGAAAGGTCCTGGACGGCCAGGGGGTCGATCACATAGCTTGCGCCGGCGCCGGCCATCTGAATCAGGCAGACCTTTTCCCTGAAGTGATACAGCGAATCTGCCTCGAGATCCACCCCGATCATGGGCAGGTGTTCAAGACGCTGCACGAGCCTCTCAAGTTCAGCAGGGGTGTCGATATAGGTATACTTCACAGGGGGTGTCAGGTCCATTTTTTTCCTTGACCGGCAGTGGGATTTCCCATAGGTTTCTGTTTCTCAATTGAAAGTCGAAAAACCGGGTTTGTTGAACATGAAAGCCAACTTATGACGTTAGTGAGTTTAAAATGATATCAGTAACACTTCCCGATGGCAACATAAAGGAATTTGATCACATTCCAACGGGCATGGATGTCGCTCTGTCCATTTCCGAAGGCCTTGCCCGGAACTGCGTGGCCATGGAACTCGACGGCAGGCTCATGGACCTCAATGGGAAGATTCCATCGGATGCGGCGGTCCGCCTCATCACCTCCAAAGACCCCGAAGCCCTTCATATCCTCCGCCACAGCGCCGCCCACGTGATGGCTCAAGCGGTGCTCAGACTCTATGGTGATGCCAAACTCACCATCGGGCCGGTGGTTGAGGACGGTTTCTACTACGACATCGATATGAAAACCGTATCCGAGGAGGATTTCCCCAGGATCGAGGCGGAGATGAAGAAGATCATCAAGGACAAATTGTCCATCCGGCGTCTGGAGGTATCCAAGGCCGAGGCCCTGGAAATGTACCGGGGGGAGCCCTACAAGCTCGAAATGATATCCGATCTCGAGGACGGGACCATTTCCGTCTATGAGCAGGGCGAGTTCAGGGATCTTTGCCGCGGGCCCCATGTTCCCCACACGGGCTTTGTCAAGGCGGTGAAACTGATGAAGGTGTCGGGCGCCTACTGGCGGGCGGATGCCTCCCGCGCCCAGCTCCAGCGGATCTATGGGACCGCCTTTTTCGACAAAAAGGAGCTCGCCGCCCATCTGCACTTCATCGAGGAGGCAAAGAAGCGAAACCATCGCAAGCTTGGCCAAGCCCTGGATCTTTTCAGCTTCCATGACGAGGCGCCAGGGATGCCTTTTTTCCATCCCAGGGGCATGGCGGTCTGGAACGCGCTTCTGGCGTACTGGCGTGAGGAGCACCGAAGGGCCGGGTACGTGGAGACCAAGACCCCGATCCTGCTCAACCGTAAGCTCTGGGAGCAGAGCGGGCACTGGGACAACTACCGCGAAAACATGTACCTGTCCCAGATAGACGAGGTGGACTACGCCATCAAGCCCATGAACTGCCCCGGCGGGATGCTCCTCTACGGCCGCAAGGCCCACTCTTACAAAGACCTTCCCATCCGAGCCGCGGAGATCGGCCTGGTGCATCGCCACGAGCTCAGCGGGGTTCTGAGCGGCCTTTTCCGGGTGCGGGCCTTTCACCAGGATGATGCCCATATCTTCATGACTCCGGACCAGATCGAAACCGAGATCCTGGAGGTGTTGAAGCTGGTGGACCGGGTCTACAGCACCTTTGGGCTCGGGTTCCATCTGGAGCTTTCCACACGTCCCGAAAAATCCATCGGGACCGACGAGGCCTGGGAGAGGGCCACCGACGGGCTCAAGTCCGCCCTGGAGCACTATGGGAAGGAGTACAAGATCAATGCCGGAGACGGCGCCTTTTACGGCCCGAAGATCGATGTGCACATCAAGGACGCCCTCGGTCGCACCTGGCAGTGTGGCACGGTGCAGCTGGATATGTCGCTTCCCGAACGGTTCAACTTGCACTACATCGGCAGCGACAACGAGAAGCATCGGCCCATCATGATCCACCGGGTGATCTACGGGTCCATTGAGCGGTTTTTCGGTATTCTCGTGGAGCACTTCGCCGGAAAATTTCCCCTGTGGATGGCGCCGGTCCAGGCCATCCTGTTGCCCATCAACGACGAGCTGACCACCTATGCCCAAGGGGTTCGCAGCGAGTTGGAAGCAGCCGGACTGAGGGTCGAGGTGGACGAGCGGACCGAGAGCCTGAATAAAAAGGTCCGGGAGGCCCAGCTGGAAAAGATCCCATTGATATTGACCATCGGCGCCAAGGAGAAGGCTGCCGGGACCCTCTCCGTGCGCACCCTGGACGGCGCGGTTCGCTACGGGATGAGCCAATCGGATTTTCTGGCGCATGTGCTGCGGCACATTGCAGACCGGCGACTGGGGTATGATTTGTTTCCGGAGTAGGGATTTAAGGGCCGTGAACTGTGAACAGTTCACTTAAGGGGTTTAGGAGCTAATCGATGCTTGTTGCTCCGGGGAAGAGATACTGAATGGGGAATCAAACGAAGCGTGCCATCTATGCCTGGTTACCGATAGTGGTCTATGCCGTGCTTATCTTTGTGCAATCCTCCTACCCCTCGCCAAGAATGTTGCCGAGGTTTTCCGGCGCGGACAAGATCATGCACTTTTTGGGCTACGGCCTGATGGGCTTTTTGTTCCTTCGGGGCTTCAAGGTATCAAACCATAAGCTCGGCAGACGGGAAATCCTGTGGAGTATCGTCCTGACGATCCTCTACGGCATCAGTGACGAGTGCCATCAGCATTTCGTTTCCGCCAGGACCGCGGATGTGAGGGACGCCATGGCCGACGCCTTGGGCGGGGCATGCGGCGTATTTATCTATATCCTGCTATACCGGGCCGGATGCCTGCCCCGGGCCAAAGAGAAAACCCTATAACCGAAGAGCCACAATGAACAATTCCAAGCGACCAGGCCAAGGTTCCAAGCGATCAGTCCAAGGTCATAAGCTATCGATTCAAAGTTCGCGGTTCACGGTCCCTAAGTCTCGTCAGTACACAGTCCTTAAACAGTTCACGGTCCTTAAACACGGTACCTAATATCGAAAGGGCAGAAAAAACACCATGGAAACGAAACACAGCATATGGATCAACGGAAACCGGTTTGATTTCGAACCCGGAGAGACCATCCTGGAGGTGGCCCGGCGGAATCATATCGACATCCCCACCCTGTGTCACCTGAAGGGTGCCGTTCCCACGGGGGCCTGCCGGATCTGCGTGGTGGAGGTGAAGGGGGCGGGGACCCTCTTGGCCGCCTGCTCGGCGCCCGCAGGCAGGGACATGGAGGTTTTTACCGAATCGGCCCAGGTGGTGACGGCCCGTCGTGAGATCATCCAGCTTCTGCTAACCTCTGGCAATCATAATTGCGCGGCCAGGGCCGCGGGGGACGGGGACTGGACCTCGTTCCAGCTCGCCGTGGCTCAGGATGACGGAAGCGATAAGCTGTGTCCGGTCTGGGGGGACTGCCGCCTTCAGGATCTTGCCTACCGATACCAGGTGAAGGGGGACGGGTTGCCGGTGCGCCAGACCCGGTATCCCATGGAGACGGTGAACCCCTTCATCGTCCGGGATTTCTCCCGGTGCATCCTCTGCGGCCGCTGCGTTCAGGCCTGCAAGGAGATCCAGGTCAACAATGCCATCGATTTCGGCTATCGGGGCAAGCAAACCAAGATCATCGCCGCCGGCGACCGACCCCTCAGAAACTCGGACTGCGTGTTCTGCGGCGAGTGCGTGCAGGCCTGCCCGGTGGGCGCCCTGGTGGAGAAGGACGCACGGTACAACTGGCGGCCCTGGGAGGAGAAGAAGGTGCGCACCACCTGCACATACTGCGGCGTGGGATGTCAGATCCATCTGCATGTCCAGGACGACCGGGTGGTAAAGGTCTCCGGCGTCGAGGATGTGGCGCCCAACTACGGGAGCCTGTGCGTCAAGGGTCGCTTCGGTTTCGATTTCATTGCCTCCGAGGACCGGCTGAAAACCCCCCTCATCCGGAAAGACGGGGAGCTCAGGGAGGCCTCCTGGGACGAGGCCCTCGAGCTGTTGGCCCGGCGGCTGACCGAGGTCCGCGACACGCACGGCGCCGACAGCATCGGCGTTCTGACATCGGCCCGGATGACCAATGAGGACAACTACCTGGCCATGAAGCTTGCCCGGGCCGTCCTGAAGACCAACAACATCGATCACTGCGCCCGTCTCTGACATAGCTCCACCGTGGCCGGTCTGGCCGCAGCGTTTGGAAGTGGCGCCATGACGAACACCATCGGGTGCATGGAAAAGGCGGATGTCATCCTCATCACCGGCTCCAACACCACGGAGAACCATCCGGTCATCTCCGCGGGCATCAAGCGGGCCGCGACCCGAAAGGGTACCCGGCTCGTGGTGGTGGATCCGCGGCGGGTCAAGATTTCCACCTTCGCCGAGCGTTACCTGAGGCCCAATCTGGGAACGGATGTGGCCTGGATCAACGGGATGATGCACGTCATCATCAAGGAAGGCCTCTACGACAGGACTTTTGTGGAAACCCGGACCGAGGGGTTCGAGGCACTCAAGGCGATGGTGCAAAAGTTCACGCCCGAGGTCACCGAATCCATCACCGGTATCCCGGCGGCGGACATTATCGAGGCGGCCCGGCTCTATGCCGGTGCCAAGGCCGGCTGTATCGTCTACTGCATGGGCATCACCCAGCATGTATCCGGCACGGACAATGTGAAGAGCCTGGCCAACCTGGCCATGCTCTGCGGCAATATGGGGATAGAGGGCGGCGGCGTCAATCCCCTGCGGGGCCAGAACAATGTGCAGGGCGCCTGCGACATGGGCGGGCTTCCCAACGTCTTTACAGGCTACCAGTCCGTGACCGACCCGGCCGCCAGGGAGAAGATGGAAGCGGCCTGGCAGGTGACGGGGCTGCCGGAAAAGCCTGGGCTCACGGCAACGGAGATGATCCCCCTGGCCCATTCTGGCGAGCTGAAGGCCCTCTATGTGGTGGGGGAGAACCCCCTGGTCTCGGATCCGGATCTGAACCACTGCGAGGCGAGTTTGAAGCACCTGGATTTCCTGGTGGTCCAGGACATCTTTCTCACCGAGACCGCGCAGCTGGCCGATGTGGTGCTGCCGGCCACCTGCTTTGCGGAAAAGGACGGCACCTTTACCAATACCGAACGCCGAGTCCAGCGGGTGCGAAGGGCCGTGACGCCTCCCGGCCAGGCCCGGGGGGACTGGGAAATTCTGGCCGAAGTGGCAACTCGTATGGGCTGCCCCACCCCATATGAGGACACCCGGGCCGTCTTCGAAGAGATCCGACAATTGACGCCCTCCTACGCCGGGCTCACCTATGAGCGGATCGATACCGAGGGGCTTCACTGGCCGTGCCCCACGCCCGAGCATCCGGGCACCCCGGTGCTTCACGCCGTTCAGTTCACCCGGGGAAAGGGGATGTTCCATGCCATCGATTATCTGGAGCCGAACGAACGGATCGATGAGCAGTATCCCCTGTACCTCACCACGGGCCGGGTGCTCTACCACTACCATACGGGCACCATGACCATGAAGTCCGAAGGCCTGATGGACCGCGTGCCCGAGAGCTTTGTGGAAATTTCACCCCAGGACGCCGATCAGTACGGCCTGGAGGACAACGCGCTGGTGAATGTGGCCTCCCGGCGCGGCGCTATCAAGGCCCGGGTGAAGGTGTCGGGCAAAGCCGTCAGCGGCACGGTTTTTATCCCCTTCCACTTCGCCAAGGCCGCCGCCAACCGGTTGACCAACGCGGCTTTGGATCCGGTTTCCAAGATCCCGGAGTATAAGGTTTGTGCCGTCCGGGTGGAGGCCGTGACCGGTGAAGCGTGAATTGGGGAAGGTGGGTGATTGGTTGCGTTCGTGGGGCCGTGCATCCGGGAGGTCAGGGGTTAGTAACGGGTAATGGATAAGCAGGAACAGGGGGTGCGGCTGACCGTTCGGGAGCGGATCGAATTTCACAGGTTCGGGCTGGCCCTGCTTCCGGAACCGGGGGACGAGCGGTCCGGTGTGGCCTTCCATATCGAAGCGGACCCTCGTCAGCAGTCGATCCGTTACTGTACCTGCCGCCTCTCTCGGAGAAAAACCTGTCCCCACGTGATCGAGTTGTCCAGGATCGCCCATGAGCTGAAAGGCGCCAATGGCCAGAGTCCTCTGATGGAGGAATTCCAGAGCAGCCCGTGGCATGGGCTCGCAGGGCTTCTGGCCGAAGGATGCCGCA
The DNA here is from genome assembly GCA_964407825.1 of uncultured Desulfobacterales bacterium. Lineage (GTDB taxonomy): Bacteria > Desulfobacterota > Desulfobacteria > Desulfobacterales > JAFDDL01 > CAYOXD01. The sequence goes on along the minus strand of CAYOXD010000028.1, from coordinate 14,188 downwards.
CCCCCCTGGATGCCATTCAGCTGGAGGAGAAGGACAGCGGGGTGGACGCCCGGGTCGATGTCAGGGGCCGGGGCGGAGCGCTCCTTTTCTCTTACAGCGATGAAGGGCCTCCCATGGAGCGGTTCCTGTCGCGGTTCGAGCGGCACAGCGGCGAGGACTGTCCGCCAGAGCACCGGGGGGCTATCCTCGAGCGGCTGATCCGCCACACCCTCTCGGACAACGAGCGCATTATGGCCCGCCGCGGGTTCAGCACCCGGCGGCAGACCTTCGAGAAGAGCCCCTGGTTCCGGATGGCCTATCATGCCTACCTCGAATACGGCAACGGCGGGTGCCGCTTCTCCTCCAGCATCGAGGCGTCCTCAGACGAGTTTCACCTGCTGGTGGACGATCCGTCAGGATCCCGCCTCTTTTCGATCCATGTGCCAAGAAACCGGGTTCAAGCGATTCTCGAATGGACCACGCGCCAGCTCCCCGGCCATCCCCTGCCCAGGATCCACCCGGTGCCCCTGGAGAGCACCTACCAGGTCCGGCTGAACGAGGAAAGGGACCTGGAGCTGATCTGCCACTACCGGTTCACGCCGGAAAAGGGTCCGAGCATGGATTTCAGAAAGGAGGCGCTGGCTTCCCACCGATACGGGGATCTGCTCTTTCTCAAGGAACCAGGCGTCTTCGTCACGGTGGCGCCTCAGAACCCCCGGGCCCCCCGGATCACGGACGATGATAAACTGGTGGTCAAGCGTTCCCGGGTGCCGGCATTCCTGGACCAGTTCCGGAAAGTGCTGAATCAGCCGCCCTACGATCTGGACGCGCAGGTCCAGCGGCTTCGCGTCTTCAAGCACTTCGACAGTGCCACCGTCGACCCCGGGGCATTGCGGCGGGACTGGTGCTGGCTGTCGGTCAACTACCGGTTCGGCAACTCACAGCTGGGGCTTCGGGAGATCCTCCTGGCCAAGCGCAAAGGGAGCAAATTCGTGGAAACCGAAGAGGGCTGGGTGGACTTGGAGGCGGCGTCCATGGGCGGCATCGACGGCCTTTCCGATCTGTCCCTGGAGGAGGGCCTGGCGGAGGACCCGGAGGCCATCCGGCTGCGGCCCATGGACCTTTTCCGGATCCAGGCCGCCAGTTCTGCGCCCTTGCAGATCGTCGGCCGGAAAGACCGGGCGGCGCTGCTGGAGCAGGTGCTGCAAATGAAGCCGGCGTCGCCCCTGCCGGAGATGCGGGGATTTACCTCCCGGCTGAGGGGATATCAGCAGATCGGCGTGGAATGGCTGTGGTTCCTCTACTCCAACGGGTTTGGCGGCTGCCTATGCGATGACATGGGCCTGGGAAAGACCCATCAGGCCATGGCCCTGATGAGCTGCCTAAAGGCGGAAGACGCCGACGGAGAACCGCGGTTTCTGGTGGTGTGCCCCACTACGGTGCTCAGCCACTGGGAGCAGAAGATAGAGACCTATGCCCAGGGGTTGACGGCCGTCGTTTACCATGGCGGGGACCGGGATTTGGCCGCCGCCTTGAAGGACAGCGATGTCCTCCTGACCTCCTATGGTATCCTGCGCCGGGATATCGCCTCCCTTTCCGCGGCGGTTTTTACCCTGGTGGTGTTCGATGAGGTTCAATACATCAAGAATGCGGCCACCCAGTCCTTTATGGCGGCGGCCCGGCTCCAGGCGCAGATGAAGCTCGGCATGACCGGCACCCCCATCGAAAACAGCCTGAGCGACCTGAAGGCGATCATGGATCTCAATCTGCCCGGATACCTGGTCTCGGATGCCGCGTTTCGGGAACGCTATATCGTGGCCCTGAAGGACAACACCCTGGAGCAGGCGCGGAAGCAGGAGCTGAGCCGGCTGATTTCCCCCTTTGTCCTGCGCCGCAGGAAGGAGAGTGTGCTCAATGACCTGCCCGAGAAAATCGAGGACATTCGGACCTGCAGCCTGAGCCGTGTTCAGGCGGACCTGTATCGGGAGGCCCTCGAACTGCGCGCCGAGGGGATCATGGCCGCCCTCCAGGACAGGGACAAGGCAGTGCCCTATATCCACATCTTTTCGCTCCTGACCCTCCTGAAGCAGATCTGCGATCATCCCGCGCTGCTCCGGGATTCTCAGGCCCCGGATCCGGAGGCGGAAGCTTCCGGAAAGTGGGAGCTTTTCAAAGAGCTGCTTTCCGAGAGCCTGGACAGCGGCCAGAAGGTGGTGGTCTATACCCAGTTTCTGGGGATGGTCCGGCTGATGAAAAAACACCTCACGGAACGGTCCATCGGGCACGTGACCCTGACGGGGGCCAGCCGAAAGCGGGGGGAGCTCATCCGGCGGTTCAACGAGGATGCCGATTGCCGTGTCTATGTGGGGAGCCTCAAGGCCGGCGGCACCGGGGTGGACCTCATTGGCGGGTCGGTGGTGATCCACTATGACCGATGGTGGAACGCGGCCAAGGAGGACCAGGCCACAGACCGGGTGCACCGGATCGGTCAGACCCGGGGCGTCCAGGTGTTCAAGCTGGTGACCGAGGGCACTCTGGAGGAAAAGATCTCCGCCATCATCATGAAGAAGCGGCATCTGATGGACAGCATTGTCCGGGAGGACGATCCGGATTTGCTGAAAACCTTTTCACGGGAAGACCTGATCGCCATGCTCTCGCAGCCCCAGGGGGAGCTGATGCAGGACATAGAGGGCCCATGAACTCTCAAGTCGATTGGGAAACGATATTCCAGGGGTTTCCGGACGGGCTGATGGTGACCGATGCCGACTTTACCGTCCGGTTCGTCAACAACGCCTTTTTGCGGGTGATCGGAAAGAAGGCCGAAGAGGTGCTGAAAAGGAAGTGTTTCGAGATCTTTCACCACCACATGTGCGACACCCCCGGCTGCCCGCTGGCCGAGGCCCGCAGCAAGGGACAGCTCAAGGTGATCGACAGTCAGAAGCACTGCAAAACGGCCAACTGGAGTTCCTGGACCATCACGGCCACCCCGATTCTCGATGCAGAGGGCCGCTTTTCCGGTGTGGTGGAGAAGATCTCTGACGCCCTGATGCTCCAAAAGGCCCAGGAAGCGCTCCACTACAGTCAGGAGCGCATGCGAAAGACCATGGGGGCCATTATCCAGGCCGTGTCCATGACCATCGAGAAACGCGACCCATACACGGCAGGTCATCAGCGCCGGGTGACCAAGCTGTGCCGGGCCATTGCCACCGAGCTCGGTTTTAGCTGGAGCCGCATCCAGGGCCTGCGCATGGCCGCCGCCATCCACGATCTGGGGAAAATCCTGGTACCCGCGGCCATCCTGAACCGGCCCGGCCCCATGAGCGAGCCGGAGATGGCCATCATTCGGATGCACCCCACCACGGCCCACGACATCCTCAGCAAGATCGCCTTCCCCTGGCCCCTGGCCGAGACCGTTTACCAGCATCACGAACGCATGGACGGCAGCGGATACCCCCGGGGGCTGAAGGGGGATGAAATCCTGCTCGAGGCACGGATTCTGGCGGTGGCCGACGTGGTGGAATCCATGGCCTTCGCCCGGCCCTACCGGCCCTCCGTGGGCCTGTCGGCGGCCGTGGACGAGATCAAGAGCCAGCGGGGCGTTCGCTACGACACCCAGGTGGTGGATGCCTGCCTGCGGCTGCTCCTGGAAAAGGGATTCGATTTTGAAACCAAGACATGGCTGAGACCGTCCCCTCAGCCTTCGTCCTGAGGAAGCTGTCCTGGTCACGATTTTCCTCCGCCAGCCAGCAGCTGTTCGAAAATCAACCGGTGAGTTGCCCCGGAATTCTTGCGATCCCCTGCATCCCCTTTCACTGGAGCGTATCAAACAGGGTTGCAATCAGCGGCCAGGTGCCTTAGATTGGACGCTTGATTTGGGCCGGAGATCCGTTCCGATTTGTCGCGGATTTTACTATATCAAAATAACGGAGGGTTCCATGAAGACACGCGCACCCCTGGCATTCTTGCTTCTTTGCGTTTTTTTTGTATCCGGTTGCGGTTACAACAGCATGCAGCAGTCTGAAGAGGCAGTTTTCCAGGCCTGGGCCAACGTCCAGTCCAACCTCCAGCGCCGGGCCGACCTGATCCCCAACCTGGTGGCGACGGTAAAGGGCTATGCCACCCATGAACAGGAAACCCTCCAGAAGGTGGTGGAGGCCCGGGCCAAGGCCACTTCCGTGAACCTGACCACAAAGGACCTCAGTGATCCCCAGGCCATGCAGCGCCTGGTAGGTGCCCAGGGTGGGCTTTCCTCCGCTCTGTCCAGGCTCATGGTGGTGGTGGAACGCTACCCCGACCTGAAGGCCAACCAGAATTTTCTCGATCTTCAGAATCAGCTCGAAGGAACGGAGAATCGGATCAACGTGGCCCGGGAGCGTTACAACGAAGCGGTGGCCAATTTCAACAGCATGATCCGCAAGTTTCCCTACAATCTGACCAATAGTCTGCTTTTGCATCTTCAGCGAAAGACCTACTTCAAGGCAGAGGCGGGGGCAACGGCGGTACCTAAGGTCAAGTTCTAGGCGATGGATGATGTTTGGGGTGGAATGATGATCGATGTGAGAAATAGCTGGAAACGGGCAGGGGAGATCGTGGGCTTGGCGGTGCTGCTGGTGCTTCTGACGGTCGTTGTTTCCCCGGCCTTGCAGGTGCCCAAGCTCCAGGGCCGGGTGAACGATTACGCGCACATCCTTTCCCCCGGAACGGTGCGACAGCTCGATGCCGCGCTACGCTATTTCGAGCAGACCGATTCCACCCAGATCGTGGTGCTGACCGTTCCGTCGCTGAAGGGGGAGCCCATCGATGATTTCGGCATCCACGTGGCCGATACATGGAAAATCGGGCAGGCCAAACGCGACAACGGCGCCATCCTCATCATTTCCCGAATGGACCGCAAGGTTCGTATCGAGGTGGGCTACGGGTTAGAGGGGAGGCTGACGGATCTTGTCTCCGGCCGCATCATCCGGAATGTGATTGTTCCGGCCTTCAGGGCCGGCAATTTCGACGAGGGCGTGGCGGCAGGCGTCGGCGCCATGATGGCGGCGGTCAAAGGCGAGTATAAGGCCACCTCGGCCGATCGCAGAGCCGCCGGAAAGAGGCGTTCGTCCTCGAGCGGACTGTTTCTGCCGCTGATTGCCTTCGTGTTCCTGGTGACCCAGCTGGGGCGTCTGCGCCGGACCCTGGGAACGGTGGCCGGAGGCGTCCTGCTGCCTCTTTTCGGCGCCATGTTCCTGGGCGGCGGGCTGCTGCTCCTGCTGCTGATTCCCCTTGGGCTGGTGGCCGGGTTTCTCCTGTCCCTGCTGGGGGGCGGGCTTTTTTCGGGAACGAGTCTCTACGGCCGCCGTTACATGGGCGGCGGATACTGGGGGGGCGGTCTCGGCGGCGGCGGATTCGGTGGTTTCGGCGGCGGCGGATTTGGTGGATTCAGCGGAGGCGGCGGCGGTTTCGGTGGCGGCGGTGCCTCTGGGGGGTGGTAGACATGGAGCATCTGGCAAGGAAATTTTTATCCGATTCGGACAAGGAAAAGATCAAGGAGGCGGTCGCCCTGGCGGAGAAAAAAACCGCCGGTGAAATCGTTCCTCTCGTGGTGTCGGCCAGTTATCATTACCCCATGGCCAACGTGACCGGTGCCGTGACCCTGGCGCTTCCCCTGGCGCTGCTCCTGTCTTCCCCGGTGGGGGGGATGCTCTGGATCGGAAACCAGAATATGTGGGTGTTTCTGGGACTCTTTACCGCGCTTTTCTGGCTGTTCCATGAAGTCATCAAGCGGGTGGCCTGGTTGAAACGGATTTTCATCTCCAAGCGGGAGATCGAGGAGGAGGTGCGCGAGGCCGCGGTGATGAATTTTTTCGAGGAGGGCCTGTACCGCACCCGGGATGAAACCGGCGTCCTTGTCTTTATCTCCGTGTTGGAACGAAAGGTGTGGGTGCTGGCCGACCGGGGGATCAATACCCGGGTACCCCAGTCCCGCTGGGATGACATCGTCGCCGGCATTGTGGAGGGGATCAAGGAGGATCGCCAGGTGCCCGCCATCTGCGAGGCGGTCATGGAGGTAGGACGTGTCCTGGCCGAGCATTTCCCCATCAAGCCCGATGACACCAACGAGCTGGAGAACCTCATTGTGAAGGATTGACCGGCAAACCGGCGGCACCCGACTGCTGATTCACCGACGAATCGTCTGTCGGCATACCGGCTGCCTTGATTCTCGCCAACTGTGACTCGGTGCGGCTCAGCCACTCCGGGTCGTCCTTGAAGTAGATGTCCGCCAGATGATTATACGCCGCCGCCTGGACGGTGTTTTTTTTCATGAGCCAAGCCTCTGCCAGGTAATAATAGTTGACTCCATTTTGCGGGTAGAGGTTGACGGCGCGTTCCAGGGCGCGGATGGCCGCGTCCGGGTTTCCGCTGTCGAGGTAGGTCCGGCCCTGCTCGGAAAAGGTCAGGGCGGCCTGAGCTCTGGGATTGGGCCTTGCCGGCTGGGGCTCGGTCGCCGGATTCGGTGGCTGCTGCTGGGCGCGCGGCGGCAGCTGGTCGTTCGGGATCGTTTCTCGGCCAGGCGGCCAGGTGATGGTGCGCTTGGGGGCACAGCCCCCCAGCAACAGAAGAACGGCGGCCCAAATGAGGTATTTAAACATCAAACGCACGGGTTTTCTCCCACTTTGGGATTGTGATTCGCATGGCGGATTGTATGGGTCCGCCCCTGCAAGATGCTGCTTGGCATTTATAGCATAGAAAGCGGTGGGGTGTAAGCGTTAAGTCTTTATCAATGGCGCGGGAAAAAAACGGAGTTCGCGTTCGTCGATGGATGCTGGGAACAGGTCTCGGGAGGCGCGGTTCCGGCGAGAAAGACCTCCTCGGCACAGTGATGGCAGAAGATTGAATTTGCCTCCTTTCCCGAATCCAGGCAAACCCGTCGCTTCACAATCCCCGGCGGCACGGTGAGCCACTGGCCTGAAACATACTGGGGTAGGGAACGCATCAAATCCGCCCAGATGGGAAGGGCCGCCTGGGCCCCCGTGGCGTCGATGCTCTGGCCATCGTCGAATCCCACCCAGACCAGGGCCAGGATGTCAGGGGTGTAGCCGACGAACCAGGCATCCCGGTAATCGTTGGTGGTACCGGTTTTCCCTGCCACCGGCCAATCGATTCCCAGCCTTTTCAGGGAACGGCCCGTGCCCTCCTGGACCACGCTGCGGAGCAGATTGGAAATCAGGTACGCCTTGGCAGGGGGTATCAGCCGTTTGATTTCAGCATGGCGGTTTTCCAGTACCTTGCCGGCCTCGTTCACCACGACCTTGGCCGACAGGGGATAGGGCAGCACCCCGTTGGCGGCAAAGACGCAGTAGGCGCGTGCCAGGGACAGGGGCGTCATGGGTGTGGCGCCCAGGGCCATGGCCGGGTAGGGGGTCTCCGGAACCGGGAGATCGAAGGCCCGGGCGGTTTGCGCGATCTTGTCAATACCGATGGCCATGGCCAGGTTCACGGTTGCAATGTTGTAAGAGTGGGCCAGGGCTTCCCGGACGGTGACGACCGGCGGCGAGTCGGCCTCGAAATTGCTCGGAGACCAGGGCTTGCCGTTGACCATGAAGGTTCGGGGGGTGTTGTCGAGTTTGGAGATGGGGGTGAACTTGTCGAGCCCTGTCAGATATACAAAGGGTTTGAAGGCGCTGCCCGTTTGGCGCTGTGCCTGGGTGACGCGGTTGAACTGGCTGACGCCGTAGTCGCGCCCTCCCACCATGGCGAGGATATAACCTGTCTTGGGCTGCATGACGATGATGGCGCCCTGCAGCTTTTTAGCAGGATCCTTGCGCCGCAGGGCCGGGTTTTCCGCTTCGAGGCGGGCAAGCCCCCGATCCAGTGCCCGTTCCGCTGCCGACTGCACCTCGGTGTCGATGGTCGTGTAGATGGAGAGCCCCTCGGTGGACAGAACCTTGCGGCTGTAGAGGGTCTTTAGCTGGTCCGTTAAATAGTCGGCAAAGTAGGGGGCCTCCTGGTGGTAGGTATGGTATCCCGAGGGTGAAAGGGGCGTTCTCAGAGCCTTCAGGAAGGAGGCGTTGTCGAGCCAGCCCCATTTGTGCATGGCCACCAGGACCTCGTTTCGCCGGTGCAGGCAGCGAATCTTGTTCTTATAGGGCGAATAGAGATTCGGTGCCCTGATCAGACCGGCGATGGTTGCGGATTCGGCGGCTGACAGCTGGCTGGCGGGTTTGCCGAAAAAAAACCAGGCGGCCTGGCCGATGCCGTTGATGGAGACCGACCCCTCCTGGCCCAAGTAGATTTCGTTCAGATACATCTCCAGAATGGTATCCTTGTCGAATTTGTATTCAAGGATGCAGGTGATGAGCAGTTCCTTCAGCTTGCGCCGGAGGGTTCGTGCCGGCGTCAGGAAAAAATTCTTCGCCAGCTGCTGGGTGATGGTGGACCCGCCCTGGACCACGGAGCCTTTGCGCAGGTTGGCGATGAGGGCCCGCAGGATCGCTCTGATTTCGAAACCGTAATTATGATAGAATCGATGGTCCTCCGCGGCCAGGACCGCGTGGATGAGATGGGCCGGCAGCTTTTTGATGGATACCAGCTGGCGGCGCTGACGATCGGGACCGAAATAGAGCATCAGCTCCTCGGGCTCCAGTTCCAGGACAGGCGCCTTGGCCTCCGGATCGCCGCTGATGATGTCCGAAATGGTGTCCCCTTTCAGTGAGATCCAGACAGGGACGCTTTTCTGGTTGTAGTAGGGGGAGTGAAATGTATGGAGGTAGATCTCCAGGGCGTGTTTTTCAAATCGCACCTGGCCCGGCTGCCTCGGCGGATGGGGGACCGGCCGGTAGCCGAGCCGGCCGAGTTTTTCCCTCAGCAGCTCGCGGTTGATGGTTTCCCCTTTGTAGAGAAGGGTGGTGTCCGAGTAGACTTTTGAGGGGATATCCCACAGACGGCCGGCAAATCGCTTGTCGACGAGGTGCGCGAGCCTCACCATGTAAAGGCCGAGTGCCGTCGCGGCAATCGCTCCAGAAAGGAGGACGAACCCGATGAGGAGCCACCAGGTCCGTTTTGAAAGGGATGGTTTGAGACGCATATGCCTGTCTATACCAGGGTGTACCCGACCTCGATGTGCCGGTCCCCGCCATAATCGCCGAAGGTGCAGTTGATGATCTTGTTGCGGTTGTCAGGGTACTGGGTGCGCTTGGTTTCCACCATCTCCTGGATAATACCGGAGAGGGTGTCGAATTCCTCGGCGGGAAGGGTGCTTTTACAGTTGGCGAGGTATCCGTCCAGGGTTTTTTTCTGTTCTTCATCAGGCAGAAGGGTGGCATTCCACACGAAGATGGCCAGGGAAACTGCTTTTTTCTCGGCGTCGTCATTCTGGCAGGTCTTCAGAAGGGGCGTGGCGAAGTCGAAAATGACCTGGCTCATGACATCGATCCGCTCCGATGCGTCCTTTGGGGCCAGATCGTTGTCCTGGCCCAGCAGAAGCTCGGTGGTCTTCAGGGTTTTTGGCTTCGCTCCCTCCGGCTGGTTCTCCACAGGCATGATGCGCCGTCTGGTTTTGCCTGTTCTTCGTGATTTCGGTCTGCTCTTGATTCTTTTCCGGAGCTGTTCTTTTCTCTTCTTCACTGGGTTCTCCCTTCCCTTGGGCCTGCGTGACCCGGCGGCTGATGATTTGAATCCTAAAGCCTGTCGCCGAATCTGTATAGGGTATTCCATCGGCCTCTGTCAAACGACCTCAGTGTTTTCTTGACACCCTAAGCAAAATTTCGTATCTAGCCGGCCGGTTTCTTCAAAAACGATAACAACTTCCGGCACAGCCGGTTTAGGGGGATGGACCATGAAAATAGCTTTTCCGACCCAGGTAGATGCGGGTGCCGACAGCGTCGTTTATGGGCACTTTGGAACGGCCAACCTGTTTCTGATTGTCGATACGGATTCCGGCGCCTTTATTCCGGCCGGCAATCGCGATCTCAACCATCAGCACGGCAACTGCCGGCCCCTGGCGGCCCTGGGGGGCAACTCCGTTGACGCCGTGGTGGTGGGCGGCATCGGCGGGGGGGCGCTGCGGCATTTGAATGAAGCCGGTATCCGGGTGTACCGGGGGGCCGAGGGCACGGTGGCCGAAAACCTCGTTCTGTTTAATAACGGAAAACTTTCTGAATTTACGATGAATCAGACCTGCTCCGGGCATAAGGGCCTGGATGGATGTCACCACTAGGGGATGCGAAAATGAGTCAGGATCGGGACGATGCCAGGGACGCGAGCGACGCGACGCGGAAGATGCTCTCCAGCGCTGGATTTTCAAACACGGCGATCAACTACTATATCGAAAAACCGCATATGGGAAGCATTGCGGACGCCGACCAGATCAGTGAAATGACCGGGAGTTGCGGCGACACCATGGGGGTCTACCTGAAGGTAACCGACGGGAAAATAGAGGACGTCAAGTACGAGGTCATGGGATGCGCCGGGGCGGTGTCGGCCGCCATGGCCGCCGTGGACCTGATCAAGGGAAAAACCCTGGAAGAGGCCAGGAAACTCAATGATGGTGCCGTGTTCGGTGTGCTCCAGGAGATCCCCACCAAGAAGCACCACTGCATTCAGCTGGCCGTCAAGGCCCTGCACAAGGCGCTGGATGAGTATAAAAGCAAATAATAGGTAGCGAAAAAGTTACGATACCGTTCACCGAAATTGGCTGACGGCCGAAACGATGATCAAGGCTGCGGGGATCGCCTTCAGGATTCCGAAAGCTTCTGGACGATGCGCGTGGTGCTGTGGCCTTCGAGAATCTTCACCAGGCGCACCTGCCCGCCGTAGGATTCGACGATCTGCCTTCCCACCACCTCCTCCACACGATAATCCGCTCCCTTCACCAGGATATCGGGCCGCAGGCTGTCGATGAGGGTGAGGGGGGTGTCCTCATCGAAAAATACGATGAGGTTCACATCCTCCAGGGCGCTGAGGATGGCCGCCCGGTCCGTTCCCGGCAGGATGGGCCTCGCCTCGCCCTTCAGACGCTTGATGGATGAATCGGTGTTGAGCCCCACCACGAGCCGGTCCCCCAGGCGCCGGGCCTGGTGAAGCAGACTGATGTGCCCGGGATGAAGAAGATCGAAGCACCCGTTGGTGAAGACGATTTTCTCCCCCTTTTCCCGCCATGTTTCCAGAATGGCGGCGGCGGCGGTCCGGTCGGCGACCTTGCTTGCCGGGAAGGCCGTACCGCATCCGTTTGCCACCATCAGGGTCCGCTCCAGTTCCCCCCAGAGGATGGGTTGGGTCCCGAGTTTTCCCACCACCACGCCGGCTGCCAGGTTGGCGGCCTCAGCCGCCTCGGGCAGGGGCATTCCCGTTGCGATGCAGGCGGCGAGGGTGGCGATCACCGTGTCTCCCGCCCCCGACACGTCAAACACCTCCCTGGCGTTTGCAGGAAGCAGCACGGGTGCCAGCTGTTGCCCGAACACGCCCATGCCCTTCGGCCCCCGGGTTACCAGCAGCCATTCAAGGGAGAGATCGGACCTAAGCGCGGATGCTTTTTGCAGCAGATCCGAGTCACTTTCCAGCCTTTCCCCGAGGACGCGCTCCAGTTCGGCCGTATTGGGGGTGATGCAGGTGGCGCCGGCGTAACGCTGCCAGTGGGTGCCTTTCGGATCCACGAGGACCGGAAGGCCGGCCTTTCGGCCCAGCCGGATCACCTCGGCGGTAAACGCGGGGGAACGGAACGTCCCCTTGCCGTAGTCCGAAAGGATGATCGCCCGGCACCGGGGAATTTCCCGGTTCAGCGAATCGAGGAGACGGGATTGCATATCCGTTTCGATGGGGCGGCTGTCCTCCTCGTCGAGTCTGACGATCTGTTGGCGTTGGGCCATGACGCGGGTTTTGGTGATGGTGGGGCGCGCCCCGTCGGAGATCGTCAGGTTCTCAATTCCGGTCTCGGCCAGAAGCGCTTCCAGGCGATCGGCGGCCCGGTCCCCACCCGTGATGCCAATCAGGGCCGGCTGGCACCCGAGGCCCGCCAGGTTGGCTGCCACATTGCCGGCCCCGCCCAGGGACCAGGTTTTGTGTCCCACCTTCACCACAGGAACGGGCGCTTCCGGGGATACCCGGCTCACCTCTCCCCAAAAATAGCAGTCCAGCATCACGTCCCCGATCACCAGGACCCGGGTTTTCTCGAGATGGGTGCGCAGTTGTGCGGTATCTATGGATGGCATCGGTTCACTTTCCTCAGTTGGCGGCATTTGTGCTGTAGGTTCACTACCCCACTAACCCATTCTCGATCCGCCAGGCCCAGTAGTGGAGAAGGAAGATGTGCGCCTCCTGGATTCGGGCAGTTACCGTCTGGGAAATCGTTACCGCGTGGTCCACCTTCTGCCCAAGGCGGCCGCCGTCCTTGCCCAGAAGGCCGATGGTCCTAATTCCCATGGCAGCGGCCGCCTCGACGGCCCGGATCACGTTTGCGGAGGATCCGGAGGTGGAGATGCCGAGGAGAAGATCCCCCGGGCTGCCCAGCCCCTCCACCTGACGGGAAAAGACCGCGTCATAGGCATAGTCGTTGGCAATAGCGGTGAGGATGGAGCTGTCCGTCGTGAGGGCGATGGCCGGGTAGGCGCGTCGCTCCCTTTCGAAGCGGCCAACGATCTCCGCCGCAAAGTGCTGGGCGTCGGCCGCGGAGCCGCCGTTGCCGCAGGCCAGGATCTTGCCGCCCTCCAGCAGGGTGCTCAGCATCAGGTCTCCGGCCCTTTCGACGACTGGGGCCAGGGTTTTCAGGTCCTGGAAACATTGGATATGGGAATCGATCATCTGGGTAAGCATAACGGCTTTCTTTCAATCTAAGGTGACTCCGGAAGGATCGATTCCTCCCGGGCATATTCGTAAACCGCCGCCGCCAGGAGGGGAATCATGATCTCGTGGTGGCCGGTGATGGCGTAACCGCTGCCGCCGGAGAGAACGGGACGGGTCACCACATTGACCGAGGGGCGGTATTGTTGAATCATGTCGAAGTTGCCGGTGGTGAAATCCTGTACAGGGTGGCCCAGGTTCCGGGCGATGGAAAGGGCCTTCAGAAACACCTCGGGCATGACCACCGCGCTGCCGAGGTTGAGCACGACCCCGCCGCCACCGAGCCTGGCCACCGAGGCGGCAAAGATGCGGAAGTCCCGCAGGGAGGCCTCTCCTATGGCCGCGCCGCTCGCCGTCGGGTGCTGGTGGACGATGTCGGTCCCCAGGGCCACATGGAGGGTATAGGGAAGGTGTTCGAGAAAACAGCGGGCGATGAGCGCGCGGCCGATGTGGGGCGGTTTTTCCGCCACCAGCAGGGCGCCCACCGCCTCTCCAAATCCTTCCTTTCCGGCGGCGGCTCTTTTCGCGGCGGTGTTCACCAGCAGGGCCGTGTCCGCGGCCATGCCAAAGGAGCCGTCGGAGAGCTGCTCGGCCACGTCCTCGGAGGTGTGGCCGAAGCGGGCCAGTTCCGTGTCATGGATGGCCGCGGCACCGTTGGAGGCAAAATGGGTCACGAATCCGTCGGATGCAAGGGCTGCCAATATCGGCGCGCAGCCGGTTTTGATCACGTGCCCACCGAGCATCACGATGACCGGTTTGCCGAGCCGTCTGGCCGCTACCATGGCCCTTGCCAGGGCCTTCAGATCCCTGGCCTTCAGGATGTCCGGGAGGCTCTCTAAAAAGTCGCGCATCCCCATGCCGGCCCAGGGCGGCTTTGCTACACTTTTCAGTGCCACCTTCGAGGCCCGGCTGGCGGCCGAGTAAGTTCTGATACCGTTCAGATCTATTTCATCGTAGGGCATCTATCCTCCAATTCGAAATGCCTCTCCATACCAGATGATGATTTGCATGACAAATCCTTGTTTCATCCCTGTTCCTGTCCTGGTCCTCATCGTTGTCGTTGTCGAAATCGAAATCGATCGCAACGCCGAAAGATTCGATCCCGATATCGAAAAGGACAGGTCGGCGGTAATAAGGTCTGAATTAATGACATTGAAATTCAGTTGGTTTTCGATTACGACAACGATTGCGACAAGGACAAGGATTAAGGACAAGGACATCGACAACGATTACGACAACGACAACGACAACGACAACGAGAAGGACAAGGACAAGGACATCGACAACGATTACGACAACGACAACGACAACGAGAAGGACAAGGACAAGGACAAGGACAAGGACAAGGACGGGGGCGGGGGCGGCCCCTGTGCCCAAGGCTCAACCCGTTGGG
>CAYOXD010000027.1:4355-29312 GCA_964407825.1 uncultured Desulfobacterales bacterium | reverse complement strand
TCACCACCGATTTCTGGCCCATGCTGGCCATCATCTGCTGCTTCGGCGTCTTCAACTCCCCCATCATCAGCTTCCTGGAGGCGGCCACCATGGAAACGCTGGGGCGAAACAAGCGCCGCTACGGCAGGATTCGCGTCTGGGGGTCCCTCAGCTTTATCCTCACGGTGCTGGCCACCGGCAAGCTGACCGATATCTTTTCCACCCGCCTGATCGTGCCGTGCATCCTGTTCGGCGCCCTCCTGCAGAGCCTTTTTTCCCTGGGAATTCCGAAATCCGGCGCCGCACCGGCACGGGCCGATTCGAAGGCCGTACCGGCGCTTCTGTCCGCGCGGATGGTCACCTTCCTCTTCTGCGGCTTTCTAATGCTGGTCAGCCACGGCACCTACTACGGCTTTTTCTCGATCCATCTGGAGGCCCTCGGTTGCAGCAAATCCTTTATCGGCCTGGCCTGGACGGTGGCGGTCATCTCGGAGATGATCGTCATGATAAATTCCAACCGGCTCTTTCGGCTGCTGTCCATGGAGAAGGTCCTCTTTTGCACCTTTCTCATCGCGGCGGTCCGCTGGCTCATCCTCGCCGAGATCACCTCCCCTGCCCTCCTTCTGGCCTCCCAGGTCCTCCACGCCGCCACCTACGGCGCCTTTCACATGGCCAGCATCCTCTACGTGGACAGACTCAGCCCGGCGGCATCGAAAACCATGGGCCAGGCCATCAACAACGCCGTCACCTACGGGTTCGGCCTCATGGTCGGCTTCTTTCTGAGTGGCAGCCTCTACAAGAGCGCCGGTGCCGCCCCCCTCTTTCTGGCCAGTGCCGGCATCGCCCTGACCGGCGGCCTCGTGTTCGGCATCATGAATCTGCGTAAAAAGGCAATGTCATTGACTTGAACTTTGTCTTTTAATTGACAACCCGCCCCCGTCCCTTTAAGCTGGAGACTCATGCAGGTTTTCCCGCATGTTCGGTGGAATGCTGCAGCACAGGCTGACTGTGAACACGGCCAACCATACTTGATGCCATATGCGACCAGTGACAGAACAGATGCTCCTTACACCTTGGGATCCCGGCATTTTCAGCCTGGTGGTCTATGCCGCCATGGTGCTGGGCCTCGTCGCGGTCCTGCTTTTCCTCGCCTCCTGGCTGGGGGAAAAACGGGCCCAGGACGAAAAATTGCTGCCCTATGAGTGTGGCGTCATCCCCACGGGCACGGCCCGTCTCCACACGCCGGTCGCCTTTTACCTCGTGGCCATTTTTTTCCTCCTTTTCGATGTGGAAGGCATCTATATCTTTTCCTGGGCTGTCTGCTGGGAGCGGCTGGGCTGGGCCGGATGGCTCCAGATGGGCTTTTTTATCGCGGTACTCCTTTTCGGGCTGGCCTACATCTGGAAAAAGGGGGGCCTCGATTGGGGCGCCAGACACTAGAAAAACTGATGCATCCCCTGAGCGGCGGCGCGGATGCACTGATCAACTGGGCCCGCAAGTACAGCCTGTGGCCCATGTTTTTCGGTCTGTCCTGCTGCTTCGTGGAGGAGGCCACGGCCCTCACCTCCCGCTATGACCTGGCGCGGTTCGGCGCCGAAGTCCTGCGGCCCTCGCCCCGCCAGGCGGACCTTCTCATCATCTCCGGCACCGTGTTCAAGAAGATCGCACCGGTGGTGCTGCGCCTCTACGAGCAGATGGCCGAACCCAAGTGGGTGATTTCCATGGGCTCCTGCGCCAACTGCGGCGGCATGTACGACGCCTACTCCGTGGTGCAGGGAATCGATCAGATCCTGCCGGTGGATGTGTACATTCCCGGCTGCCCCCCCCGGCCCGAGGCGGTCCTTCAGGGGCTCATCACCCTGCAGGAGAAGATCGTCACCGAGGAAAAGCCGGCGGCCAGCGTTTTCCACCTTCCGGGCGGCACCCAGGGAAGCGTCCGCCCCCTCCTCGTGGACGGAAAGAGCAAATCCCGCGATCCCCGCGGCCCGGGCATGGCCGGGACCCTGATCCGCGGCACCTCCGTCACGCCCCCCCATTTCCCGGAGAGCCGCTCGGACCTCATGTGGACCCCGCCGCCGCCGACCGCCCGGCCGACCCAGGCGCAGCGGGGGCTCATGGCCGAACTGGTGCAGCGCTTCGGCGGGGCCGTGCAGCCGCGGGAGCCCTTCGTGGACATGCCCACCTGCCAGGTGACGGCGGACCGGATCCAGGAGGTCCTGGCCTTTTTGAAGACCACCGCGACCCCGGCCTTCGGCCGCCTGGAGGATTTGACGGCCGTCGATGAATCGGCCCGCCGAGACCGGCGGGAACTTCCCGATTACACCCTCGTCTACCAGCTTCTATGCTTCGATCCGCCCCAGCGCCTTCGCCTGAAGGTGCCCCTTTGGGGAAAGACGCCCGAGGCGCCGTCCGTGACCAGCGTCTGGCCGGCGGCCGCCTGGTACGAGCGGGAGGTGTACGATCTTTTCGGAATCCGCTTTACGGGGCACCCGGATTTGCGGCGCCTGATCCTGCCGGCCGACTGGGAGGGCCACCCCCTTCGAAAGTCCTACCCGGGCCGGGCCACCGAGTGGCCGGCCTATACCCGGGCCCATGCCCGGCGGTTCCAGCCCACACCCGGCGGAGAATACTTCGAGGACCCGGCCTCGGCGGGCCGGATGATTCTCAATGTCGGCCCCCATCACGTGAGCACCCATGGGCTTCTTCGCTACATCGTGGCCCTGGACGGCGAGCGGATCACCGGGCTGGACATGGACATCGGCTACCACCACAGGGCCGTCGAAAAGATCGCGGAGCGCCAGAACTGGCACCAGTTCATCCCCTACACGGACCGGGTGGACTACCTGGCCGGCGCGGCCAACAACCTGCCCTACGTCCTGGCCGTGGAGAAGCTGGCGGGCATCGAGGTCCCGGAACGGGCCCAGGTGATCCGCGTCCTTCTCAGCGAGCTCTTCCGTCTGAGCAACCACCTGGTCTGGTTTGCCACCTACGCCCACGACGTGGGGGCCATGACGCCCAACTTCTACACCTTCCGGGAGCGCGAGCAGATCCTGGATATCGTGGAGCTCATCACCGGCGGGCGGCTGCATCCGTCCTGGTTTCGCATCGGCGGGGTGGCGGCGGACCTGCCCGAGGGGTGGAAGGAGGCCGTTGAGAAACTCGTGCGGATCTTTCCGAAACGCCTCATGGAATATGAGCGCCTGATTCGCAACAATCCCATCTTCAAGGCCAGGACGGTGGGGGTGGGCCGGATCAGCCTCGCGGACGCCATGGACTGGGGCGTGACCGGCCCCAACCTGCGGGCCTGCGGCCTTTCCTGGGATCTGCGAAAAACCTTTCCCTACTCCGGGTACGAGAACTTCGAATTCGCGGTTCCCACGGCCGTGGAGGGGGACTGTTACGCCCGGTACCGGGTGCGGGTGGAGGAGATGCGCCAGAGCCTGCGGATCATCGAGCAGGCGACCCGGAACATGCCCGCCGGCCGCTGGGTGACGGATGACTATCGGTATTCGATCCCCAGGCGCCAGGACATGCTCGGCGACATCGAGAGCCTGATCCACCATTTCGTGAACGTGTCCCGGGGGCCGCGGATCCCCCGGGGCGAGGCTTACGTGTCCTGCGAGATCCCCCGGGGGGAGCAGGGCTACTACGTGGTGAGCGACGCCGTGGGCTACCCCTACCGGCTGCACATCCGCTCCCCGGGGTACGCCAATGTCCAGGTCATGCCGAAAATGGCCGTTGGGGAGACCCTCGCGGACCTGATTGCCATTATCGGCTCTGTCGACTATATCCTTCCGGATATCGACCGGTGAGATGATGCCCATTCCCGTTGACATGAAACAGACCCTTGCGGATCGGATCGCCGCGGCCGAACACCCCCGGGAACTCGTGGTGGACGTGCTGTACGCGCTTCAGGCGCACTACGGGTGGCTGCCGGACGAGGCCGTTGAGGAAGCCGCGGCGCTCCTGTCCATGACGCCCCTGGAGGTGGAGGAGCTGGCCACCTTTTATACCTTCACCTACCGGGAGCCGGTGGGCCGCTACGTGATCCACCTGTGCGACAGCATGGTCTGCTGGATGGACGGAAGCGAGTCCCTGCGGGACTATCTTTGCCGGAAGCTGGGCATCGGGATGGGCGAGACCACCCCGGACGGCCTTTTCACCCTGCTGCCCGTGTGCTGCATCGGATACTGCGACCGGTCGCCGGCCATGCTGGTCAACCGCAAGGCTTACGGTCCCCTGACCCCCGGGAAGGTGGACGAAATTCTTGAAAAACTGAGAAAGGACGCATAGACCCGATCCCATGGATACCGGCTACCCCCAGGTGCTGTTTCAGAACCGAAAGCCCGACCGGATCGTCACCCTGGACGAATACCGCCGGAGCGGCGGCTACCAGGCACTGACCGAGACCCTGGGGGGGCGCGGCGCATCGGACCTGGTCCAGCTCCTGCAGGAGGCGACGCTCCTGGGACGCGGCGGCGCCGCCTTTCCGGCCGGCATCAAGCTGTCCACCGTGGCCGCCGATGCCCCCCACCCCCGGTATATCGTCTGCAACGCGGACGAGATGGAGCCCGGCACCTTCAAGGACCGGGTCCTGATCCACTGTGATCCGCACATGATCATCGAGGGGATGATCCTGGCCGGCTACGCCGCCGGCGCCGAGCGGGGCATCATCTTCGTGCGGCCGGAGTACGAGAGCGCGGCCGGGATCCTGGAGCGGGAGCTGCGGATCGCCCGGGAGGCGGGATACCTGGGAGGCAACATCCTCGGCAGCGGCTACGACCTCGAGATCGACGTCCACCGGAGCGCCGGGCGCTACATCTGCGGGGAGGTGACGGCCCAGATCAACGCCCTCATGGGCAAACGGCCCAACCCCCGGCAGGCGCCCCCCTATCCCACCCAGGAGGGGCTCTGGGGGATGCCCACCGTGGTCCAGAACGTGGAGACCCTGGCCAATATTCCCCATATTGTCCGCAACGGTGTCGAGTGGTTCAAAGGGCTGGCCCTGACGCCCTCGGCGGCGGGCACCAAGATTTTCTGCGTGAGCGGCCGGGTCAGGCGCCCCGGGTGTTACGAGCTTCCCCTGGGAATCCGGCTCAGCGAGCTGATCGAGCGCCACGCCGGCGGCATGGCCGAGGGCTCCGAATTCAAGGCCTGCCTGCCAGGCGGCGCCTCCACGGGCTTTCTGCCACGTGCGCACTACGATATCGAGATGGACTTCGACTCCCTCAAGAAGGTGGGCAACCGGCTCGGCACCGGCGCCGTCATGGTGCTGGACCAGAAGACCTGCCTGGTGGGGGCCACTTTGAACCTGATCGAATTTTTCAGCCGGGAGTCCTGCGGGTGGTGCACCCCCTGCCGGGAGGGCCTGCCCTATATCCGGGAGATCCTGAGGCGAATCGAGGCGGGCCAGGGCCGGCCCGGGGACATCCCCCTGCTTGCGAGCATGAGCCGGCACCTCTATCGGGCCTACTGCGCCTTTGCGCCCGGTGCGGTGGCCAGCCTGGAGAGCCTCTTGACCCATTTCGAAGAGGAGCTGCGGGCGCACATCGAGGGCGGGCGGTGCCCCTTCAAGGGGCGCGAATGAAATCAGGGAGACCGATGCTTCCCCATGAAGCCGGCCGGATACGGCCGACAGCGGTTACGAGCGGAGACAGATGCCCAGAATCGTCATAGACAACCGGGAAATCGAGGTGGCACAGGGAACCAAGGTGATCCAGGCGGCCGAAGCCCTTGGCATCATGATCCCCCGGTTCTGCTACCATCCGGCCCTGGGCGCCGTGGGGTCCTGCCGGGTGTGCGCCGTTGCATTCCTTGAAGGCCCGGTAAAGGGCGTTCAGATGAGCTGCATGGTGGCGGCGGCCGATGGGATGGTGGTGTCCACCACGGACCCCGAGGCCGTGGATTTCCGGCGGCATGTGGTGGAGTGGCTCATGATGAACCACCCCCACGATTGCCCGGTCTGCGACGAGGGGGGGCACTGTCTTCTCCAGGAGATGACCATCTCCGGGGGCCACAGCGTCAGGCGCTACCCGGGGCTGAAGCGCACCTACCCGGATCAGTTTCTGGGGCCCCTGGTACAGCAGGAGATGAACCGCTGCATCCACTGTTATCGGTGCGCGCGGTACTACCAGGAGTTCTCGGGCTACCGGGACCTGGGGGTCCTTCGGATCGGCTCCCGCACCAGTTACGGTCGTTACCGGCCGGGCGCCCTGGAAAGTCCCTTCAGCGGGAACCTGGTGGACATCTGCCCCACGGGCGTCTTCACGGACAAGCCGTCCCGGTTCAAGGGCCGGCGCTGGGATTTCGAGCGGGCGCCGTCCATCTGCATCCACTGCAGCCTGGGGTGTCACACGACGGTGAGCGCCCGGTACCGGGAGATCGTTCGCCAGGAGGCCAGGGCCAGCGAGGCCGTGAACGGGTATTTTATCTGCGACCGGGGAAGACACGGCTTCCATTACGCGAACCTGGCCTCGAGACCCCGCCGGGCCGCCGTGGCGGGCGAGGCGGCCCCCTGGCCCCAGGCCTTCCAGAGCGCCTCGGAGCGGCTGAAGGCCATCGAAAAAAAGGCCGGCGCCGATGCCGTCGCCGTTCTGGGCTCCCTTCGAAGCAGCCTGGAAACCCAGGCCATGCTGGCACGCCTCTGCCAGTCGAAAAACTGGCATCCCCCCGTCTTTTTCAACGATCCATCGACGGCCGCCAAGGTGCGCGACGCCCTTTCGGCCCTGACCCCGGACCTGGCCGTCTCCCTGAACCAGGTGCCGGAGGCGGACTGCATCCTGGTGGTGGGCGCCGATCCGGTCAACGAGGCGCCCATGCTGGCCATGGCCCTCCGGCAGGCCTGGCGGCAGGGGGCGGCCATCGGCGTCGTGGACCCGAGACCGGTTGCCATGCCCCTTCCCTTCACCCATCTGCCGGCCGCGCCCCATGCCCTGGATGGCGTTCTGGGCCGGCTCCTGAGGGATGCCGTGCCGCGGGAGGCGGTGAAGGGGCTGGGACCTGACGCCCTGGCCTTTTACGATGGGGCCGCGCCGCCGTCGGGAGCGAGCCTTCCGGCGGACCCGGCCCGGCTGGCCGAGATGGCCAAGGCCCTCTCCCGCAGCCAGCGCCCCCTGATCATTTGCGGCACGACCGCGGTATCCGGGACCACCCCCGGCGTTTGCGGGGATGCGGCCGCCCTTCTCCGGGCGGCGGGAAAGGCGGCCGGGCTCTTCTATGTGCTGCCGGCGGCCAATGGTTACGGGGCCAGTCTTCTCCTCGGAGGGGATCGGGGCATGGCGGGCATTTTAGAGGGCATCGAGGCCGGACGCATCCGCGCCCTGATGGTGGTGGAGAGCGACCCCTTCCGGTTCGCACCGGATCCGGCGCGCCTCGAAAAGGCCCTTTCGCGGCTCGACCTGCTGGTGGTGCTCGATCATGTGGATTCGGCCATGGCCCGACGGGCCCATGTGCTGCTCCCGACGGAAAGCGTGTTCGAGGCGGGCGGAACATTCGTCAATCAGGAGGGACGGGCGCAGAGGGCGGCCCCCGCCCAGCGGGCCGGGGTGCCCATTTCCCAGAGCGGCGGCGGCAGCCATCCCCCCCGGGATTACGAGACCGGCAGCGCGGGGGAGGACATCCGGCCCGCCTGGCTGGCCCTGGCCGGCCTTTTGGACCGGCCCGGACATCCCGATGCCACGGCGGTTCGGGAGGACCTGCGAGCCTGGCTGGCAGAGACCTTTCCCGCCTTTGCGGCCCTGCCGTCCCCGGACGCCTTTCCGGAGGCGGGCGTGCGTCTCCATGGGCCGGCCGATCCGGCGGCACGGTTCCGCGCCTCCGGGCGCGGCGCCTTTGACCCCTGCCTTACGGGGGCCGGGAGCCTGACCCTGATCCCGGTGGACTGGACCTTCGGAACCGAGGCGCTCTCCAATCGCTCCGCCTGTCTCAACGAAAGGGAAACGCCGCCCTTTCTCGGTATGAACCCCGGCGATGCGGACCGGTTGCATCTTGCCGATGGTGATCGGGCCGTCCTCGAGCTGCCCGGCGGTGCCCTTGAAATCCCGGTGCGGACGCAGGCAGCCATCGCCCCGGGGGTCCTGGTGATTCCCCGGCACCGGCAGCTGGCGGGCGCGCCGCTGGGTGCCGAGCCCATTTTGCTGGATCCGGACAAGGTGACCTCCAAAGCCGGGGTAAAGAAAGGATGATGCCGCCATGCTGCCATGGATAGCCGGATTCGCGGTCCTCTTGATCAAGCTGGCCCTCGTGCTGGGGCTGCTGCTGCTGGCGGCCTCCTATCTGGTGTGGCTGGAGCGAAAGCTCCTGGCCCGGTTCCAGGTGCGCCTGGGACCCAACCGGGCCGGCCTCTTCGGGCTGCTCCAACCCATCGCCGATTCCATCAAGATGCTCACCAAGGAGGATATCGTTCCGGCGGCCGCGGAGCGGGTACCCTTTCTCCTGGCGCCGGCGGTGGTGGCCGTCACCGCCCTTCTGATGTTCGCCGTGGTGCCCCTGGGACCGGATATTTCCATCGGCGGCCATACCGTTCCCCTGGTGATCACGGATTTGAACGTGGGGCTTCTTTTCGTGTTCGCCCTGTCCTCCCTGGGGGTGTACGGCGTCGCCGTGGGCGGATGGGCGGCCAACTCCAAGTACAGCCTCCTGGGGGGAATCCGCGGGGCGGCCCAGATGATCAGCTACGAGCTGCCCCTGGGACTGTCCCTGGTGCCCGTGGTCATGATGGCGCACTCCTTCAGCCTGGTGGATATCGTGAACGCCCAGGCGGCTCATCCCTTCATCCTGTTTCAGCCGGTGTCCTTCGTGGTGTTTTTCCTGAGCGCCCTGGCCGAGAGCAAGCGGATTCCCTTTGATCTGCCCGAGGCGGAAAACGAGCTGGGGGCGGGGTATCACACCGAATACAGCGGCATGCGATTCGGGCTCTTCTTTCTCGGAGAGTACGTGCATATCCAGGTCCTGGGAGCCCTGATGGCCGTGTTTTTCCTGGGGGGCTGGCGGGGCCCCTGGCTGCCCCCGTGGCTGTGGCTGGCCCTGAAGATGTTCCTGGTGGCCTTTTTCATGATCTGGATGCGCGGCACCCTGCCGAGACTCCGGTACGATCAGCTGATGGCCCTGGGCTGGAAGGTGCTGATTCCCGTGGCCCTGGTCAATATCGTGGTGACAGGCGGCGTGCTGCTGCAGATGGGGGGAGCGCCATGAGTTCCGCGATGGAGGCTATAAAGGCCCTGGCCCAGGGGTTCGCCACCACCTTCATGCACCTTTTCCGAAAACCCATTACGGAGGAGTATCCCGAGTTTAAACGCAAACTTCCGGCCAGGACCCGGGCCAGGATCATCCTCACCCGGGACCCGGACGGCCGGGAGCGCTGCGTCGCCTGTTATCTTTGCTCGTCCGTGTGCCCGGTGAGCTGCATCTCCATGCAGTCGGCCGAGCAGGAAGACGGCCGGCGCTACGCCCCCTGGTTCCGTATCAACTTCGCCCGGTGCATTTACTGCGGCCTGTGCGAGGAGGCATGCCCCACCTCGGCCATCCAGCTGACCTCCTTTTTCGAGACCTGTGAGCGGGACATCCTGACCCTCGTGGCCGAAAAGGCGGATCTGCTGGTGGATCACTGCGGCAAGGACCCGGACTATAACTTCTATCGGTATGCCGGCATCGTGACGGACAAAGGCGGCAAGGGCGAGCATGAGCGGGAGGCCGGCCCCGTCAACCCGCGGAGCAATCTGCCATGATGCCTCGCCCGGTCAGGATTCGACTGAGCCTATGAGCCTGTACGACCTTATATTTTACGCCCTGGGTGCCGAGATTCTCGTCACCACGGCCATTGCCGTCACCCGAGCGCGGATGGTGCATGCGGTGCTGTTCCTGGCCCTGTCCTTTCTCGGCAGCGCGGGCCTGTTCTATCTGCTCGGCGCCCCGTTTCTGGGGGCCCTGGAGATCCTCATCTATGCCGGTGGCATCATGATCCTGTTTCTCTTCATCGTGATGATGCTCCAGGTGGAAAAGATGGAGGGACAGCGCGCCTCCTGGAGCCGGCGGATGCCGGCGGCGGTGCTGGCCGTGGCGTTCGTCCTGCTGATGGGGCTCGTGATTCTCTCGGACGGCCCGGGGCATACGGCCATGAAGGCGGCCATGGCGAGCCCCGGGGACTTTGGCCTTTACCTTTTCCGGCAGCACTGGCTGAGCATCGAAATCGTCTCCCTGCTGCTCCTGGTGGCGCTGCTGGGTGCGCTGCTGCTGGGGCGCCCCTCGGAAAGCCAGGAGCCGCCGGCCGGAACGCAACAGGAGGACCCATGATCGTTCCTTTCAGCCATGTGATGGTGTTGGCCTCGGCCGTGTTCCTGATGGGCATGGTGACGGTGGTGACCCGGCGCAACCTGATCATGATGCTGCTGGGGATGGAGATCATGTTGAACGGCGGCGCCATCGCCTTCGTGGGGGCGGCCCTTCGCTGGGGACAGCTGGACGGGCAGGTCTTCGCGCTTTTCATCCTGGCGGTGGCCGCATCCGAGGTGTCCATCGGCCTGGCCCTCATCGTATGGATGGTCCGGAAAAAAGGCTCCATGGATCCGGACCTGTTGCGCTCGTGAATCTGATACGTCCCATGGCAGCCGCGAGGAATTTCCCATGCCCCTTGACCTGATAGCCGGCATACTGGCCACCCAGAGCCCCTTTGCGGCCTTTGTGCTCATCCTGGTGTTTTTGCGCCAGCGCCCCGCCCTTGCGGCGAGACTTTCCATCGGCACCATCACCGGTGCCTTCATCTGCGCCGTTTTTCTGCTGATCCATCACGGGCACGGGGCCCCGGCCGAGGTATACACCGGGCGCTGGCTGGACTCCGCGGGGGTGGTGGTCCCCTTCGGGTTCTACCTGGACCCGGTGAGCCTTCAGATGCTCCTGGTGGTGACCACCATCTGCCTGCTGGTCCAGATCTACTCCCTGGGCTATATGGCCTCGGATCCGGGATTTTGCCGGTACTATGCCCTGATGTCCCTCTTCGCCTGGGCCATGGGCTCCCTGAGCCTTTCTCCCACCCTGTTGCAGCTGTACATCTTCTGGGAGCTGGTGGGGCTTTCCTCCTATCTTCTCATCGGGTTCTGGTTCGAGAAGTTCAGCGCCTCCCAGGCGGGCAAAAAGGCCTTTGTCATGACCCGGGTGGGGGACGTGGGGTTCTTCATCGGCCTGTTGCTGGTGCTCTATGGCCTGGGAAATCTGGATTTTACGACCCTCAACGGGCCGGCCGCGGCGAGCCGCATGGGCACGACCCTCCTGGGGGTCTCGGGCCTGTTGATCTTCTGCGGCATCATCGGAAAGAGCGCCCAGTTCCCCCTCATGACCTGGCTGCCCGACGCCATGGAGGGGCCGACCCCCGTCAGCGCGCTTCTGCATTCGGCCACCATGGTGGCGGCCGGCGTCTTTCTCTTTGCCCGGCTCTTCCCCTTCTTCAGCCGCTGCCCGTGGCTCATGGAAATCTGCATGACCGTGGGGTGCATCAGCATGCTCCTGGCGGCCACCATGGCCATGGTCAGCCGGGACATCAAGCAGATCTGGGCCTATTCCACCATCAGCCAGCTGGGGTTGATGATCATGGGGCTGGCGGCGGGGAATCTGTTCGCGGGCCTCTTCCACCTGACGACCCATGCGGGGTTCAAGGCCCTTCTCTTTCTGTGCTCGGGCGTATTTATCCACGCCTACGGCACCAACGACGCGGTGGACCTGGGCAGACGGGGGTGCCGGCGCCTGAAGACCCCCATGATCTGTCTCGTCATCGGCGCCGCGGCCCTGGCGGGCCTGCCGCCCTTTTCGGGGTTCTTCAGCAAGGAGTCCATCATGGCCGCCCTGGCCGGGCTGCAAAATCCCCTCTGGTTGGCGGCGGCGCTCCTCGGGGTTTTTCTCACGGCCTATTACGCCTTCCGGCTGATTTTCCTTCTCCTGGTCCCGGACCGGGTGGAAGCGGCGCCGTTGGCATCGGCCGACCATGCCCCCCATGACGGCGCCGCATACCGGTGGATGGCCTGGCCCCTGGTGGTGCTGGCCGGGGTCACGGGGGTCCTTGGGTTTTTCCATCAGCCCCTGGCATATTTCTTGACGGGCGGCGCCATGGGGTCCGCGGCGGACCACGGCCGCTGGCTGCCCTATGTGGCCATGGGCCTTTCGGCCATGGGGGTTCTGGTGTCCTGGCTCGAATTCGCCTCCCCGAGGGCGCCCCGGAAGGGCTTTGCGGAGCGGCTGCCGTCGGTGGCTGATTTTTTCGCGGACCGCTGGGGGCTGGACCGCCTCTACCGTTACCTGGTGGATCGTTTCCTGGACCAGGGGATTTCATTGTTCTGCGCCCGCACCGATCAGCGGGTCATCGACGGCGGTATCGACGGCATGGCCGCCGCTACGGTGAATACCGGCCGGCTGGTGTCCCTTCTGCACCAGGGAACGATCCAGTATCGGCTGGCGGCGGCCTTCGTGGCCATGGTGTTTCTGGCGCTGTATTTTTTTCTGTAACACTCAAACGGGGAAGCATACTTCATGGTCTATTCCGGATTTCCCTACCTTTCCACCCTCTTGGTTTGCTGCCTGACCGGGTTCGCGGCTATTTTGCTGACGCCCGGGACCCAGGTCCGGCGCATCCGGTGGATCAGCGCCGGCTTCTCCGGCGCCACCCTGCTGTTGACCGTCATCCTGTATATCGCCTATGACCCCCACCGGGGCGGCCTGCAGTTCGTCGAGCGGCTGCCCTGGGTGCCGCAGCTGGGCATCACCTATTACAACGCGGTGGACGGCTTCAACCTGCCGATGCTGCTGCTGACGGCCATCGTCTTTTTCACCGGCGTTCTGACCATGTGGGAACTCGAATACCGGGTCAAGGAGTTCTTCGCCCTCTACTTTGCGCTGGTGCTGGGCGTCTTCGGGCTCTTCATGAGCATGGACCTCTTTTTCATCTTTGTCTGGTACGATGTGTCGCTCTTTCCCATGTATCTTCTGATCGTCATCTGGGGCGGCACCCGGAAGGAGTACGGGGCCATGAAGCTGACCCTGTACCTGCTGGCCGGAAGCGCGCTGATCCTGCCGGCCATCATCTACCTCTACACGGTCTCGGGCCTGCATAGCTTCGATGTGACGGACCTGATGCGACCCGGCGTGTTGACATCGGCCCAACAGACCTTCGCCTTCATCTTTTTATACATCGGATTCGGCATCCTGGCCGGCGTGTGGCCCTTTCACACCTGGTCTCCCGTGGGGCACGTGGCAGCACCTCACGGCGTGAGCATGGTGCACGCCGGGGTGCTCATGAAGATCGGCGCCTTCGGGATCCTGCGGGTGGCCATCATGCTGTGCCCCGAGGGGTGGCGCCACTGGGCCCCCCTCATGGCCTTCCTGGCGTCCTTCGGGATCGTCTACGGCGCCCTGGCCGGTCTCCGGCAGCGGGATCTGAAGTATGTGATCGGGTATTCCAGCGTCTCCCACATGGGCGTCGTGGGGCTGGGGCTTTCCACCGTGAGCGTGGACGGCCTCAATGGCGCGGTGTTCCAGATGTTCGCCCACGGCATCATGACGGCGCTTCTCTTCTCGGCGGTGGGCTATATCTACGATCGCACCCATACCAAGAACATCGATGAACTGGGGGGGTTGAGCCGGGTGATGCCCGTCGCCTCGACCTTCTTCATCGTGGCGGCCCTGGCCAGCATGGGGGTGCCCTG
Source organism: uncultured Desulfobacterales bacterium (assembly GCA_964407825.1). GTDB lineage: Bacteria > Desulfobacterota > Desulfobacteria > Desulfobacterales > JAFDDL01 > CAYOXD01. The sequence goes on along the minus strand of CAYOXD010000027.1, from coordinate 15,648 downwards.
CCTGGCGAGCTTCTGGGGGGAACTTCTGGTCTTTGTCGCCGCCTTCAAGGTATATCCCATACTGGGCGCCGCGGCGATCCTGGCCCTTGCCGTCAGCGCCCTTTTCATGCTGCGGGTGGTGCAGCGGACCTTCTACGGCCCGGCCAGGGAGGCCCATGCCCATCTCGGTGATGTCCCCATGGCCCTGGGCATTCCCAGAATGCTGCTGGTCACGGTGCTGGTGGGCTTCGGGCTCTTTCCCTTCCTGCTGCTGAACGTGATCCAAACAGCCTCGGTTCCCTTCATGAAGGCGGTGCTGCCATGATGACGAGCTCCTTTCTCTTTTGCTTCGCTCCGGAGCTCTACTATGTCCTTTGCGCCCTGATCTTTCTCGGACTCAGCCTGGGCGCCACGGCCCGCCCGGAGCGCGACTACCGTCTCTCGGTGTTCCTGGCCGGGATCGGTCTCTTCATCTGCCTCTCCTGCGTGGGGGCGAAAGGGACGCTCTTTGCCGGCGCCTACCGGGTCGATCTATTCTCCCAGATCTTCAAGGTGCTTCTGGCCTTCGGCCTCTTCCTGGTGCTCTTCGTGTGCTCGGAGCTGGAGGGCATCGCCCGGCGACACCATTCCGAATTCTATCTGCTGCTCTTCACCTGCACCCTGGCCCTGATGATGCTGGTGAGCGGTGTACATCTCCTGAGCATCTACGTGGCCCTGGAGTTGTCCAGTTACTGTCTCTACATCCTGGTCGCCCTGCGAAAGGAGCGGTCCGTGGGCATGGCGGCGGGCCTGAAGTACTTCCTGGTGGGGATATCGGCCTCCGCCATGATGCTCTTCGGCCTGGGGATCCTCTACGGCACCACCGGCGCCCTGTACCTCTCGGATCTGGCACGCCTGATGCCGGCGGCGGCCGCCAGGCCGGCCGTCATGGTGGGGCTGGTGCTGAGCCTGGCCGGCTTTCTGTTCAAGATGGCCCTGTGCCCGTTTCATATCTGGGCCCCCGACGTATACCAGGGCGGTGCCAACCAGGTCAGCGCCTATATCGCCACGGTGTCCAAGGTGGCGGCCGCGGCGGTTCTGGTGCGGGTGCTCTCCGCGGGCGCGGGCAACGCCTATCTCACCCACGCGCTGGGCTTTCTGTCCGTCGTGACCATGACCCTGGGCAACCTGGCGGCCATCGCGCAGAAGGACCTCAAACGGCTGCTGGCCTATTCGAGCATCGCCCACGCGGGCTACATCCTGATCGGGCTTTTGAGCGGCCAGGGGGCCGGCCAGGTGGGCGTGATCTTCTATGCCGTGTCCCTGCTGCTGATGAAATTCACGGTGTTCCTGGTGGTGATCAAGGTGGCGGTAAGAGGCGAGAACCCCCGGATCGGGGACCTGGCGGGGCTTCACCGCCGGGCGCCGGTGCTGGCCCTGGCGCTCATGGTGTCGCTTTTCAGCCTGGCGGGGCTTCCGCCCTTTATCGGATTCACCGCCAAGTTCCTGGTCTTCACCGCCGCCATGGAAGCCGGCTTTTTCGGCCTCGTTCTCGTCGCCATGATCAACGTGGTGATCTCCCTCTACTACTACCTCCAGGTGCTGAAGGCCGCCTATTTTCTGCCCGAAGAAACGCCCGGTGCGGCCCTGCGCATTACCCCCGCGACCCAGGGAGCGGCCATCGCGCTGATCCTCCTCATGATCGGGGGCGGCCTCTTTCCGGCGGGCCTGCTGCACGTGGCCCGGGCGGCCGCAGGGACGCTTCTGTAGGCCGGGGGACCCTGAAAGAGCTGGACCCCACCCCCTCGGATGGGATAGGGTCAATAGGTAGTGTCCATACACAACTATGCAAATGGGGCATGTGTGGATGGGCACCAGGTATCAGCCGTGATTGCCCTTTTTTTCATAACGACACAGGAGGGACCGCCATGCGCTGGAAACAGTTTTTTACCCCCGCTAAATCGTTAACGGCCGAAGCGGCAAAAGCCTTCATGAAGGAGAAGGACATCGAACGCTTTACCCTGTTGGATGTCCGGCAACCTGGGGAGTATGAATCCGAACACCTCCCCGGCGCAAAACTAATCCCGCTGCCGGAGCTGGACAAGCGCCTGAACGAGCTCGATCCGAACAAGCCCACCATCGTGTACTGAGCCGTTGGCGGACGCAGCCGGGTGGCTGCGCAGATGCTGGCGGGAAAAGGATTCAGCGAAGTCATCAACCTCACGGGCGGAATCAAGGCCTGGAACGGCCACAAGGCGATCGGAGAGCTGGAACAGGGCCTGACGCTGTTTTCGGGCCAGGAGTCACCGGAAGAAACGCTGGTCGTTGCCTATTCGCTGGAAGCGGGGCTGGGGGAGTTCTATCTGGAAATGATGCAGACGGTGAATAGCGACAGGGTTCGCGGGCTTTTCGAAAAGCTTTCCACCATCGAGGCCACGCATCAGAAACGGGTTTTCCAAGCCTACCGGGAGCTGACCGGAACCCCGATGGACGAGGAGACGTTCGCCCGGGAAAAAGTAATTCCCGCCATGGAGGGCGGCCTCACCACCCAAGAGTACCTCTCGATCTACCAACCGGATATGGAGGTGGTGGCGGAGGTCATCTCCCTTGCCATGGCCATCGAGGCCCAGGCCCTGGATCTCTACCAGCGGGCGGCCGAAAGGGCCAAGCAGGACAGCAGCAAAAAGGTCCTCATCCAGATCGCCAAAGAGGAGCGGGCCCATCTGGAATCGCTGGGCCGGCTGTTTGAGTCCTGATCGCCCCATTCCCGCAAATCGGTGCTTTAGATACACAGGGCCGATTTGCCGCTTCAAGAGCGATGTTAGCCGAAAATATCTATTGCCGGGAATATTGTTACCCCGATCCAGAACACAAAACCTGCCATTACAATGGTTTTTGAAAAAATAACTGTTTTTGTATAATTGGAAGAGACTTGGAAGGCCCCCTGGCCCTTCTTGACAAACACGGGACGGAACTTATCGTTAGCATGCTAACTAAAATGCATCCGCTTACGGTGCACTTACATACCACGAAGGAGGGAAATCATGAAAACACGCAAGCTTGGTAAGAACGGCTTGGAAGTCTCCGCCCTGGGCCTCGGGTGCATGGGCATGAGCTGGGCATATGGCGCTCCCGGTGAACGAAAGGATATGATTTCACTTATTCGTGGGGCGGTGGATCTTGGAATAACGTTTTTCGATACGGCCGAGGTATATGGTCCGAAAGTGAATGAGGAGCTGGTTGGCGAAGCGCTGAGGCCGGTACGGGACAGGGTGGTCATCGCCACCAAATTCGGCTTTGAACTGGACCCCAGCGGCGGTGCCCGCCCCGTCGGTCTCAACAGCAGGCCCGCGCATATCAAGAAGGTGGCGGACGCCTCTTTGAAACGTCTGCGAACCGACCGTATTGATCTATTTTATCAACATCGCGTTGATCCCGCAGTGCCTATCGAGGAGGTCGCCGCCACGGTCGGGGATCTTGTCAAGGCTGGCAAAGTAGCCTATTTCGGGCTTTCAGAGGCTGCCGCCCTTACAATTCGAAAAGCGCATGCCGTTCACCCCGTCTCGGTGGTTCAAAGCGAATATTCACTCTGGGCTCGCGACCCGGAATTGGAAATTCTACCGCTGCTCGAAGAACTCGGGATCGGCTTTGTACCGTACAGCCCGCTTGGGCGCGGCTTTCTAACCGGGGCTTTTACAGCCGAAACGCACTTTGACGAAAACGATTTTCGTGCCACTCTTCCACGCTTTCAATCCCAAGTCATACAGAAGAATCTGATGCTTGTGGATCGATTGAAAGTGATTGCGCATGAGAAGCAGGCAACCCCGGCGCAGATTGCGCTTGCATGGCTGTTGGCGCGCAAATCCTGGATTGTTCCCATACCCGGTACCCGCAAACGCTCTCGTCTTGAAGAAAACATCAAGGCGACGGAAATCATGCTCACGAAGACGGACATGGACGCCATTGAAAAGATCGTGACCGAAAACCCTATCGAGGGCGAGCGATATGGAAAAGAAGCACTGAAGCTAATCAATCGCTAATTGCGAAAGGCCTCCCCCGTGTTCTTCCTTAAGGAATTGCCAACAAGAAAAATGATGCAGCGCTATGCCGACCGCCATCCGGAGATGGATGTGGACAAGCTTGACGCAGCACTGCACATCCTACGACAGGCGAGCCATCTTTTGCGTCGGCTGGAGGCGTATTTTGCCACGCATGGCCTTTCGCAAACGCGGTTCTTAATCCTGATCGTGCTGGACCGGGAACCGGACCGTGATCATTTGACCATGGGTGACCTTGTCGATCGCCTCGATGTTTCCAAGCCCGTCATTACAACGACACTGCGATCCCTGCAAAGCGACGGGCTTGTCACCACCACCGCCTGCCGCAAGGACCGAAGGGCCAAACGTATTGCCATCACTGAAAAAGGCCGGGAGACGCTGCATTGCGTCTTGCCCGGCTATTATCGGTTGATCAATGAAGAAATGGAGCCCGCGACATGAACAAGGTATCGTCTTCTATAGATATCTCTATTGCACCGGGTGATGTGCTGGTCTACGTTATGGCTGCCGCCAGTGGTATGGCCGTAGCCAATCTCTATTATGCTCAACCCCTGTTGCGCACGCTGGCAATGAGTTTCGGAACTTCTGAAGGTATAGCAGGGCTTATCGTCACAATGACACAACTTGGCTACGTCGCCGGACTGATATTGATTGTCCCCTTGGGTGACCTGCTCGAACGAAGAAAACTGATCACAGCGGTCTCATTGGGAACCGCGGGGGCGCTTGCAGCCGCCGCCATCTCGCCGAATATCGGCACATTTCTCCTTACCTGCCTGGCCATCGGCTTGACAGCGGTCGTTGCCCAGGTATTGGTACCATTCGCCGCGGTGCTGGCCGCTGATGAACATCGCGGTTCCGTTATCGGGCGCGTCATGGCGGGTCTCCTGCTGGGCGTTCTCCTTGCTCGAACGGTTTCAGGAGTAATTGCGGATGCATATGATTGGCGCGTGGTATTCGCCCTGGCGTCCATAAGCATGGTTGTCCAGTCCGCCGTGTTATGGTGGATGCTGCCGCAAAGCCGTGGCAGGGCGCGCCTGACCTATCCCGCCCTGATAAGTTCAGCCATGCAACTCTTCCGTGAAGAACCGTTGCTACGGCGACGCATCGTCTATGGCAGCTTGGGATTCGCGGCATTCAGCGCCTTCTGGACCAGCCTTGCCTTTCTGCTTTCGAACCCCCCTTACGGGTATAGCGACTCGGTCATCGGTCTGTTTGGCCTGGTGGGTGCCGCGGGCGCCTTGAGCGCAAGTTGCGCCGGGTATCTCCACGACCGCGGCGCCACGCGACTCAGTACCGGGGTAATGCTGGCACTGCTCATGCTTTCGTTCCCGATCATGGGGTTGTACAGAACACACCTCAGCGCCATCATCCTCGGCGTCGTCCTGCTTGACATCGGGCAACAGGGCACCCACATCCTGAACCAGAGCGCCATCTACACCCTGAACCAGGAAGCACGAAGTCGGATCACGACAGCATACATGACGTGTTTTTTCTTCGGAGGCGTCATAGGCTCTGCCCTATCAGGATATGTCTTCGAACTGGCTGGATGGTCAGGCGTCATGATGCTGGGTGCCGTCTTTAGCGGCTTCGCCTTTGCCTTCTGGCTTACGGAATTACAAAGAGGCGATCAGCAGACTTTAGAACTTTAGGGGGCTCTGGTTCGCAGACGCCTGCATGTGCGGGAACTTGATGAGGCAGGCACCCTTAAGATCAAGTCTCCAGGTCCTTCCTCATTTCTTCGAATTTTTCTTTCGTGATGTCTCCCTCCGCGTAACGCTTTTTTAGAATGTCCATGGCGCTATCGCCAGATGGGCCGGATCCAGATGGGCCGGATATGGCTGTCTTGATATTGTTGCGCAATGCAGGGTTCTGCCAGATAAAATATGCCCCCACACCTGCCGCAGTCAGCAACAAGATACCCCACATGATTTTTCCTTTCCCGAGTGGACTGTTTCTGAGCTACTTATGACGGCCATCATGGTTGCCGCCATGATCTCCACGGTGACCGCCGTCATGGTTGCCGTCATGATCTCCATCGTGAGGATCACCATGATTCCCATTATGATCTCCCCCGTGATGTACCACGGTTGTGGGCTGGTTCATTCCACCGTTCATGGCCCACAGCGGGGAAGTGCCGATGGTCAGAGTCAAGGCCAGGACTGCCACAATTACTATCTTCTTTAGCACTTGGATTCCTCCATTCGATTTGATTCGTTGATATACATCACTCCTGCTTCGCAGGATCAATAAGTAACGGACATGCCCTCCATGCCGTATCGCTTTTATAATCCGCGCTCAATTGAAAACGAAGGCATGTTCCAAAGCGCCGGCAGTTGTTTGGTATTACAGCAACCACCGTGCCAAACGAGATGAACTGAAAGACACAACCAAGGTTAACTAGTGTCCATCCAGAAATATTGCCTATTTCTGGATGGACACTAACTATATGATATTGAATTTGATTTAAGGATCGTTGAGAAAATAAAGAGGGAAAGGGGATGGTCGCTGATCGCGTCACCTTTCCCGCCGTCCGAGGCAGGCAAACTGACCAATTTGATCCCACCCCCCGGTTTGCCAATGGGGAATGTGGGGAATCCATACCCACATCCAGAACAGGCCCTAAGGCACGGCTTCTTTTTTTGTTAAGGATATGTTACGAAGGGTCCCGGGTGCAAGGCCCGCGTTTCAACTGAAAATCCGTGTGAGGTGGCCCCATGCTGAGTTTCGAGCTTTCCCGCGAGCAACAAAAGCTGCAGTCCCAGGCCCGCAAGTTCGCCCTGAAGGAGATCCTGCCCATTGCCTGGCACTATGATCGGATCGGCGAGTTTCCCCTCTCCCTTCTGGAGAAGGCCTGGAAAGCCGGGCTGACCTATGGGGACATCCCCACCCGGTACGGCGGCCGGGGCCGGGGTATCCTCGATGCGGTGCTCATCACCGAGGAGATCGCCGCCGCCTGCCCGGGGCTTGCCACCTCCATCTTCGATAACTCCCTTGGCATGCAGCCCATCTTCATGAGCGAGAACGAGGCCCTCAAGGCCGATCTGCTACCCCGCATCCTGAAGGAGCACAAAAAGGTCTGCTTTGCCACCTCCGAGCCGGTGATGGGCTCGGACGTGGCCGGCATCCGGTGCCGGGCGCAGATGGACGGGGAGGACTTCATCCTGAGCGGCACCAAGTTCTGGATCACCAACGGCGGCATCTCCGATTACATTTCCGTTTTCGCCACCGTGGACCCCAAAACCCGGCACAAGGGCATCTGCGCCTTTCTCGTGGATAAGCACCAGGCCGGCGTGACCGTCGGCCGCCCGATCCCCAAGCTCGGCCAGCGCGCCTCCAACACCGTGGGGCTCTCCTTCGATAAGGTCCGGATCCCCAAGGAGAACGTTCTGGCGCCGCCTGGCAAGGGGTTTATCCTTGCCATGCGCACCTTTGCCAGAACCCGGCCGGTGATCGGCGCCCTGAGCGTCGGAGCGGCCCGGGCCGCCATGGAATACGCCATCGATTATGTCAAGAGACGCCGGGCCTTCGGCGCCCCCATCGCCACCTTCCAGGGGATTCAATTCAAGATCGCGGATATGTACCAGAAGGTGGAAACGGCAAGGCTTCTGACCTGGAAGGCCGCCTGGGAGGCGGACAAAAAGCCGGACGCCACCATCAGCGCCTCCGTGGCAAAGCTCTACGCCTCCGAGATCGCCCTCGAGGTGGCCAACGAGGCCCTCCAGGTGTTCGGCGGTTACGGGTACACCCCCTTCTTTCCCGTGGAAAAGCTGCTGCGGGATGCCCGGCTCTTTCGCATTTACGAGGGAACGAGCGAAGTCCAGCGGGTTATCCTGGCCACCCACGCCCTTGAAACGTATCAGCCGGTGCTTCCCTCCCTGGAGGATCTGCCCATGATCTGCGAAAAGGCCTGGGACCGGCTCTCCGAGAAGGAGCGAAAGGCGGCCACGGCCTGGCGCTGCCCCATGTGCGGGCACATCCACCACGGGGACGCGCCGCCTGAAAGATGCCCCTACTGCTTCGTTCCGGGTGGCGCCTTCAAGAAGATCGAGCTGTGACCCGGATTCGATGACGGAAGAAGCGTCCCATTTCACCCCGGAGCGCATCGCCGCCATCGGGCAGGAGCTCATCGCCTGGTACCGCCGGCACCGCCGCAAGCTGCCGTGGCGCCAGACGGAGGATCCCTACCGCATCTGGGTCTCGGAGGTGATGCTCCAGCAGACCCAGGTGGCCACCGTCATCGACTATTACCGGAATTTTATTCAACGCTTCCCGAACATTAAAACCCTTGCCGCGGCCGACCAGCAGGCGGTGCTGAAGTGCTGGGAGGGGCTGGGGTATTACGCCCGGGCCAGAAACCTGCACCGGGCGGCTCAAATCGTCTGCCGCGACCACGGTGGAAAGGTCCCGGACCGGATCGCGGTTTTCCGGAGCCTTCCCGGCGTGGGCGACTATATCGCCGCCGCGGTCCAGAGCATCGCCTTTCACCAGCCCCATGCGGTGGTGGACGGCAATGTCAAGCGGGTCCTTTCGCGGCTCGCCTGCCTCGATGTGCCGGTCAATGCCCCGGCGGCCCACAGGCACTTTTCCGGCCTGGCGGAACGTTTACTGGCGCGGGACTGCCCCGAACTTTACAATCAGGCCCTTATGGAGCTGGGGGCGCTGGTATGCCGTCCCGAATCACCGGATTGCCCCGCCTGCCCGCTGGCGAACCACTGCCTCGCCCGGGAAAGAGACCTCGTGAGCCGCTACCCCTTGCGGAACAGCACGAAAAAGGTGCCCACCCACCCGGTGGCAGTGGGCGTGGTCTGGAAAAACGGACGGGTGCTCATCACCCAGCGCGCGCCCGAGGGCCTGCTGGGCGGGTTATGGGAATTTCCAGGGGGGAAACTGAAACCCGGTGAGGACGCGGCAACCGCCTGCGCGCGGGAGATCCGGGAGGAGACCGGCCTCCGGGTGGAGGTGGTGGAGGCCCTGACCCGCGTCCGCCACGCCTACACCCACTTCAAGATCGAAATGGACGTCTTCATCTGCAGGGTGGCCGGCGGCCGGATCCGGCTCCGGGGACCGGTGGCCTCGCGGTGGATCCGCCTCGAGGAGATCGATCGCTACCCCTTCCCCAAGGCCAATCACAAATTCCTGGCCCGTCTCAAAGCCTCGCTGGAACCCGCCCCCCACGCCGGCTGAACCCGGCTGCCTTCAGGGCCCCAGGGCCCCCCGGATGATGGCCACCGCCTTTTCCATGGTGAGCTCGGCGGTGTTGATGATGAGGTCGTAGTTCAGGGGATCGGCGATATCCGCATTGAAGTACTTTCGGACAAAGGCCCTGCGATTGGATTCGGTTCGAAGCAGCCGCCGCCGGCACTCCTCACTGGAGAGGTCGAAGGCCTTTCGCACCCGCTTCCTTCGAAGGGTCGCCGGCGCCACCACCCGCACCCGGAGGCAACGTTCCGGGCCGAGAACGAAATTCGCGCCCCTGCCCACGATCACCGCCCGGCCATGCTCACCGATAACGCCGATGATCTTCATCAGGTGCTTGAGGTACTCATCGGGCCAGAGGTGATGCTCCTCCACGACGGCGGAAATGCTCTCCTCCAGCAGGTTAATGCCCTTTTCATCCAGGGTTTCGAGGAACCTGGCGTTGACGTTGGCGCTCTCGGCCATCTGGTGAATCACTTCCTGATGAAAAATATCGATGCCCATTTCCTCGGCCAGCCGGGTGGCCAGGACACGGCCCCCGCTGCCCGGTTCCCGGGAAATCGTGATAACGCTGACCCCCTGGGGGGACTCTTGTTTCTCCTTCATCAAATCCTGCCACCGGCGCACCTGTTCCTCAACGATTTTCTGAACCGTTCTCATGATGCCTCCTTTCAACCGGGTGACGATCTGTCCGGCTTCTCTCGGAAGGATGAGCGATAACTGCCCTTCTTTCCTAAGAGTAACGGACAGGTGAACCGGAAGTCAAGAAGTCAAAAAAATGTAATGGGAAACTGATGGGTTAAGCGTTATAGGGGGGTGCCCAGGGGCCGCGGATCAGGCAAACTCGCGCCACCCCAGCAACGAGGGGGAATCCGGACGGTGGGCCGCATGGTTCTTCGCCGCCGTCTTGAAGCTGGAGGTCGCATAGCAGTAAGCGCATCCGAAAAGACAGGTATCGTAGCATCCGATGTCCCTGCTGACGACGCATCCGCAAGCCCTGCGCTGCGAAGGGTCCTTTTGGGCGGCGGTTTTGACGCCGAAAGTTCCGGTGATGTAATCGGAATCGATGCACTTCCCCGGTGCGATGCCCGAAGCCGCCACCTCGGCCTCTTCGGCGCAACTCGTCAAGAGGAGCCCCTCCTCCCGGGCGATGGCCGAAAGGCCTGCCAGCAGCGCCTCTCGATCCGGCCGGGAAAAACCGGCGCAGGCCGGACCCATCCCCGGAAGGGACGCCATCCGGCCCCTGTTTTTCCGGTAGATGTCCACGATACTGATAATGGACCGCCGGGTGGCCCCCCGCAGCCGGCCCGCGATCCTGCGGAAGGTCTCCAGGTGGAAGGCCACGCTGGTCTCGGTGCCCGGCACGATGGGGTCGTAGCGCCAGATCATGCGTTCAGGACCCACATGGGCGGAAAGACGCAGGAAGGTCTCAACGGCCGCGGCAAGAGAAGGCCTTTTGGGATCGAGCCATCGGGGATTTTCCATCAGCGTGTAGAGGAAAAAATACCGGAACCCCCGATCGTCCAGCTCCTTTAGGTGCCTCAAAAGCGGCCGGCCGTGGCGGGTCCAAAAGACGATCACCGAAACATCGGCGGGTTCCAAGGAGACCCGGGAAACCTGAGCCCGGTTGAAGGGGTTCGGCACGGTGCAGTACCCCGCACGAACCCGATTCATGAACCAGGGGGTGTAAAAGGCGGGAATGTCGGTACGACGGCTGGCGCTGATAATCATCCGCCTATCCTCCGATCCGTATTCATATCCTCTATCCGGAAAAGCCCCATTTAGGGGCCGAGGTTAACCCTTCCGCTATCATAGCGGATGCTGGGGATCATCTCCAGTCCATCGGCTTTCGATTCGGCCTTTTTCTTTGTCTTTGTCTTTGTCTTTGTCTTTGTCTTAATCGTTGTCGTTGTCGTTGTCGTTGTCGTAATCGAAAGGCAGTCGGAATTCGGAAAGTGCCCTTTTTCCATCGGCTTTCGATCTACGGTTCGTATTGGAATCGATCCTGGCAAGAATGGCATATCCCAAAAAGACGACTACGATTACGACAACGACAACGACAACGAGAAGGACAAGGACAA
>CAYOXD010000027.1:0-4255 GCA_964407825.1 uncultured Desulfobacterales bacterium | reverse complement strand
GACAACGAGAAGGACAAGGACAAGGGCGAAAAAGGGGGGCTGAGCGCTTGATACCAAAGGGCAAGTCTGGTAAAAATCCTATTTATCGTTGATTATAGCAGATACCGTTTATCACCATGCCATACCCATCATCGGAGACAGCGAGATGACATCCGCCATGAAAACAGGGGCCGAAATACTCATTCAGGCGTTGATCGATGAAGGCACGGCGCATATCTTCGGATATCCGGGCGGCGCCATCATCCCCACCTACGATGTTCTATACGATGCACCCCTGAAGCACATTCTGGCCCGACACGAGCAGGGGGCGGCCCATGCGGCGGACGGCTATGCCCGGGCCACCGGACGGGTGGGGGTGTGCCTTGCCACCTCGGGCCCCGGCGCCACCAACCTCGTCACGGGCCTTTCCACCGCCTATATGGACTCGGTGCCCATGGTGGCCATCACCGGCCAGGTGCCGGTTCCCATGATCGGCAGCGACAGCTTCCAGGAGGCTGACATCTACGGCATCTCCATCCCGGTCACCAAGTACAATTATCTGGTAAAGGACGTGGAGAAGCTCCAGGAGACCATCAAGGAGGCCTTTTATATCGCTGGCACCGGCCGGCCGGGGCCCGTGCTTATCGATTTCCCAAAGGACATCCAGCTGGCCAGGACACGCATCAAGAAACTGGGACCGGTCCGTCTGCCGGGGGACAGGGACGCCGCGCCCAGGGCCAGCGCCGGCCAGGTCGAGGCCATCATCGAAGCGCTGAAACAGGCGCGGCGCCCGGTCATCTACGCGGGCGGCGGCGTGGTCTGCTCAGGGGCCAGCGCCGAGCTCAGCCGGTTTTCCGAGCTCACCCGCATTCCGGTCACCACCACCCTCATGGGAAAAGGCATCTACTCGGAACGCGATTCCCTCTCCCTGGGGATGCTGGGCATGCACGGCACCAAGTACGCCAATTTTGCCATCCACGAATCGGACCTCATCCTTGCCATGGGCGTCCGCTTCGATGACCGGGTGGCGGGGAATATAAAGGAATTCGCGCCTCTTGCGAAGATTGTCCACATCGACATCGACGCCGCGGAAATCGGCAAGCGAGTGGCCGTCGACATCCCGGTGGTGGCGGACATCAGGTCGGTGCTGACGGCTCTGAACGAGAAGGTGCAGGTCCCGATCCGAAAACGATGGCTGGCTCACCTGGCGCGGCTCAAAAAGGAGCACCCCCTCTCCTTCAGGGATGACGGCGCCCTCAAGCCCCAGTTCATCATCCAGACCCTGAGCGAGATGACCCAGGGGGAACTCATCGTCACCACCGATGTGGGCCAGCACCAGATGTGGGCGGCCCTTTACTACCTCGCCACCTCACCGCGGCGCTTCATCACCTCCGGGGGTTCCGGCACCATGGGGTTTGGCTTCCCCGCGGCCATCGGCGCCAGCGTGGGCCGAACGGAGCTGCCCGTGGTGGCCCTGTGCGGGGACGGAAGCTTCCAGATGTGCATCCAGGAGCTGGCCACGGTCCGCATGTACAACCTGCCGGTCAAGATCTTCATCCTCAACAACAGCTGCCTGGGCATGGTCCGCCAGTGGCAGCAGATCTTCCAGAACTCCCGGTACTCCTTCACCTGCTTCGACTACAACCCGGACTTTTGCAAGGTGGCCGAGGGCTACGACATCCCCTCCCTGCGGGTCACCGAACCGGCACAGGTGAAAAAGGCCATCGACCGGGCCCTGAAAAGCGACGGGCCGATGCTCATCGATTTCCGTGTGGTCCAGGAGGAAAACGTCATCCCCATGATCCCGCCCGGCGGCGGACAAACCCAATTCATCGGAGAATAGATACCCCATGACTCGAATCCTTTCCGTCCTGGTGCGAAACCATCCCGGTGTCCTGTCCCACGTGGCGGGTCTTTTCACCCGCCGCGGATACAATATCAAGAGCCTCGCCGCGGGGGAAACCCAGGACCCGCACATCACCCGGATCACCATCGTGGTGGGGGAGGACGAGGCGGTGGTGGACCAGATTTCCAAGCAGATCCGGAAGCTGATCGATGTCATCGATGTCAGGGAACTCACCTACGAGGGGTCCATCACCCGGGAGCTGCTGCTGCTGACCATCTTCGTGCCCATGGAGGAGCGGGCCGATGTAATTGCGCTGACCAACACCTTCGGTGCCACGGTGGTGGACATCGCCGAGAAGACCATGACCATCGAACTGTCGGGAAACGCCCTGAAGATCAACACGGTGATCCGGGCCATCGAGGGATACCGGATCAAGGAGCTGGCCCGCACCGGCCTCGTGGCCCTTCCCCTGGAGAGCATGCTGACAAATGGCGAAAAGGCCGGTTGACCCCTCAGTCTTCCTGAGAACCCAGCCTATACGGATATCTCTTCAATGCCGCCGGTGTCATCGACATCGACAACGATTAAAGCCGCATCAACCTGACATAAAATAGATTTCTATCGGTATTGGAAGAGCTGGCCATGGTGGTTGTGAGGTCGGTTAAAGCGACGGGTTTCAGTTAAAGGGCTCCAATCTCAGGGTAGATTGTATCTTGTCCCGCTGCTCCGGGTTTACGCGTGATTCATCCGCATAGTCCCGCCATCGCGCGACAACCCCCCTCACTTCATCAAGGATCGTCTCCGCGCGTCCGCGCTTCATCGAGGCGCTGTTTGCGCACGCTCTGAAATCCTCCAGAGTAAACCCACTGCGTTTGCCATTCATCGTCATTTGATGACTCGATGTCCATTTCCCGCTTGGTTGATAGCTGTAGGTCATGTCGAACGCTGGTGAGAGCGACCAGTTTCCCGACCGGTCCATCAGAAAGGCAATGTTTTTAACGTGATCATCCTGGTTACGGGCCACTATATTGAATACCATCCGTCGGAACTGTTCCTCGATGGCAGCCATCGGCAGTCCCAGCCGGCGGATGACTTGCAACGCCTGCTCGTAGCCGTATGCCCCCGCTTGGTTGAAATCATAATGCGCCATGCCGCAAAGCGACTGCATGTGCAGCTTGCCTCCGCCGTCCAACCGGTCGAACCGCTTCGTCATGAAATGACGGCGCCCGTTCTCTTCGAACAGTCGGCAAGGTCCCATGGTGATTCCCGCGTCTACCGCCATCCTGTAATAGGCATACTCGATTGCACCGTATCCCTTGGGGTCCTCCAACTCCTTATCCCTGTTACCGCTGACCCCGTCGAACTTCATCAGCCAGTATTCAAACCCGCTACCTGCCTTCACCTGAGCTGACCGGACTTCGTTCGTTTTCGGATTCCAGGCGATCACCGCCTTGGCTCGCGCCCCGCCCGCGGAAGTACCGACCCTCAGAATATCCTGCAGAGCCGTATTCTCCCCCTCCTCGTGAAGCCAGCCCTGCAGGTTGGCGCGATGGGTCAACACCTTCGAAGCCAGCGCTACCAGCTTGTCGATTTCGATACGGGAGGGGCCGCGTGCAGCCAATCGGGTTGCCGGCGCATACTCCAACGCACCCATGCCGCGCGTCCCAGTATAACAGAGGCGCTCCACCGAATTGAATGATTCCGGCATGCGTCCGGACCGGGCAAGCCAGGCATCGATCAACGCATTTCCGAACCGATCCGGCAAAGAATCCGCCAAAAACCCCGGAAGACCGTGGAAGGTTTCCGGCCGCAGCGATGGGAAGGAGTAGAGTCGGCTGGATAGCGGCATCATCAACGGGGCCACCTCGATACCACTTTTGATGAACGCCGGGGCATATTCGAACGTCGCGGCCGCGACCCCGTCTTCCAACGACACCGCGCCGATCGTGCGTCCCCACAGGTTTACCTTTGCCGTCGTGGTCACGTTTCGTCACCCCAATGCCACGGTCCTTGATCCGTGGACTTCCGCTTACCACTGGCCCGCTTCCGCGCCTTGCCTTTCAATTTGACCAGGTCCATCGGACGCGGTCCGGCTTCGGGCACCAGTGTTTCCAGCCGATCCAACAGTTCCAATACCCGCAGAATCCGGATCAACGTCAACGTATGCGCCGTAGCCCCGGCCTCGATACGCTCTACCGTCCGCTTCGATACGCCCGCCTGTTCCGACAGCATCTCTTGCGTCAGCTGAAGTTCCAGCCGACGCTGGGCCAAGCGCCCGCCCAGCTCCGCCAGAATCGCCTCGTCCGTCAATAATCCTTCAATCTTCATCGGCCCCCTTTTATTATAAAGGTATATATCGTAATAACTGACGAGATAAAAGGTTTTTTTGTATTTTCACGTCAAAAAAGACGATTTATTGAATTTGTCTTT
>CAYOXD010000026.1:14343-29434 GCA_964407825.1 uncultured Desulfobacterales bacterium | reverse complement strand
CAAAAAGAGTGTTTGAACTTGCCAGAGAACTTAACCTGACAACCAAGGCACTTCTGGTTACGTTGAAGGATTTGGAAGTGACCGTTAAGAGTCACATGAGCACGGTGGACGACGCGATGGAAGCACAAGTCAGGGAACATCTGTACGGGAAAAAGAGCGACGAGGCCATCGAGGAGACCCGAATCCGGCCAACGGTGATCCGACGGCGGCGAAAAGCGGTCCGGGAAACCGCTCCATCCACGGAAAGCTCGGATGTATCCGAAGCTGTCGAAGATGCTCATGATGCGGTTGAAACCGTGACGGAAGAGACAACCGACCGTGCCTCCCGCGCCACCCCCACGGGGACCGAGCCGGCTGAGTCCAAGCCCGTCATGCCCGACGAGGAACCCCGTGTTGCCGAAGCGCCCGATGTGGAGCAGGAGCTAACCGCCAAACAGGCATCACCGATGGAAGGGGAGGCCGAGGCCCAGGCCCCGAAGTCAGCCGGCGAACCGGAGACGGCGCCAGAGTCGGTAAAACCGGTTGAAACAGAGGCGGCGCCTGTCACTGACGAAGCGGCTGACACCGAGAGGGCCGCCGAGCAGCTGGAAGGGGCCGACACCGGAGAGGAGGCCACGGTTGCAGCAGTGGAATCGGCAGAGGCGTCCAGCGCCGAGGACGCCGAAGAGATGGCCCTGCCAGAATCCGGTTCCCCCGCGGAAGCCTCGGAGACACAGACCGGTGCCGCACCGGCTCCACCTGCCGAACCTGTGGCGGAAGGAGCGGGCCAGGCGTCACCTGCCCCCAAGGGGGGGAAGGCCAAGAAGGGTAAAAAGAAGCAAGCCAAGGACACCCCCGCCAAGATTATTCAACTGCCCGTGTCTCCGCCGGAGCCGGCTGAACGACCGGACCGCGCCGGTACCGGGCCGGCGCGCCGACGCCAGGCAGGCGAGGCCTTCGCGCCTGCCGCGGAAGGGGATTCGGGTGCTGTTGGAGACAAGAAGAAGGGGAAACGGGGCCGGAAGGCGCTGGCGGATGAGGGGGCCGCTGGCAAGGACAAGAAATTTTTCAAGAAAAAAATATCCTTTCGCCGTAAGGAGGTGGTGGAGGGCGCCGCTCTCTATGCAGGGGAAAACCGGGGGCGAAAGGGGCGGAAAGGGGCCAAGGGCGCCAAGCAGGCACCGGTCCAGAAGCCCCAGATCACCGTGGCCAAGGCCATCAAACGCCGTGTGAAGGTGGATGAAACCATCGTCCTGTCCGAGCTGGCCAAGCGCATGGGCATCAAAGCCTCGGATATGATCCGGACCCTCATGGGGATGGGGGTCATGGCCACCGTCAACCAGACCATCGATTTCGACACGGCGGTGCTGGTGGCCGGTGAATTCGACTACGAGGTGGAACGGGCCGCCTTTGAGGAGGAGACCCTCATGAAGACCCAGGCCGACGATCCGGAAAAGATGATGGCACGTCCTCCGGTGGTCACCATCATGGGACACGTGGATCATGGTAAGACCTCCCTTCTGGACATGATCCGAAAGACCCGGATCACCGCCACCGAGGCAGGGGGCATCACCCAGCACATCGGCGCCTATAATGTGGGCACGACAAGGGGCCAGGTGGTCTTCCTGGATACACCCGGCCATGAGGCTTTCACGGCCATGCGGGCCAGGGGCGCCAAGGTGACCGATCTGGTGGTGCTGGTGGTGGCGGCCGACGACGGGGTCATGCCCCAGACGATAGAGGCCATCAACCATTCCAGGGCTTCGCAGGTGCCCATGGTGGTGGCCATCAACAAGATCGACAAGGCCAATGCCGATCCGGACCGGGTGGTCCGGCAACTGGCGGAACTCGGACTGGCCCCGGAGGAGTGGGGTGGGGATACGATCTTTGTCAAGGTGTCGGCCAAGCAAAACCAGGGCATCGACGATCTTCTGGAGATGATCCTGCTGCAGGCGGAGATGATGGAACTCCGGGCCGATCCGGAACGTCTCGCCACGGGCCATGTGGTGGAGTCCAAGCTCGACTCGGGCCGGGGCCCGGTGGCCACCGTTCTGGTGCAGGGGGGGACCCTTCGAACCGGGGACTCGGTGGTCTGTGGCGTCCACTACGGGAAGATCCGTGCCATGCTGAACGATGTGGGCCAGCAGGTCGCTTCGGCCGGGCCCTCCATGCCGGTGGAAATTATCGGGCTTTCCGGGGTGCCCATGGCCGGCGATGAGATGGTGGCCCTGGAGAACGAGAAGGACGCCAAGCAGGTCAGCCTCCACAGGACCCAGAAGCTGCGCTCCCAGGAGCTGGCCAAGAGCAGCCGGATGAGCCTCGAGGGCCTGTTCGAAAAGATGAAGTCCGGTGAGGTCAAGGACCTGAACCTCATCATCAAGGCCGATGTGGACGGCTCCATCGAGGCCTTGCGCGACTCCCTCGTCAAGCTTTCCAACGAGGAGGTCAAAATCAATGTGGTGCACTCGGCCACCGGAACCATCACCGAATCGGACGTGTCCCTGGCGGCCGTTTCCGATGCCATCATCATCGGCTTCAATGTCCGGCCCAACACCAAGGTCTCGGACATGGCCCAAGAGGAAAATGTGGATGTCCGGCTGCACAACATCATCTATGATGTCATTCAGGAGGTGAAAAGTGCCATCGTTGGGATGATGGCCTCCACCTTCGAGGAGCGGTTGCTTGGAAAGGCCGAGGTGCGCCAGGTTTTCCACGTTCCCAAGGTGGGCGCCATCGCCGGTTGTTTCGTAACCGACGGAAAGATCGAAAGGGGCCAGCAGGTCCGCCTGCTCCGGGACGGGGTCATCCGCTACGAGGGAAAGGTCGCCTCCCTGCGCCGATTCAAGGACGATATGAAGGAGGTCAGCAGCGGGTACGAATGTGGTATCGGCATTTCCAACTTCAACGATATCAAGGTGGGCGATACGGTGGAGTGTTTCTACATGGAGGAGATCCGCCCTGAAATTGAATGATGCAGGGGGCGCAACCATGGATGAGGCGAACGAGACGATGGTGGTGGGGTTGGGCATGGTGAGCCTGCGGCTGCACGATTGCCGCTCCCTGAAGGGAAAGCGGGGGATAATCAAATCGATTATCGGGCAGATTCGCAATCAGTTCAATGCATCGGTTGCGGAGGTCGGGGCCAACGACAGCCACCAGGCGGCTCGGATCGGCATGGCCCTGGTGGGAAACGACCGGGCCGTGATAAACTCAAAGCTCGACAAGATTTTTAATATGGTGGACGCTATGGGCGTTGCCGAGGTGGTGGACACCGACCTGGAGATCATGAACGTATGAAACCGTTTGAACGCGCCGACCGGGTTTCCATGCAGATCCAGCGAGAGCTTTCGGGTCTCCTGAAAAAGGGGGTCAGCGATCCCCGTCTGGAGCGGGCCGTTATCACCGGCGTAAAGACGGCAAAGGACCTGAAGTCTGCCCGCGTCTATGTCTGCGCTCCCGGCGAGGAGGGCGCCAGACAACAGGTCATGGAGGGGTTTGAAAGGGCACGGCCCTTTATCAAACGGGAGCTTGCCCGGCGGCTGGGCCTGCGATACATGCCCGATATCCGTTTTTATTATGATGAATCACTCGATTATGGAGCCCGCATAGACGGTGTTTTAAAAAACTTACATGCAGTCAATGGATCGGATAATACATCAACTGACCAGTAGCCGCCGAATACTGGTTGCAACGCATATCAATCCGGACGGTGACGCCATTGGTTCGTTGCTGGCCATGGGACTTGCGTTGAGCGCTCTGGACCGGTCGGTGACCCTGTACAACGGTGATCCGATTCCTGCAGTTTACCGGTATCTCGACGGAACGGACCGCATCAGCTATCGTATGGGCAGGCCCGAGATGTATGATACGGCCCTTGTTCTCGACTGCAGCAATTTGAGCCGGGTGGGCGCCATCGCCGGCCCCCTGCATCGAATCGAGACCCTTATCAACGTGGACCACCATCCGACCAACACGCGCTTCGGTCACTTGCAGCTGATCGACCCATCGGCCTGCGCCTCGTCTGAAATCGTGTACCGTCTGATCAAGGCCCTGGGGGTGGAGATGACCAAGGCCATGGCGACTGCCATCTACACGGGCATCCTGACGGACACAGGCTCCTTCCGGTTCCAGAATACCAATCGGAACGCCTTTATGATTTGCGAGGAGATGGTGGGGCTGGGGGTGGACCCGTACCTCATCGCCCAGCACGTGTACGGCACCTATTCCCTGGGCAGGCTGAAATTGATCAACCTGGCCTTGGATTCCATCGAAATATCTGACAACGGGAAGCTCTCGCTCATGGTGGTCACCCGGGAGATGCTCGAGGCCAGCGGGACCCATCCCTTCGATGTGGACGGGTTGATCTCCTATGCCCGCAGCATCGAAAATGTCCAGGTGGCCGTGTTGATTCAGGAGAGCACGGATGAAGATGCCGCCATCGGGCAGAGCCCTTCCTTCCATGTCAGTCTCCGTTCCAACGGGGCGGTGGATGTGGGCGCCATTGCCGGGGCCTTCGGAGGCGGCGGCCACTATGCCGCCGCAGGTTTCAGCATCAGCGGCCATCTGGAGTCGTTGAAACACAAGATCCTGGGATGGGCGGAGAATCTCGACAGGTGGCGGCCCAAGGAGGGCGAGGTCTGCGAACTGTTCGGCGTCGCCACCGGAGGCGTTTCATGATGGGGGCCACGGCCGGTCGGTTGGAGAAAGCCGGTAACCGATGTCAGGCGCAGGGCGACGGTTCGGTCCTGAGCGGTCTTCTGGTGATCGACAAACCCTCGGGGCTCTCCTCGGCCCAGGTGGTCCATCGGGTGAAGCGCAGCCTCGGGGGCGTGAAGGTCGGCCACACGGGAACCCTGGATCCCTTTGCCAGTGGGGTGATGCTTTGCTGCGTGGGACGCGCGACCAAACTGGCCAGCTTTTTTCTGAACGGTCCGAAGACCTACGAGGCCACCCTGCGTCTGGGGGTGGAAACCGATACCCAGGACGTCACGGGCCGGGTAACGGCTGTAAGGGATACGGCGGCCCTGTCGGAAGCGGCGGTGACTCGGGTCATGGACCGCTTCAGGGGGGAGATCCTGCAGACGCCGCCGGTTTTCTCGGCTCTCAAGCACGAGGGAACCCCGCTCTACAAGCTGGCCAGGTCCGGAAAGCCGGTGACAAAGCCGCCGAGGCCGGTTCACATCGCGGCCCTTGAAATAATGCGCGTGGCGCTGCCGGTGGTGGAGTTTCGGGTGGCCTGCTCAGCGGGCACTTACATCCGCACCCTCGGGGCCGATATCGGCCTGGAGCTCGGATGCGGGGGGCACCTCACGGCGCTACGGCGCCTGGCCAGCTGCGGATTCGATATCTCCCGGGCCCTGGGGTTGGATCAAGTGGCCGATTTGGCGGCATCAGGGCGTATCGAGGAGCACCTGGTCCCCATGGCCGACGCTCTGGGCGCCATGCCCTGCCACGTGGCCGATCATCGATTGGCGGCGCATATCGGGCATGGCAAAACGCTGAGGGGCCAGGATGTGCCGCAGCCGAGTCCGGGGGAGGCGGAAGGTTATATCAAAATTGTTGACACGCGCAATCATCTGCTTGCAGTATTGCGGGCACAGGGCGGTACCTACCAGTACTGCTGTGTTTTTCCCAGGTAGCGGCCCTGCCTGGATACCGGTTCGAAACACCTCCCATTGCTGCCGTTGGCTGGGACAGCCCGGCGACCGCCATGGGATTTTGAACGATTGCCATTATATTTGAGGAGGCGAAAGTGGCGTACACATCAGAAGAGAAAAAGGCGTTGATCGATCAGTATAAGCTCCACGAATCCGATACGGGCTCTCCGGAGGTGCAGATAGGACTGCTGACCCATCGGATTACCTATCTGACCGACCATTTGAAGGTCCATAACAAGGACCATCATTCCCGCAGAGGACTGTTGATGCTCGTTGGACGCCGTCGCCGTCTTCTAAATTATGTTAAAAATAAGGATGTTCAGCGGTACAGACAGATCATAGAGACTCTGGGGCTCAGAAGATAGAACGGCTTTTTCAGACAAGGGCCGGCCGTTGGTCGGGCCTTTCAAGCGGGGCAATCCCGTTGAAAAGCCGTAGAACGTAACCGATGAGGGGCCGGGAAGGGAGGCCGCAGCGGGCAGGATGGGTACACCCCCGTCACGGCCTGCCGCGCCATGCCACCGGTCTCTTTGGCAAGGTCAGGCTTTTCAAAAACGGATGCAAAGCAGCTCATTTAATGATAGCCGGTTAGCCCAGCCTGGGGCTTTTGATGCACGGGGACTCATGAGGTGAAGGTTTTTATTGGGAGAAAGAAGACATGGAGATGATCGTAAAGACACTCGTGGGGGACAAGACCCTCAGCATTGAGACAGGCAAGGTGGCCAAGCAGGCCTCGGGCGCCGTTGTGGTGCAGTACGGCGAGACTATCGTTTTGGTGACGGTGGTGGCCTCAACCGAAGAGAGAAACGCGGGGTTTTTGCCCCTCACCGTGGAATACCAGGAAAAGATATACGCCGCCGGCAGGATTCCCGGGAACTATTTCCGACGGGAAATCGGAAGACCCAGTGAAAAAGAAACCCTGACCGCCCGGTTGATCGACCGGCCGATCCGTCCCCTTTTCCCAAAAGGCTTCAGCAATGAGATCCAGGTAATCGCCACCGTGCTGTCCATGGATCAGGAAAACGATCCGGATATGTTGGCCATGGTGGGGGCCTCGGCCGCCCTTGAGCTTTCGGATATCCCCTTTCAGGGCCCCATCGCCTCGGTGCGGGTGGGCCGGGTCGACGGGCGGTTCGTGATCAACCCCACCCTTCAGCAACTCCAGACGAGCGATATGAATATCATCGTGGCCGGCTCCAAAACCGGCGTCGTTATGGTGGAGGGCGGTGGCGATGTGATCAGTGAGGGCGACCTGATGGATGCGATCTTTGCCGCCCACGAGGCGCTGAAACCCATCATCGACATCCAGAACCAGTTGCAGGAGGCTGTGGGCCGGCCCAAAATGGTATTTGTCCCACCGGCGAAGGATGAGGCCCTGGCCGCCAGAATCGAGCAGGACGCCGCGGCCCGCATCCGTGAGGCCCTTGGGGTACCAGTGAAACAGGATCGCCAGGTCGCGCTCCGGGCGGTGAAGACAGCCGTCCTTGAGTCTCTGGGCGAGGAGTTCGCCGAGCGAATGGAGGAGGCCGGCGCGATTCTGGGCGACCTGGTCAAAAAGATCAGCCGGGATGTGGTATTGCGGGAGGGCGGGCGCATCGACGGTCGGAAGTTCGACGAGATCCGGCCCATCACCTGCGAGGCGGGCGTTTTGCCCAGGCCCCACGGCTCGGCCCTCTTCACCCGGGGGGAAACCCAGGTGTTGGGAGTTTTGACCCTGGGCTCCAGCCTGGACGAGCAACGGGTGGAGACCCTTTCCGGTGACGAGTCCCGGCAGTTCATGCTCCACTACAATTTCCCGCCCTATTCCGTGGGCGAGGTCCGCCGGATCGGCGGCCCCAGCCGCCGGGACATCGGTCACGGGGGCCTGGCCACCCGGGCCTTGGAGCGGGTGCTGCCGAAGAAGGAAGATTTCGACTATACCATCCGGGTTGTCTCCGAGGTGCTGGAATCCAACGGCTCCTCGTCCATGGGCACCGTGTGCGCGGGCACCATGGCCCTGATGGACGGCGGCGTGCCCATCCAGGCGCCGGTTTCAGGTATTGCCATGGGACTGGTGAAGGAGGGGGACCAGGTGGTCATCCTTTCGGACATCCTGGGGGACGAGGACCACACGGGGGATATGGATTTCAAGGTCGCCGGCACCCGGGAGGGGGTCACGGCCGTCCAGATGGACATCAAGATCCTCGAGTTGCCCAAGAGCGTCATGGCCGAGGCCCTGGAGCAGGCCCGCAGGGGCCGACTCTTTATTCTCGATAAGATGATGGCGGCCATCGAGGCTCCCAGGGAAGAGCTGTCCCCCTATGCACCGAAGATTGTCTCCTTGAGCATCAATCCGGACAAGATCCGGGACATCATCGGCCCGGGCGGCAAGATGATCCGCTCCATCCAGAGCGAATCCAATACCAAAATCGAGATTTCGGATGACGGGGTCGTGAAAATCGCGGCCACCTCGCAGGAGGACAGCGAAACCGCCATGCGCATCATCGGTGAGATCGTCGCCGAGCCTGAAGTGGGCGCCACCTACGAGGGAACGGTGGTCAAGATAACGGATTTTGGTGCTTTCGTGCAGATCCTGCCGGGCACCGATGGGCTGGTGCATATCTCCCAGCTGGCCACCCGTCGGGTCAACAAGGTCTCGGATGTGGTGCACGAGGGTGATCAGCTCAAGGTCAAGGTGCTTGAAATCTCTCGGGATGGTAAAATTCGGTTGAGCCATAGGGCCATCCTGGAAGAGGAAAATGCGGGAAAAGGTCAGTAAAACGGTACTCGACAACGGGGTCCGTGTTCTGACCGCTGAAATGCCCCACATGCACAGCGTGGCCATGGGCGTGTGGGTGGATGCCGGGGCTAGGGACGAGACGCCCGCCGAAAATGGATTGTCCCACCTCATCGAGCACATGATTTTCAAGGGGACCGGCAGGCGCAGTGCCCTGCAGATCGCCAAGGAATTCGATGCCATCGGTGGCAACAACAATGCCTTCACCGCCATGGAGACCACCTGTTTCCATGGCCGGGTGATGGCGTCCCGCCTGCCCGCCCTGACCGATATCCTCTGTGACATCTTCCTCAATTCGGTGTTCGACGAGGACGAACTGGAAAGGGAACGGCCCGTCATCCTCCAGGAAATCGGTATGCTCGAGGACAGCCCCGAGGAGTACGTCCATGTGTTGCTGGAGGCGGCCTTCTGGGGCGATCATCCCCTGGGACAGAACATTCTGGGTACTCCGGAAAATCTCCTTCGATTCGACTCGGCCGGGATCAAGGATTTTTTCCGGCGTTTCTGCCGGCCCGGTCACATCGTCATTTCGGCTGCCGGCAACCTGCGGCATGAGCGGTTCGTGGACCTGGTGGGGCCGGCCTTTGAACCGCTATCTCCGCTTGACGGCGGGAAGGAGCGGCTCCCGGCAGGGGGGAACCGGCAGATGCGCCTGGTGCCCCGGGATCTTGAGCAGCTCCACATCGCCCTGGCCACCCGCGGGCTTTCGGTGTCGGATCCCAGGCGCTATGCCTGGGCCCTGATGAATACCATTCTGGGCGGCAACATGAGTTCGCGACTCTTCCAGGAGGTGCGGGAGCGACGCGGACTTGCCTATTCGGTCTACTCCTTCCTCGCCTCTCACGTGGGCACAGGCATGTTCGGTGCCTACGCCGGCGTGCAGCCTGAAAGCGTCCGAGAGGCGCTCGGCCTGATGCTGAAGGAGATGGGAAGGCTGAAAGAGGCCCCCGTCACACCGGAGGAATTAAGGGACGCCAAGGCCTATTCCAAAAGTGCCATGCTGATGGCCATCGAGAGTGTGGAGAGCCAGATGGCCGCTCTTGCCCAGAACGAGCTTCATTTCGGGCGTTACATTCCGGTGCGAGAGATCCTGGACCGGATCGATGGGGTGACGGCCGACGATATTTCGGCCCTTGCCTCGGCGCTTTTTCGTTCGGAGACACTCTCCTTGGTGCTTCTGGGGCCGATTCCCGACGCCGATGCCGACCTCGGGGAGCAGTTGGGGTTTTGAGGTTTAAAACTGAATATCGGAATCGAATGCTGAAAACAATTCCGATCCCGATTTCGATTTCGATGAGGAATGTCAGATGGCCGATAAGGCGCCGGTGATCGAAATCATGCGGCTTTCCCCGGAGAGGGACCAGGATGTCCCCTTGCCCCGGTACATGACGTCCCAGGCCGCCGGCATGGATATATGTGCTGCGGTGCAGGCGGACACGGTGCTTGATAGGGGCGCGATTCTGCTCGTTCCCACGGGGTTCGCCATGGCCCTCCCCCCTGGGTTCGAGGCCCAGATCCGTCCCAGAAGCGGACTTGCGGTCAAGCACGGCGTGGGGATCATCAATTCGCCCGGCACCATCGATGCCGATTACCGAGGCGAGGTGAAAATCGCACTGATCAATCTGGGGCCGGCCGCCCACACCATCCGACGGGGGGATCGTATTGCCCAGATGGTCATTCAGCGGTGCTGTCGGGCGCAGGTGCATGCCGTGGAACACCTTGAGGAAACCGAACGGGGGGATGGTGGATTCGGACATACGGGACGCTGAGAATTTCTCCCTCTGCATGCTCGCCAGCGGGAGCCGGGGAAACGCCGTCTACCTCACGGACGGGGTCACCCGTATCCTGATCGATGCGGGCCTGTCGGGTGTCGAAATCGAACGACGTCTCAATTCCCGGGGTCTCTCCGCGCAGGACCTGGATGCGCTGGTGGTATCCCACGAGCACTCGGACCATATCCAGGGCGTGGGCGTGCTTTCAAGAAAATACCGGCTCCCGGTCTATATCAATGAGAAAACCCGGTTGGCCGCCCCCCAGTTGGGAAAGCTCGGGGAGGCCCGACACTTTACCTGCGGCACGCCGTTCACGATCGACGAGATCCGGATTCATCCCTTCGCCATTTCCCACGACGCAGCGGACCCGGCGGGGTTTACCCTTTCCCGGGGAGGCGCCAAGATCGGTATCGCTACGGATTTGGGGATTGCCACCGCCATGGTCAGGGAGCACCTCAAGGGCTGTGCCCTGTTGGTGCTGGAGGCCAACCACGATCCCACGATGCTGTCCCAGGGGCCCTACCCCTGGCCGTTGAAACAGCGGATCAGGGGCCGTACCGGCCACCTGGCAAACGAGGATACCCGGGATCTGCTCCATGAACTCCAGCACGACGGGCTGCGGCATGTGGTCCTGGCCCATCTCAGCGACACCAACAACACCCCGGAAAAGGCCTTCGCCGCGGTTCATCCGGCCCTTACCTGCTGCCGGCCGAGCCTGTCGGTCGCCCTGCAGGGAACATGCGGTGACATCCTTTCCGTTTAGGGCCAGTGGGATTAAGAACATTAAGTTCCTGTTGCCTAAAAACGGAATGAAAAGTTCCTCTATTGCCGGGCCTTCCTTCAGATCCTCTCTGGCTTTTTAACAAAGCCAATATTTCAAATCATTATGGGGTGAAGCCGACAGGAAGCGATTGCCCCCCGGGGGCGATAATCCCATGCGATCCCCAGGCAGGCCTTTTCTCCAGACCTTTACCCAGGGTCATATCGTGTTAATATAATGAAAATATAGAAAATATAGAAAAACAGAATTCTTGGTTCCAGTTTTTGGCCGATTTGGACGCTATAAGGATTAAATTTTTAAATATCCATATGATATGAGCTGGCATGGTATTTGTTTGCATTCTTGTCGAGAGAAAAGGATGGCCTTTTCGTTTTACACTTTTTATGGGTGCGCATGTACTTTGAAAGGAGATTGTGATGAAAACGAGTAAACTGGCTTTTGGTATGATTTTTTTCGGTGTCCTGATGTTCGGAGCCGGCCTCATGGTGTTTGGCGGCGCGCAACCCGCTCTCGCCGGTGATCAGAAGGCTCAGCCCGCTGGAGATATGAAAACGGCTCCGGAAGCGATGCAGCCGATGAAAAAAGCCGTCATGAAAGCCGATACGAAGGCAGCCAAAACGGAAAAGGCTGCCAAGCATGCCATGATGAAGGAGCACAAGAAGATGGCGCACCATCGGCATATGATGTCGGAGGAGAAGGTCAAGGCTCTGCAGGCTGCGCTGAACAAGGCCGGTTATTCACTCAAGGAAGATGGCATGATGGGGAAGAAAACGCGTGGGGCCCTCAAGGCCTTTCAAAAGGCGAACAAGCTCAAGGCAACTGGCAGGGTAAACAAGACCACCCTGATGAAGCTGGGGATTCTGTAGGCGCTCGCTTTTCTTCATCTTCCGGAGGGATCCGTGTTTTTCCGATAGCGGGGCACGGCGCCCTCCAGGTCCTGTCGAACGCTGCCGTCACCGCTGCCCCCACAGGCAGCCGGCGACGGCAGCGCTTACAGGAAAACCTCCCTGTTGCCAGGGGCCACCGTGTCGCCCTCCCATGGCTTACCTCTTGCCGTCCAGATGAAGGTCTGGCGATCCCCTGAGCGGGTCGCCCCCGCCCCTTCGTGCCAATTCCATGCCCCTTACCCGCCCTTCTTTAGTATTCACGCGATGTCATTAAGTTAGTGTCCATCCAGAAATGGCCAATTTGCCCGATATCTGCGTTGCGCGAAAAATTTAATCCTCGGAATATCCACCATATGCCCGCGGTTAAATTTTTCGTGCGCCTTGATCTCGACCCAATTTGCCTATTTCTGGATGGACACAAGTTAGGCCTTGATGGTTACCGCGATGTTTTTCCTCATGGACAGCAATTGCTTGCCTCGGGCCCGTCAGATCTGATATCACACCAGAAGTGAGGAAGTTTTGGGACGGGGGATCTCGCCATATCGTCGCCACTTGTGCATTCCGCCATGGAGTTGTCATTCTCATGGGTAGCCATAAAAAACTAATTTCCATGAGACTTCATCCTGTCTCTCTGAGCTTTACCGGCTCGTGCAAGGGGCTGGAAAAGGAATTTCTAGAACATTACGCGCTGAGTTCCATCATCCAGCTCCGATGCACTCTGGCCTTGGGCTTTATCCTGTATGCCCTTTTCGCCCTGCTCGACTATCAGGTGGCCCGGGCATTTTTCTTCCGGTTCTGGTTCGTTCGATTCGCTGTTGTCTGCCCGGCCATCGGCCTCGTGGGGGCCATGACATTTTCCTCAAAATTCAAAACCATCATGCAGCCGGCCATCGCCCTTGTGCTCCTCGTTGCCGGCGGTGGAATCATCTATATGGCCATCGTGGGCCCGCCCGAAGTCAACAGGACCTATTTTGCCGGCCTGATCCTTGTCTTGATGGCCGGTTGCTCCATGAGGGGGGCGCGGTTTCTCTGGGCATCCGGGGCTGGATGCCTCCTGGCGGCGGTTTACCTGGTGGCCATGTGGATTCGGGGCACGCTGCCCCCCCATGTTTTTTTCATCAACAATCTGTTTTGCCTCTCGGCCTGTGTATTGGGGATGCTGGCAAGCTACAATATGGAATTCTATGCGCGGCGGGATTACTTCATGGCGCATCTGCTAAAGGAGGAAAGGAAAAAGGCAGAAACGCTCAATGGGCAACTGGCGCAAATGGTCGAAACCCGTACCGCCATGCTGAATCAGGCCAACGATGAATTAACCCATGAAATCCACATTCACCGGCAGCTGGACCGCGAAAAAGGGCGGCTGGAGGATCAGCTCGGTCGGACCCAACAGATGGATGGCCTTCGCGCTCTGGCAGGCGGCATCGCGCATGATTTCAACAATATCCTGTCTGTTATCATCGGTTACATCGAATTGGCCCAGATGAAAATGACGGTGGGAAAACCAGTGGAACATTGCCTCTCGGAGGTTCTGAGCACCGGCAACCGCGCCAAGGAACTGGTGGCCGAACTATTGACCGTCAGCGGCCAAAGCGAGGAGGAACAGCACCCCCTGAGGATTGCCAATGTCGTCAAGGAGACCCTTCGGCCCATTTGCTCGTCCCTGCCACGCACCATCGTTAGCAATATCGCCATTGGTAGTGAGGACAGCGTCGTGCTGGGCAATGCCCCCCAGATCCACCAGATCCTGAAGAACCTGTGCGCCAACGCCACTGGCGCCATGGCGGAGGGGCAGGGGACCTTGAGCGTATCCCTCAAGACCCTGAATATCGGGGCCGACCGGTTGCCCGATCCTGCCGCCACCCCGGCGGGTTTGTCCCCCGGGGCCTATGCCTGCCTGACGGTGGCGGACACCGGTCAGGGGATTCCACCGCATCTGATGGGACGTATCTTCGATCCCTACTTCACCACCAAGGAAAAGGACGTGGGCACGGGCCTGGGGCTTGCGGTGGTCCGGGGGATCGTGTCGCGCCATGGCGGAAACATCGATGTGCAGAGCCGCCAGGGCGAAGGAACGGTGTTCCGTGTCTACCTGCCGCTGAGCGAAAGAGAGGTTGCCGCCGATCCTCCGTTGTCCCCGCCGGACGGGCATGAGGCCATTCTGTTGGTGGATGATGAGCCGGCGCTGGCTGAAATAGGCCGCAAGCTTCTGACAATCCTTGGTTACCGTGTTACCGCCGAGACGGATCCGAATCAAGCTCTGAACCTGTTCCGCGATCGTTCATCGGAATTCGATTTGGTCATCACCGACCTGGTTATGCCCGGACTGACCGGTAAGGCCCTGGCCACCGAGATTTTGAAGCACAGCCCCTGTTTTCCCATTATTGTCTGTACCGGTATGAACGAAAAAATGGACGAGGACTGGATAGTCCAATCCGGACTCCGGGGGGTGATCCGCAAACCCATGACCATGCATCATCTGGCCCAGGTGGTCCGTCATGCGCTGGATGCGCCCGGTTGTCTCCCCCCATAACGACCGTGCGTTCCTGTTCCTGACGAACCCGCTTCAGAGTTGTCGCTCCAGAACATGATATAGGGATTTCCCCGCTGAGTTTGACTGTTTGCCATACAATCGAAGCGGGGGTGCGTGAGGGCGTTCCACGAACTGGACAGGAGGGAAGATTCATGAAGGTGGATCGACGACAATTCATGGAAATCACAGGCATGGCGGCGGCGGGCGCGTCATCGATATCTATGTGCCCCTTCGCTCCGGCACCGACATCGCCTTTCTGGGCGGGATGATCCATTACATCCTGGACGCTGGCCTCTATAACAAGCCATACCTGGCTGCCTACACCAATGCGCCCTTTATCGTAAGGGAGGAATTCGGATTCAGGGATGGGCTCTTTTCTGGGTATCACAACGAGCCTCCCCCGATGCCCACCTCCTGGACCCCGACGAGGTGAACGTGATTTACCTCACGGCCTTCGATCCATTATTTTATCATCAGTTTTCCGTGGCTTCTGCCGAAAAGATCAATATGACAAGAAAGATGGCGCTGAACCGGATGATGCGGCCCCTGGTTCGCGGCATCGGTCGGTGGATGATCGGCTAGGGGCCGGCCCTTCGAGCCGCAGCCGCTCGGCTTGAACCCGGGGGCTTCCTGCTCGATCCGGGGGCCATGCAGGTGGACGAGGCGGCCGCTGCTGCGCTTCTGGAGCGGATCTGCGGGCTGCCCG
>CAYOXD010000026.1:0-14243 GCA_964407825.1 uncultured Desulfobacterales bacterium | reverse complement strand
GGGCTGCCCGGTTTCTGGGCGCCGGCCTGTTGCCCCTGTCGCAGCGACGATCATCCGTCAATCGTTGATATCCGTCTCCCTTTGTGTAAAATAAAGGAAGAGACAACGCGTGAGAGGTTTCAAAGGCATGCTTACGAAGTTAGAAGCCCATGAGACCATGGACCAACTGCTTGAGGGGTGCCAGATTATCGGTCCGGACTGGCGCTATCGCTACGTCAATGATGCCGCCGCCAGACAGGGGCGTCGGTCCAAGACGGAGTTCATCGGACGCGCCATGGAGGAGGTCTATCCGGGGATCGAGCGTTCCCCCATGTTCGCCGTTTTGCGGCAGTGCATGGCGGACCGGACGCCCAGGCAGATGGAAAACGAGTTCACCTTCCCCGACGGATCCATTGGCTGGTTCGATCTGAGGTTCGAACCGGTCCCCGAGGGTATCTTTATCCTCTCCCTCGATATCACCGATCGCAAGGCCGGCGAAGCCGAGCAGCAGATGATTCTCGAAGCCTTGCAGCTGATCAATGAGACCGAAAACTGGGAGACCCTGCTGAAGTCCCTGCTGCGATGCCTGAAGCGCTGGTCCCGGTGCGAGGCCGCTGGGATCCGGATCAAGGACGGGGTGGATTTCCCCTATTTTGCGACCTCCGGGTTTTCGGAGGATTTCGTCCGGCACGAATCGCATCTATGCATTTATGGGCCGGACGGCGCGCCCCTGCGGGACGCCCAGGGAAAGCCGCTGCTGGAATGCATGTGCGGCAACATCCTTAATGGCAGATTCGATCCGTCAAAGAATTTTTTCACCACCGACGGGAGCTTTTGGAGCAACTGTACGACCGAGCTGCTGGCCACCACCAGCGATGCGGATCGTCGGGTCCGAACGCGCAACCGGTGCAACAGCGTGGGCTACGAGTCCGTGGCGCTCATCCCGTTGCGCTCCGGGGGGGAGACCTTCGGCCTGATCCAGCTCAACGACCACCAGCCGGGACGATTCACTCCCGAGGGAATCGCCCTGTTTCGGCGCATCGCGGATCACGTCGCCGGTTTCCTGGCCAGAAAGAAGGTCGAGAACCGGATCGTTCACCTGAACGCCGTATTGCGCGGTGTCCGGAACGTAAATCACCTCATTACCCGGGAGAAGAATCCGAACGAGCTGATTCAGAAGGCCTGCGAGCTTCTCGTGGAGACCGGGGGCTTCCACTGCGCGGTGGTGGGCCTGGCCGACGAATCGGGGCAACGGATCGAGCGCTTTGCAGGGGCGGGGGAGGCTCTGGACGCCCTGCGGCAGGTGTTGGCACGGGGGGAGATGCCTGATTGCGCCCGCCGGGCCATGGCGGAGCGAGAGATGGTGCCCTGGCACAATTTCCGTATGTGCGCTGGCGGTTGTTCCCAGGAGACGGAGGCAGGCCCCGAAGAAGTTGCCCTGGTCATCAGCCTGGAAAATGAAGGCCGGTGCTACGGTTTCCTGATGGGGTGCCTGCCGGGGGAGATGGGCGAGGACATCGAGGGGCAGGGACTGCTTGAGGAGACGGCGGGCGATATCGCCTTTGCCCTTCACAGCATTGAGATGAAGGCCGATCGGGACAGGTCCGCAGCGGCCCTCGCCGAGGCAAAGGACCAGCTACGGCAGGCCCAGAAGCTCGAGGCCGTCGGCCAGCTCGCGGGCGGCGTGGCCCACGACTTCAACAATATCCTGATGGCCCAGATCGGATATTGCGACCTCATCGGGGAGGCCTTGAAGGCCGGTGACCCCCTGGCCCGGGACATCGACCAGATCAAGGCCTGTGCCAATCGGGCGGCAGCGCTGACCCGACAGCTTCTGGCCTTCAGCCGGAAGCAGACCCTGCAGCCCAAGGTATTGGATCTCAATGCGGTGGTGGTGAACATCGAGAAGATGCTGCGGCGCCTGATCGGTGAGGATATCACCTGCAGGATGACCCTGGCCGATGGCCTGGCCAGGGTGAAAGCCGACCGCGGCCAGATCGAGCAGGTAATCATGAACCTCGCGGTCAACGCACGCGACGCCATGCCCGATGGGGGGCGCCTGACCATCCACACCGCAGACGTTCTACTGGATGAGGCCTACGCCTCCCAGCATGTGGGCGTAAAGCCCGGGCCTTACGTCATGCTGGCGATCGGCGATACGGGGTGCGGAATGGATGCGGAAACGAAGCGCCGTGTGTTCGAACCCTTTTTCACCACCAAGGGCCAGGGAAAGGGGACCGGCCTGGGACTCGCGACAGTCTACGGCATCGTCAAGCAGTCCGGCGGCAATGTATGGGTTTACAGCGAACTGGGCCGCGGGACCATCTTCAAGATCTACCTGCCGGCCATAGCGGCCGAATCCCCCGGCCAAGGAAAACAGGAAACGCCACCAGCCAACGGAAAGGGGGAGCTGATCCTGGTGGTGGAGGACGATCCGGCCCTAAGGACCCTCTTCGCGCGGATGATCGGGAACCTGGGATACCGCGTGAAGGTGGCGGGCAACGGCACCGAAGCCTTGAATGTCGTTAAAGACGACGGGTTGCACCCGGACCTCATGATTACGGACGTGGTCATGCCCGGTATGAACGGCAGGGTCCTGGCGCAGCAGCTGGGCAAGGTCCAACCGGGTCTCAGGGTACTCTATACATCAGGCTATACCGACAACGCCATCGTGCATCACGGGGTGGCCGCTCCCAACACCCCCTTTCTCCAAAAGCCGTTCAACGTCACCGATCTCGCCACCAAGATCCATGAGCTGCTTTGCTCCCCTGCGGCCCTGTCGGACGAACCCGATTCCTCGTAACCTCTTACCACATGCGCCCGGGAAACGGCCTGTCGCAGCCGGAGGCGGGAACGATTCGAGGCTGTTTTCGTCTCTATCCTCCAAGGGTGAAGGAGATGGTCGCCCCTCTGTCCACCTCCCCCTCGGCCCAGATATCGCCGCCATGGCGATGGACGATCCGCTGCACCGTGGCCAGGCCCACGCCCATTCCAGGGAATGCCGCGGTACTGTGCAACCGGTGGAACGGCATAAACATCTTGGAGGCGTAAGCCATATCAAATCCCACCCCGTTGTCCCGGATAAAAAAGACCGCCTTGCCGTTTTTCCTGACGGTACCGAAATCAATCTTGGCGATTGGTTTCAAGGAGGTGAATTTCCACGCATTTCCCATGAGATTGTCGATTACAGCCTTCAGCATGCCCGAATCTCCGCGAGCGATGATCCCTTCGGTGATCTCCAGATCCACGCGGCGTTGAGGGGCCCCGCTGATGAGTTCTTCGGCCGCCGCATGGACCAGGGCGCTAAGGTCCACATGCGCGCTGCGCATTTTTTCCCGGCCGATCTGCGTCAGATTCAATAGGGCATCGATGAGAAGGGACATATTCCGGGCCGATGCGCGCACCCGGCGGAGGTAATCCCTGCCGGTATCGTCGAGTTCAAGTTCTTTCCGAGCCTCCAGGGCCGAGCTGAATGCGTCGATGGTCCGAAGGGGTGCCCGAAGATCATGAGATACGCTGTAGGCAAAGGTTTTCAGCTCCCGGTTGGCCGCTTCGAGCTCCGCCGTTCGGGCGGCCACCCGGAGTTCCAGTTCACTGTTGAGAATCCTGACCTCCGCTTCAGCCTTTTTTCGTTCCCTGATTTCAGCGACCAGCTTGGAGGTGCGCTGCTGGACGATTTTCTCCAGCTGGTCGTTCCATTCCTCGAGTTTCAGCTGTGTTTCCTTCAACTGCTCGTTTTTCATGATGGCCGTCTCATAGGTGGAAAGCAGCAGCTCCAGAATTTGGCGGCGTTCCGAGGTGATGACAAATTTGCGGCCCCTGAAGAAGAGCTCGTCGCCCGAGCCTTTCTCCGATTCGCCTTGGGACCGGCAGTTGGCTTGAGCCTGGCGGATGCGACTGAGAAGGTAGGCCTCGTCATAGGGCTTGGTGATAAAATGGTCCGCTCCGCATTCAAGACCCTTGAGGACGTCGGTGGGCTCGGAGAGGGCGGTGAGAAGAATCACGGGCAGGGTCGCGCTGATTTCGGCCTTAATCTTTCTGCAGAGCGTGAAACCGTCCATTCCCGGCATGATGATATCGCTCACGATGACGTCGGGCTCCTGGCTCCTGACGCACGCGAGGGCCGCCTCCGCGTTCCGGGCAATCGTGGTTTGATACCCATTTTCTTCAAGGGTAAATCTCAGCTGTTTGGCCTGGGTGGCGCTGTCTTCGATGATCAGAACCATCGATCCCGTGTGGTCGGGCATCTTATTCCCCTCTCTTGCTGGATGTCATGGCGATTTTCATAAGAGCCGCAGGGATTTGATCGGTGGAGAGCACGTGCCCGGCGCCATTCATCTTGATCGCGGCGGAGGGCATCCCGAATACGGCGGAGCTTTCCCTGTTCTGAGCGATGGTGAGGGCCCCTTTGTCCCGGAGCTGTTTAATTTCAAGGGCGCCATCCCTGCCCATTCCCGTGAGAAGAACGGCAGCGGCATGCCTGCCGCAGGCCTTGGCCACGGAGCGGAAAAGGTATGAGACCGATGGGCGGGCGCCATGCTCACGGCCGTCGCGGTTGAGAAAGAGGCGGCCATCGGGCCCGAGTCCCATGTGAAAATTGTCCGGCGCGAAGTAAGCCTCCCCCGCCAGCGCCGGCATACCGTCTGCAGCGATGCGCAGCTTAAGGCCGCTTGTTTCCCCCAGCCAGCCCAGCATGCCGCCCAGGAATCCGGGAGCCATGTGCTGGACGATCAGCAGGGGGATGGGAAATTCCGCCGGCAGGGCCGAAAGGATCGTGTGGAGCGCGATGGGGCCGCCTGTGGAGGCTCCGATGGCCACCACTTCGATCCGACCCTGGGAGAGGGCCTGCCTTGCCAGGGAGGCCGGGGCCGGGGTCTTCCCGCGCGGCCACCGCCGCACCACCCGCACTTCGGACATGAGCTTTACCGTTCGGATCAGCTCCTCGGACGCCTTCTTGCTGTCCGGATGGTCGTCGATCCCCAGGGGCCGTTGCACGAGGGTCAGGGCGCCGGCTTCCAGGGCCCGGAAGGTGGTTTCAACCTCCTTGGGGTCCCAGTTGCCGCTCACGATCACGATGGGGACAGGATGGGTCTCCATGATGACGCGGGTGGCCTCGATGCCGTCCATGACCGGCATATGGATGTCCATGGTAATCACATCCGGTCGCCGCCGTTTTACGAACGCCACCGCTTCAGCGCCATTGGAGGCCCTACCGATGACCTGGATTCCGGGCACAGAGAGCAAGTGTACCAGATATTCCTGGTTGACGATAGAATCCTCCACCACCAGCACGGATATCATGGGGTCCTCCTCATCCCACCAGCCTTCTAACGGCTTCCAACAGATTCCCCCTGTCGAAGCTGCTCTTGACGATATAGGCATTGGCGCCCGCGTCCATGCCCCGTTCCCGGTCTTCCCTGGACTCCAGGGCGGTGACCAGAACAACGGGCAGCGCCGAAAGCCGTTTGTCGGCACGGATTCTGGCCGTCAGCTCAAAACCGTTCATCCGCGGCATGTCCACATCCGAGACCACGAGGTCGAAGTCGCCGCTTCTGAGTGCCGCGAGGCCATCGGCCCCGTCCACCGCGGTTTGCACATCGTATCCCGATATTTGGAGAATGTTTTTCAGCAGTGTCCGCGAGGTGATGGAATCCTCCACCACCAGGATGGCACTTTTATCTTCCGGCGCCTCGACAGTATACGCCGTCCGGGGGGGCGATGAAACCCTGACGGCAGACTTCATCAGATCCGCTACGCTCAGGATCGCTACGACCTCCCCCGTGCCCAGGACGGTCGCAGCCGCCACGTTCCGGACGCGCACCAGCTGGCTGCCGAGGCCTTTAATCAGGACCTCCAGCTCGCCGATGATTTCATCCACGGCGAAGGCGATCCGCTGTCCGTCCGCTCCGAGCACGGCGGCGGTGACGAATCCGGAAGTCGCCGCTTTGGCTTTGGGGGGTAGCTCCAGAACCTCTCCGAGACGGACCAAGGGGACGATGCCATCGTTTATAGAGATGGTTTCCCGGTTCTCAACCGTTTTTACCTCGGTTCGCCTCACCCTCACCGTGGACTCGAGGCCTGTGGTGGGGATGAGAAACCGGTGGGTATCGACGCGCACGAGCACACAGCGAAGGGCCGACAGGGTCAGGGGTAGCCGGATACGCAACACGGTGCCCCCCGCTGACGAAACGTCACAGTGAATAGCCCCTCCGAGCTTTTCGACCCGCTCGCGCACAATCGCCAAGCCCAACCCCCTTCCGGAAATGTCTGTGAGCATTGGACTTGTGGAGACCCCGGACCGGAAAATAAGCTGACGAAGACTGTTCTCGTTCATTTCCGTTGCTTCCTGCCTGGAGAGTATGCCCACCTTCAAGGCGGCCTCCGTGACGCTATGGGCATTGATACCGCCGCCGTCATCGGAGACGATGAGCTGTACGGAGTTTCCTTCCAGCTGCCCGACCTCGATGGAAATCCTCCCGGACTCCGGCTTGTTTCGTGCGATTCGCTCCGCGGGGGGCTCTATCCCATGGTCGACACAGTTCCGGATGAGATGGATGAGGGGCTCTCGCATCTCATCCAGGATCCGCCTGTCGATCTCGATGTTTCCACCTTTTGCCGTAAATACGGCCATTTTCCCCCGGTCATGGCAGAGGTCCCGGACGAGCTTCGGGACGATATCCAGAAGGGAGGAGAAGGGGAGCATCGAGATGGCTTTGATGTTGTCCATGAGGCTGTCCACCATTGCATCGATCGTTCGCCGGTCCTGGGCAGCCGTTTTTTCGATGGCGGAAAAGGCATGGGAAAGGGGCGAGCGTTCCGCCTTCAAGGCCGATCCGATATCGCGCAGCGCGGCTGTCTGGTGGGCCAGAATCTGCTTGACCGATAGAAAGGCCTCCACTTGAAGCAGGAGGGCCTCGATTCTCGTCTTCGAGACTCTCACCGACTCCGATGCCATGGAGGAGATGACCGGTCCCGAGGGGGAAGCGCCGTCGGGATCAGAGGCGGTGATGCCTGCCTCCTGAATTTCTGGCTGCGCCCGCGGACGGTTTGCCAGCACGTCCTTAAGCGCTCCGATCAGCTCCCGCGCCTGGGCCTTTTCGGGTAGAGGCGATTGCGTATGAGCCCCGGCGACCAGTGCACCGAGCAGATTCATGGCCCTGTGCAGCCGGTTGAGAAGCGACGGGTCCGCGGACATCTCCCGGCGCTTCACCGCTGCAAAAACGCTCTCGATGGACTCGCAGAGGCTCTCGATCAGGGGCAGATTGACGGAGCGGGCCGCCCCCTTCATGCTGTGGGTTTCGCGGAAGATGCCCTCGATCAGCTCGGTCCTGCGCCGGTCCGAGTCCGTTTCCTCCAGTTCCACCAGTCCGGCCGAAATGGCCACAATATGTTCGTTCGCCTCGACCTGAAAGGTCGTGCGCAGCCGTTTCAAAAACGCCTGGTCTTTGTCTGTCAAGGAACCTTTTCCTCTCCTATACCTTGTAGCGGGACACCAGCTCCTTCAGCCGCTGCCCCTGATCGTGAATGCTGTGAGCGGCGCCCTCGGTCTGCTTGGTTCCCGCCACGTTCTGCTCGGTGGCCAGCTTGATGCTGTTCATGGCGCTGATGACCTGCTCCATCCCCACGAGCTGCTGCTGACTCGATGCGGCGATCTGGATGGCGGCCTGGGCTGCCCGGGTGATGCTCTCTGCCAGGGTGGTGATGGCCTCTCCGGCCTGGTGGGACTGATGAACGCCTTCGTCTACGGTCTTGCTCCCCTGCTCCGTGGCGAGCACCGAGGCGTTTGTCGCCTTCTGAATGTCGTTCAGGATGCCCCGGATCTGGGAGGTGGCCTGTTTCGACTGCTCGGCGAGATTTCTCACCTCCTGGGCCACAACGGCGAAGCCTTTCCCGTGTTCCCCTGCCTTGGCCGCCTCGATGGCGGCGTTGACCGCCAAAAGATTCGATTGCTCGGCCAGATCGTTCACCGTGGAGATGATCTCGCCAATGGCCAGGCTCTGCTCGCTCAATTGCACCACGCTTTCGGCAATGAACGCCATCTGTTTGCGAATACGGTTCATCTTCTCGAGCATCTGTTCCACGGCTTTTCCACCTGTGTGGGATATCTGAACGACATTCTCCGAAGCCTCGGACACGTATTTTGCCTTTTGGCTGGTCAGGTGTGAGGCCTGCTTGACCTCCTCCACCGTGGTGGTCGTTTCGCTCACGGAGGATGCGGTCTCGCTTACGCTCGCGGCGACCTGGGTCGTAGAGGACAGAATCTGGCTGGCCGAGGAGGCGAGTACACTGACGGATTCCTGGACCTCCTTCGTGAGGGCGCGAAGACCGTCGATCATGGACCCCAGTGCCTTGCCGAGAAGGTCCTTCTCCGATTGGGCTGTGACCGTGGTGGTGAGATCCCCGGTTGCCACGTTGCCGGCCACCTGGGCAACATGGCGCAGGTAGACCACCATGGCCTCGAAGCTGCGCGTCAGGCCGCCCACCTCGTCCGCCCTCTTATTGGAGGCCACGTCCACCGAGAGATCTCCGGATGCGATTTTTCCGGCGAGCTGGGTGAGGCCTGTCAGCGGCGCGGCCAGCAGCCCGTTCAGCGTCAGGACGGTCAGGACACAGAACCCGAAGGCGATCAGTCCGATGGACAAAAAGATGATTTGCAGCTGTCGGACCTTGGCTTCGGCCGCCTTCACACGTCCCACCGCCTGGGCCAACTCGTCCTTGCCGAGCTCGATGGAAATGTTCCGTATCCGGTTGTACCGCCTGTCCTGGATGGCGGTGCTGAGCTGCATGGCCTCATCGGTCTTGCCAGCCTTTATCATCGCCACCTGCTCGAGCCGCGTCCGATCGTAGTCGCTTCTCGTGTTGTTGAGTTCCTTCATCTTTTTCAGCGAGTCCCCCCTATCCTTCTGCTTCAGGATGGCGCTGATGTCTCCAACCAGCTTCGTGATGTGCGCCGTATTGTCCCTCATGTCGTTGACGAGGTCGTTCCGCTGCACCGGATCCTTGGCGATTATCATTTCCAGGATGTCCGCCCGCGTTCGGTTCTGGTACGCCTTGAGTTCCACCAGATCGAGGGCGTTGGTGAAATCCCGTCGGTACATCTCGCTTTGGGACTGTTGTATCTGGGAGAAGCCGGCATAGGCGATGAACATGACCGCTATCAGGAACATAAACAGAAGACCGAATGATAGCATGAGCTTGGATCGTGTGTTGAGATCGATGAACCACTTCATGTGTTTCCCTCCCGGTGTGCTTTCAATTATACGGCCGGCTGCCCTCAGGGGCCCGCCCGATTCGTTCAAGTCTTTTGAATCCGTTGGATCCGGCTCGATAGCCAGATGGGAAACGGCCTTACAGGCGTACCTCTTCGTTGACAACGATCCTGGCGCTGGACAGGATCTTGCCCCCATCCAGAACGATGGTTCGATCCTCTGCGATGCCCTTGAGATATTCCACCCGGATGTCCATGAGAGTGGGCATGCCCCGCTGCAGCGAGCCGGTCGGAAGCTGACGAGCCCCCACGATCCCGTCGGCCAGGATTCCGAATTCCATGCCCCCGGCTCCCAGAATGATCACCCTGTTCAGATCGTCCAGCCCCTTTGCCGGAAGCTCCAAGAATTCCCTGAGATCGATGAGCGAAAGGATCCTGCCCCGCACGTTGATGATGCCGAGAACATGGGCAGGAGTGCAAGGAACAGGCGTCAGATCCTTCAGGGAACACACCTCGCGCACAAAGGCGGTCTCGATGCCGTAGTGCTCGGCTGCGAGCAGAAATTCGACAATTTCGATCCCGTCACCGGCGTCGGCTGCAGCCGGTTCAAGCGCCAACTGACGGGCGCGTTCCTTGAGGATGGCCCTGATGGTCTCCGGATCCGGTGTCCAGCCCTGCTGAAGCGCTGCCTGTGCGGCGGCCAATCGTGAGTGAACCGCATCCCAGTCGATGCGCCCGGCCGGTGTTGGATCCTTTTCGCCCTGCTTCATATGCCCCCTTACCGCCGTTGTCCTATCCATCCGGCACCGACGCCTTCGTGGCTGTATTCATTGTGAATTCGATTAGTTCCACCATTCTTCCGGCGGTGATGCCTTCGGACTCGGGCAGAATCTCTTCAGCACCGTAATGGCGCAGTGAGGACTGCGCATTCTCGAAATGCCTGCGTGCCTCCCTGGTTTTTCCCCGCCGCAAGAGGATGGTCCCCAGGGCAAAATGGGCGAGCACGAATTCCGGGTCGAGGTAGAGGGCATGCGTGAAAGAGGCGACGGCCTCCTGCTCCTGGTCCAGCTCGAGCAGGATCATCGCCAATAGATAATGGTAGTCGGCGGTCAGCTTGTCCGCGGCAATGGCCTTTGCGCACAGATCCCGGGCGTCGGCCAACCTGCCCTCGCTGGCGCGGATGCGGGAAAGAAGCGCCAGGGCAGGGGCCCTGTCGGGGGTCTCGTCCAGCAGGAGCGCCAGTTTGGCCTGCGCCTCATCGTGGCGCCCCTTCTCATAGGCGCGAAACGCCTCCTGGTAGTGAGCCTGCCATTGGGCGGCGGTCTCATTTTGCCTGGTCCGGTCCATCGAGATCTCTGGCAACGGGGACCCGGCGGCAGGGTGTCGACTCTTTTCCGATAACGGCTGCTCCGGCCGGAGCGTTTCCTGTCCGCCCCTCCCCCCCCCTTCGCCCCTCTTCCGGTAGATGGCCGCGCCAGCATGGGGCAGTGCCGTGAGGTGGGCGGCAAGGACGGTGGACATCTCGGTGGGGCTTACCACCAGGAGGCCGTCCGGAACAAGACAGCGGCTCAATTGTTCAGCCACCCGGTGGCGTCGCTTCTGAGTAAAATACATGAGCACGTTCCTGCAGAAAATGATGTCCATGGCATTGGTATGGGTGGCGATAGAGGGATAGGCGTCCTCTGCGAGGTTGTGATAGGCGAACATCACGGATCTTCGGATGTCCGGGCTGAGGGCAAATTTGCCCTCGGCGGTCGCCTGGAAATAGAGGCTTTTTACCCAGGACGGGACATCGCGG
This sequence comes from uncultured Desulfobacterales bacterium, assembly GCA_964407825.1. GTDB lineage: Bacteria > Desulfobacterota > Desulfobacteria > Desulfobacterales > JAFDDL01 > CAYOXD01. The sequence goes on along the minus strand of CAYOXD010000026.1, from coordinate 3,258 downwards.
AAGGACCATTTCCCATAGAGACCAGCCTGTGCCCGCGCGAGAAAACGTGGATTGATGTCTGTTGCCAGAAGGGTGATGGCCCACTGCTCGATATCGGGGATCAGTCTTCTGAGAAGGATGGCCAGGGAATAGGGCTCCTCGCCGGTGGCGCATCCTGCGGACCAGATCCGCAGGTCCCTTCGGCCCGACGATCTGCGCTGGTGGATCATCTCGGGCAGGAGGCGGTTCTCGAGAAGGTTGAAGACGGTTTGATCCCTGAAAAAATAGGTTTCCCCAACCGTGAGGCAGGCGGCCAGCACCTCGATCTGGGGTCTTGTGAGAGGGGTCGCTAAGAGCCATCGGGCAAAGGACGCAACATCCGTGAACCCGAGGTCCGGTGCCGCGCATCGGAGCCCCCGTTCGAGGTCGCCCCGGCGCTCCGAGGGATAGTGCAGCCCCATGCGGTCAGACACATACGTGCTGATCCGGTCCAGCAGTTCTTCAGGCACACCCGACATCATGGGATAGGTTGAGTCTCCTCCAGAGCGTGGCTAAGGGCCGTTTCTTCATCTATGGACAGGAATTTAACGAGGTCGTGGATGAGCAGAAGGTCCCCCCGGAGCTTCGCCACCCCGTCGACAGGCGCGGTGCCCGGAGCGATCCGGTCGGCCTCGATAATGTCCCGCCCATCGATGTCGATGAGGGTATCCACCCGGTCGGTCAGGAGGGCAAGGGGACGCACCGGCGTATGCACCAGGATCAGCCGGTCGGAAAGCTTCGGGGCCCTTTCCGGTATATCGAAACGTCTGCGAAAATCGACGACCGCAATGATGCGGCCGCGGCAATTGATCATACCGAGGATGACCTTGGGGGAATTCGGCAGGGGCGTGATGTCCACGGCCGCGAAGACTTCATCGACTACAGCGAGGGGCAGGGCCATCATTCGCCCTTCAATGAAGAAGGTGAGAAACGATTCAGAGGTTTCCATGGAATATGGGTCCATACGGATGTACTGGCGCCTCCAACCGGAGCTTCAGTGTCCGGGGGCGGCATGCTGCAGTTTGGTATGCACCACTTCGGCAGCCGGGCATGAAGTCAAAAACAACGTGATAAAACACGTAAAGATATGACAAAGGGACACTCGCCTGTCAAGAGCAAAGCATCCTTTGCTGCCCCTGGTTTCGTGCCGGTGATATCCGGCGATTGGACGGGTGGCCTGGCGCGGAACGTCCGGAGGGTGGTCAAGAATAATACAATTTTGTATGGTTCGGAGCCAATAATTACAATATTGAATATTTCGGTGTGGTCGGGCAGGTTCCGATGTTATAAGTATTGCATAGATATTACAGCAGAAAGATTTAAATTCGGGGTGCTGCCGAAATTGGCATATAGTTTGCTGTTAACCCCTCTGTAGACTTTAGGATACCGTTTACCCGATCCGTATACCTTAGGTGCGAATGCTAGACGATAATATGATGAATATGCTTGTCCGGAAGAATCAGGAGCTCAGCGCCATTTTGCACATCAGCCAGGTGCTGACCAGTTCGTTTGATCTGGAGAAAAACCTGCATGCCGTCATGGCGTCCCTGGCCAGTCGGCTGGAGATGCAGCGGGGGTGCGTTTTTATGCTGGACCAACTCTCCCGGGAGTTGGAGATCGTGGTGGCCTACGGGTTGACCCGGGAAGAGATCCAGCGGGGCAAGTACCGTATCGGCGAGGGCATCGTGGGTCGGGTGATGGAAACCGGTCAGCCCCTGTTCATCCCCAACATCGGTGAGGAACCCAAGTTTCTAAACCGAACGGCCTCCAGACCGGAAAAGAGCGGCGTCTCCTTCGTGTGCGTTCCCATCGAGCTCGATGGTCAGATCCTGGGCGTCATCAGTGTGGACCGGATCTATACCGAAGAGCACGGCAATGTGGACGACGATCTTCGTGTGCTGTCCATCGTGGGCGGTTTTATCGCCCAGTTTGTCAAGCTCTGGGAGCATTTCAAACAGACTGAACAGGAGTGCGGCAAGCTTCGCTCCCAGCTCAGGGACAAGTTCAGCCTCTCCAACATTATCGGAGAATCGCCGGCGTTTCAGCAGGTCCTGAAGGCCGTACGAAAGGTGGCGGCCACGGACACCACCGTACTGCTGCTGGGAGAGAGCGGTACCGGCAAGGAGCTGATCGCCCAGACCCTGCATTACCAGAGCCGCCGGACCAAGGATCCCTTTGTGGCCGTGAACCTGGCCGCGCTCCCGGAAAATCTCATCGAGGCGGAGCTCTTCGGGGTGGAAAAGGGCGCCTACACAGGCGCTACGGCCCGCCGGGTGGGACGCTTCGAGATGGCCCATAACGGCACCATCTTTTTGGACGAGATCGGTGAGTTGCCCCTGAACCTCCAGGTCAAGCTGCTTCGGGTCCTGCAGGAGCGATCCTTTGAAAGAATCGGTTCGTCCGAGAGCGTGGCCGTGGATGTACGCGTGGTGGCCGCCACCAACCGCAACCTGCTCGAAGAGGTCACCCGGGGCAATTTCCGTGAGGATCTCTATTGGCGTTTGAATGTGGTGCCTGTGGTGCTGCCGCCCCTTCGCGCCCGGGCCGAGGACGTCCCGCTTCTTCTCAACTTCTATGTGAGCAAATTCAATCGGTTCTACAACCGTTTCGTGCGGATCGAAGATGCCGCCGTGGCGCAGCTGACCGCCTATCATTGGCCGGGAAATGTGCGGGAACTTTCCAATATGGTCGAGCGCCTGGTCATCATGGCTGAGAAGGATATCATCGGCAAGGAAGACCTCCCCTTCAATTTCACCTTTCACACCACTAACACCACCACCGATGAGCCCGCCATGACCGAGGATTCAACCGGTGGCCAGGAAAATCTCGGAAACGAGGTGGAGCGTCTGGAACGTCGACACATCATCAAGGCGCTGCAGGAGTGCAACGGCGTCCAGCAGAGAGCCTCCAAGCTCCTGGGCATCACCCCTCGTCAGCTGGGCTACCGGATCAAGAAGTACAAGATCAATTTGCGGAGAATTTGATCTCGCTCCTGTCTTTCTCCTCGTCGTTGCCCCGGTCCCTCTCGTTGTCGTAATCGTAGTCGAAACCACAGCCGCCGGACAACAAATCTTCCTCTTTCCTCCCCGTTGTTCGATCAACCAACAAGGCCCTTCTCTTCCAGCTCGCGGTTCCGCGGGCCTTTCCCCCCTGATGAGTACAAGGGGGGAGCATTGCTATGCAACAGCGTAAGTCGAAGCCACATGATCGATCGGAGGCAGGGGGATCTCCCGCGGTTCG
>CAYOXD010000025.1:10879-29605 GCA_964407825.1 uncultured Desulfobacterales bacterium | reverse complement strand
AAACTGGTGCCAACCCGCGTTTCAAGAAGGACCGCATCGGCTCCAGCCGTGAAAAGGAATAGGGGATCCGATTCGGCCCCGGATGACGCCCCTGGAAACGAGGCCTTTGAGGACTTCGGCGAGGGTAGCTAAAATGCAAACATACGCTGCAAAACTGAAACAACGTCCAATTGAGCCTTTGAGTCAATTGTCCCAAGTCTTTTTATAAGTCGTGATTTATCTATCGTTCTAATCTGGTCTAATATAATTTGGCCTGTTTTATTTCTAAACCGGCAGGAGACTCTGGTAGGATATTCCTTTGTTGCGGATGTCATTGGTGCGATAATGACCGTTCTAATGTTTTCATTCATTATTGAATCCTCCCGGAGGGAACGGCGAAAGGGAGTTGGCAACAGGCTGATCGGCTCTTTTCCAGGCCATTTCATTGCATCGCCGGGGAGACGGCATCGCCGCGGCGTCGCCTGAAGAGGCGCTGAAGGGAATCCAGGTAGAGGTAGATGACAGGGGTGATATAGAGGGTCAGAAACTGAGAGACCACCAGTCCTCCCACGACCGCCAGGCCCAGGGGCTGTCGCGCCTCGGCCCCGGCCCCAAACCCCAGGGCGATGGGAAGCGTCCCCATCAGGGCCGCCATGGTGGTCATCATGATGGGCCGGAAGCGAAGGATGCAGCCCTGAAAGATAGCCTCGGCCGGTGAGAGTCCTTTCTCCCGCTGGGCGGCCAGGGCGAAATCGATCATCATGATGGCGTTTTTCTTCACGATGCCGATGAGCATGATGATCCCCACGAAGGCGTAGATGCTCAGAACCGTTTTGAAGAGCAGCAGGGTGAGAAGCGCGCCCACGCCGGCCGACGGCAGGCCGGACAGAATGGTCAGGGGGTGGATGAAGCTCTCGTAGAGGATCCCCAGCACGATGTAGATCACCACGATCGCCATGACCAGCAGCATCCACATGCCCGCCATGGATTTTTGGAACTCCTGGGCTGTCCCCTGGAAGCTGGTGATGATCCCGGCGGGCACCCCGAGTTTTCCCACGGCGGCATGGATGCTGTCGATGGCATCGCCCAGGGCCACGCCCGGCCGCAGGTTGAAGGAGAGTGTCACGGAGGGAAGCTGGCCGGTATGGGTCACGGTGAGCGGTCCCACGGTCGGTACCACGTGGGCCACCGTGTCGAGGGGGATGAGCTTTCCGTCCGATGAGCGGATGTACAGAAGCGAGAGCGCGGCCGGGTCCCGCTGGAACCGCGGGGCCACCTCGAGAATCACCTCGTACTCGTTGTTGGGTGCGTAGATGGTGGACACCTGCCGGGAACCGTAGGCGCTGTAGAGGGCGTTTTCGATCTGCTCGGCCGTCACCCCGAGGACCGTGGCCTTGTCCCGGTCGATGGAGACATTGAGCTGAGGACTGGATATCTGGACATCGCTCGTCACATCCTCCAGTGCGGGCAGCTTCTTGAGGGCCGATTCCACCCTGGGGGCCCACCGGTAAAGGGCGTCGATATCCGGGCCCTGGAGGGTGTACTGGTAGAGGCTCTTGGTGAGATGCCCGCCGAGACGGATCGCCGGCGGATTTTGAAGGTAGACGCCGATGCCCGGAATCCTGGAAAGTTTCTTTCGCAGACGCTGGATGACCTGGCCCACGGGGGCCCGCTGGGAGCGCGGCTTTAAATGCATGAAGATTCGGCCCGTATTGGCGGCGGCGGCGTGGTGGCCGCCGCCGCCCACGGCGGACATGAACTCCTGGACCGCGGGGTCCTCGCTGACGATCTTTGCCACAGCCCGCTGGTGGCGAACCATGCTGTCGAAGGAGATGCCCTGGGAGGCCTCGGTCATGCCGAAGATGCGGCCGGTATCCTCGGCGGGGATGAAATCCTTGGGGATGATGATGAAAAGGTAGACCGCCGCGGCCAGCAACAGAACGAATAGGGCCATCATCAGCCGGCCGTGGCGCAGGGTGACGGTCAGGCTGTTGCGATAGAGCCCCAGCATGCCGTCGAAAACGCCCTCCGACCATCTGTAGAGCCGTCCGTGGGGCCCCTCCTGCGCATGGGATTTCAGGAAACGGCTGCAGAGCATGGGCGAGAGGGTCAGGGATACCACGCCGGAAACGAGGATGGCCACCCCGATGGTGACCGCGAACTCGTGCAGGAGCCGCCCCATGATGCCGCCCATGAAGAATATCGGAATGAAGACGGCCATCAGCGAGAGGGTCATGGACACGATGGTGAACCCGATCTCCCGGGCGCCGTCAAAGGCCGCCTGGAGCCTGCCCTTTCCCATCTCCAGATGGCGCACGATGTTTTCCAGCATGACGATGGCGTCATCCACCACGAATCCGACGCAGAGCGTCAGGGCCATGAGGGACAGATTGTCCAGGCTGTACCCGCAAAGATGCATCACCGTGAAGGTCCCGATGAGCGAGAGGGGGATGGCCAGGCTGGGAATGAGGGTGGCCGACAGCTTCCGCAAGAAGAGAAAGATCACCAGGACCACCAGAGCGATGCTGACCAGCAGGGTGTACTGCAGATCGTCGATGGAGTTCCGGATGGACTCGGAGCGGTCATAGAGGATGTTCAGGTCCACCGAGCCGGGGATCTGGGCCCTGAAGGTGGGAAGAAGAGCCTTTACGGCATCCACCACCTGGATCGTGTTGGTGCCGGGCTGACGCTGGATGGCCAGAACGATGGCCCGGGTGTTGTTGTACCAGCTGGCGCTCTTGTCGTCCTCCACGCTATCGATGACGCGGCCCAGCTGATCGAGATAGATGGGAGAGCCCTTTCGGTAGGCGATGATGAGCGGCCGGTAGGCCTTGGCATCGTTCAGCTGGCCCGTGGCCATGACCGTGAAGGCCTTGTGCCGGCCGTAGAGGGTTCCCGTGGGCAGGTTCACGTTGGCCCCGGAGATGGCCTTTTCCACCTCGTCGATCCCGATGCCCATGGCGCTCAAGGTGTTGGGATTGACCTGTATCCGCACGGCGTACTTCTGGGCGCCGTGGACCTCCACCTGGGCCACGCCGTTGACCATGGAGATCCGCTGGGCCATGAGGGTTTCGGCGTATTCATCCACCGTTGAAAGGGGCAGGATCTTGGAGCTCAAGGCCACATACAGGATGGGCTGCTCGGCCGGATTGACCTTCCGGAAGGAGGGGGGATTGGGCATCTCGGGTGGCAGGAGCCGCTGCGCCCGGGAGATGGCCGCCATGACATCCTGGGCCGCGCCGTCCAGGCTCCGATCCATGGCGAACTGCAGGGTGATCTGGGTGGTGCCCTGGGCGCTGGTGGAGGTCATGGAGTCGAGCCCCGCGATGGTGGAAAACTCCCGCTCCAGGGGCGTGGCAACGGACGAGGCCATGGTCTCCGGGCTTGCGCCCGGCAGCCCGGCGCTCACCTGCAGGGTCGGAAAATCCACATTGGGCAATTCGCTGACCGGCAGCAGATGGTAGGCCGCCACCCCGAATAGGAGCAGCCCCACCATGAGCAGCGTCGTCATCACCGGCCGTCGGATAAAGGGCCCGCAAATGTTCATGGGACCTGTTCCTCCGCCCCACTATTCAGGCCGGTCACAATGGTGACCTTCGCCCCCTCGAAGAGGCGCAACTGGCCATCGGTGACCACCCGGTCGCCGGGCCGCACACCCTTGGAGACGACCGTCTCGCCCGCTACGGTACGACCCACCGTGACGGGCCGGTAGCTCACCCTATCACCGGGATCCAGGATAAAGACGTATCGGTCGTTCTGACCCGTCTGAACGGCCTGGGACGGCACCACCACGGCATGGGGCTCGGTGGCGAGCTTCAGGATGACAGTCACGTACTGGCCCGGCCAGAGGGCCTGGTCTGCATTGGCGAAGGTGGCTTTCAGCAGGATGGTGCCGGTGGCGGCATTGACGCTGTTGTCCAGGAAGGACAAGGCTCCCTGGAAGGGCTTTCCCCGATGGCCCGCGGGGCTCGCCAGGACGGCCAGATCGCCCGCGGCCCAATGCTTGCGGATGTCCGGGAGATAGCGCTCCGGAACGGAAAATCTCACGTAGATGGGTCGGATCTGCCGGATCACCACCAGGGGATGATCCGGGTCATTGGCCTTTACCACGTTACCCCGGTCCACAAAGATTTCCCCTGCGCAGCCGTCTATGGGCGATCGGATGGCGCAGTAGGAAAGTTGGATCTTCGCGTTTTCCACCGCGGCCGAGTCTGCCTGAACCGCTGCCGCAAGGGTCCGGACGCTGGCTGCGGCCTGATCGTACTGTTCCCTTGAGACGTAGCCCTTTTCCACCACGGCGGCGTTCCGCTGGAGCAGGTTGCGGGCATTTTCGAGCTGGGCCTTGTCCTTTTCAAGGTTGGCCTGCATCCGATCGAGCTGGACCTCGAAGGGCCGGCGGTCGATGCTGAAGAGAAGCTCGCCGGCGCGCACACACTGGCCCTCCTTGAGGTGGACCGCCGTCACCTGCCCTTCCACCTGGGCACGAACCGTCACCGTGGTATAGGCCGTCGCCGTGCCCACGGCCTGAAGCTCGATGGGAATGTTTTGAACCTTCACCGTCGCCACCGTCACCGGCAGGACGCCGGCCCCGTGCCCCCCATGGCCCCCCCGGTTTCCCGGGGCATCCCCCGAGCACCCGGTCAGCAGGCATATGACAGATGCCAGGAGCATCCACGCGAAGAGGCCCGGACCGACGACTGCCCGCAGCCGCCTGCCGTGCCTTCCCTTACCTTCCAGATTCGACTTCAACACCTCTTCCCCTCCCATACTCCTTGTTGCCCTTCCCTCCCCGGGGCACCTCACCGGTCGATTGATCTTGCCGCCCGGTCTCCCGCCAACCACCGCCCAAGGCCTTGTAAAGCGCAACGAGGGAAGTACCCACCTCCTGCCGGCTCTGCACGTACTGGTCCCTCACCTGGTACAGGGCCAGCTGGCTCTGGAGCACATTGAGAAAGTCCACCAGCCCCTTGCGGTAGAGTTCGAGAGCGATATCGGCGGACTCCCGGGTGGTCTTGACGGCCCTTGAAAGGGCCCGGCTGCCCTCCCGGGCCTTGCCATAGGCAACCATGGCATTTTCCGCCTCCTCGAGGCTGGTCAGCACCGTTCCCTGATAGACGGCCAGCGCCTCTTCCTGTCGGGCCGTCCGCACCTGGACGGCGGCCCGGGCCGCTCCCGCATCGAAAACGGGCCAGCTGACCGAGGGCCCAAAACTCCAGAATCGGCTCTGGAGTGTCGAAAAATCGCTGATCGCCCCCCCCTGAAGCCCCAGGGAGCCGGTGATGGAAAACCGGGGGAAAAGATCCGCCACGGCGACGCCGATACCGGCCGTGGCCGCCGCCAGGAGACGCTCGGCCCGGCGGACGTCGGGCCTTCGGCGCAGCAGATCCGATGGAATCCCCACGGGCACCACCGCCGGCGGCAGGGGGATGGCCGCCGGTGCCAGAAGCTCTTTAAGAAGGGCACCGGGGTCACGCCCCGTCAACACACCCAGCCGGTGGATCGCCTGCCGGACGGCGGTCTCCAGGGTCGGCACCTTGGCCTCGGTGCCGGCCAGGAGGGCTTCGGCCTGCACCTCTTCGAGCCTGCTGCCAAGGCCTGCCTGGAATCTCCCCCGGGTCAGCGCCACGGTATCCTTCTGGAGCCGGATGCTGTCCCGGGCGATTGCCAGGCGGCGCTGGGTGCCCCGCAGCACCAGGTAGTTGGTGGCCACCTCGGCCACCAGGCTCACCAGGACATCCCGCCGGCTCTCCTCGGAGGCCTGCACCTGGGCTCTTGCCTCCTGGACGGACCTGCGAACGCCGCCGAAAAGATCGACCTCCCATAGGGCATCGAACCCCGCTTGAAAGAGGTTTCGCACCTGTCCACTGGAGCTCGATGGGGTCTTGGCGCTCTGTCGCACCCGCTGGTAGCTGCCGCCGGCCGTCAGCTCCGGCCAGGCCGGCACGCCCGCCGCCCGCCACTGGGCGCGCGCCTCGCGCACCCGGGCTTCGGCCGCGGCCAGGTCCCAGTTTGCGCTCACGGCCCGGGTGATGAGGCGTTGCAACTCAGGGTCGTGGAAAACGGTCCACCAATTGGCTATCTTGGCCGGGCCGGCGCCGAGTCCCTCCTGGGAAGCAGCATCCCACCTGTGGGGCACAGAGGGGTTGGGCGGGTGATAATCCGGTCCCACCGTGCAGCCGGCCGCCAGCCATAGGAGCAGCAGCCCCGCCGCCAGCAGGCCGCCCAGCCGACCGGCAGTTCCATTGTGATCCGAGTTTCCGGAAACTGAAACGATCTTCAAACCATACTCCCTGTGCCCGCGCCAGCCTCTCGCGCTCCGAGCGGCAATTCCCGTTGAACGGCCTTTAATTCCTGCCTCACCGGTCGATTCATCGGGAATCGTCGGTGGCAACGGACTGCGCCTTTGCCCCGGCAACCTTCCGGGCCGCCGCCCCCTTGTCCGAGTCCGGTAGCCACCCCCCGCCGAGGGCCTTGTACAGCGCCACCAGGTTGGTGGCCAGGGTCGCGGTGCTTTGGACCAGCGCGTCTTCGGAGCTGTATCGGGCCTGCTCGGCCTGCAGGACATTGATAAAATCGGTCAGCCCCTCGGTGTAGAGCTTTTCAGCCAGTCCCACGGCCCGGCGGTTGGCGGCAACCGCCTCCACCAGTGACTTTCGATGGGCCGCTTCCTTCACCGAAGCGACCAGGGCGTTTTCCACCTCCTGCAGGGCATCCAGCACCGTCTGGCGATAGGTGATGAGGTCCTGCTCCGCAATGGCCCGTTGAACCTCCACATTGGCCCGCAACCGTCCGCTTTCGAACAGGGGCAAACTCACGGAGGGACCGAAGGACCAGAACTGGTTCCCGCCGGTGAAGAGCGATCCCAGGTTCACGGTCTGATACCCCAGGGCCCCCGAGAGGGTGAAGCTGGGAAATAGATCGGCCACCGCGACGCCGATGCGGGCCGTGGCCGCATGGAGCCGGGCCTCTGCCGCCCGGATGTCCGGCCGGCGTCGCAGCAGGTCCGAGGGGACCCCCACGGGCACCTCCGGTATGGCACCGGGAATGGCGCCGGGAGGAGACAGTTCCGTCTCCAGGGCCGCCGGCGGCTCGCCCATAAGGATACTCAGGCTGTAAAGGGTCTGCTGGGCAGCGGATTCCAGCAGCGGAATCCGGGAGGCGGTGGTGGCCGTTTGCGCCTCGGCATTGGCCACGTCCAGGGCGCTGACAAATCCCCCCTCGAAGCGCTCCCGAACCAGCCGGGCGCTGTGCTGCTGGGCCGCCAGGTTGTCCCTTGTGATGGCCAGCTGCTGCTGGTAGGTGCGAAGCTGGATGTAGTCCACCGCCACCTCGGCGAGCAGGCTCACCAGCACGTCCCGCCGCGATTCCACAGCCGCCTGGAGATCCGCGCCCGCCGCCTCCAGGTTGCGGCGCTGCCCGCCGAAAATATCGATCTCCCAGCCCGCATCGAAACCGGCCTGATACTGGTCGCCGGTAGGGCCTCCCTTGGGGCGGCCGCGCGAATACGCTCCGGAGGCGTCCAGGCTGGGGCCGAGACCGCCGGCGGCCACGGCCCTTTGGGCGCGGGCCTCACGGACGCGGGCCTCGGCCAGTTTGAGATCGAGATTGGCCGCTACGGCCCGCTTCTCCAGGGAACTGAGCATGGGGTCGTGGAAGCAGGACCACCAGTGGGCCAGCTTCTCATCGGCGACCTTTTGGGGGAGGGGGGGGGCCGGCTGGGCGTATTGGCTCCACCTGGCCGGCACCGCGGCTTCGGGCCGATGGAAGTCGGGCCCCACGGCGCAGCCGGATCCAAGCCCCAATACCAACAGGAGCGACAGGAGAATGCGGACCCTCGGGTGCCGTTTCTTCCCGTCGGCGCTGCCTTCAGGATCATTTGCAATGGCGTTCATGCGGATGCTCGTCCTTGATTTTTTGGGCCTCGGAGACCCCTCTGGCATCGATCCGAATCGAAAGCGCGATTCGGTGTCGATCCCCTTAAAACCGAAAGCCATCGAAGGCCATGGGCCAGCTCACTCATAGCGCAGGGCATCGATGGGATCCAGGCGCGATGCCTTCCAAGCCGGGTAGAACCCGAAGATCATCCCCACCCCCGCGGACACCAGTACGGCGGCGGCAATGGCGCCGGGCGAGGTTTCCACCGGCCAGTTCAGGATCATCCGGACCAGCAGGGAGCCCCCGTGACCCAGCAGGATGCCCAGGGCTCCACCCACCAGGCAGAGGACCACCGCCTCGACCATGAACTGGCGCAGAATATCCCTGGCGCGGGCGCCCAGGGCCATGCGAAGACCGATTTCGCGGGTCCGCTCCGTTACCGACACCAGCATGATGTTCATGATGCCCACGCCCCCCACCACCAGCGAGATCATGGCCACGGACAGCAGCAGGTTGGTCATCATGGTGCTGGTGGAGGTGAGGGTTTTCATCATTTCGGTCATATCGCGGATGGAAAAATCGTCGGCTTCGTCCGCCCGAAGGTGATGCCGCTCACGCAGCAAGCGGGTGATCTGCTGGATGGCGGCCGGGACTTGCGCCGTGCTCCGCGCCGTTACCAGGATGCTGTCCACGCTGATGAAACGCACCGGCATGGGATTGTCCGCCGCCTGGGTCGCCGAGCGCTCCGGATAGAGGGCGGGCTGATCACTGGGGTACAGATTGCTCAGGGTGTTGACCGAGCCGCTGGTGCTGGAACTGCTGCTTGCGCTCTGATTGGTTTCGCTCATGGCGGAGCCGGTGACCCGGTACTTGATGGTGGTCCAGGGAGCCAGGATGATGTCGTCCTGGTCCATTCCCATCATGTTGGCGCCCTTGCTGCCCAGCACCCCCTTGACCCGGAAGGCGACGTTCTTGATGCGGATCTCCTTTCCGATGGGATCGGCTCCCAGGAACAGCTCCCGCACCAGGGTGCGGCCCAGAATGCAGACCTTGTTGGCATTGGCCACATCGCGACGGGAAAAACCCGTTCCTTCAGCGATGGTCCAGTTCTGTATTCCCAGGTAGGCCGGGGTGGCGCCGTAGATGAAGGTCGGCACCCAGTTACGGTTGCCGTAGACCACCTGGGTACGAGTGCGAACGATGGGCGAAGCAGCCAGAACGGCCGGGCACTCCCGCAGAATGGCCTCGCAATCGTCGGGGGTGAGCGTTGCCGTGCTGCCGGATCCAAAGGTCACCCCGCCGCTGGAGGCCGCTCCCGGGCGAACATTGAGGACATTGGCGCCCATGCTGGAGATACTCTTTTGAATGGCCGCAGAGGATCCGGCGCCGATCTCCATCATGGCAATAACGGCGGCGACCCCGATCACGATGCCCAGGGTGGTGAGCATGGCCCGCAGGGGGTTTCTGAGCAGCGCCTTCAAGGCGGTGCGGAAGGTGCGATAGACTTTCATGGTGACTCTCCCGGTATGCGCTGGGCATCGACTCCGTTGCCGCCTGCCTGCGGTTCCACCACCAGGCCGTCGTGAACATGGATCACCCGCTGGGCATAGCGGGCCACCTGAACGTCGTGGGTCACCATGATGAGCGTGATACCCTCCTTCCCGTTCAGCTCCCGGAACATGTCCAACACCTCCCGGCTGGTCTTGGAGTCGAGGTTTCCCGTGGGTTCGTCCGCCAGAAGAAGGGGCGGCTGGTTGATCAGGGCCCGGGCGATGGCCACCCGCTGCTGCTGTCCCCCCGAAAGCCGGGCGGGCTCGTGGTCCATGCGATCGTTCAGCCCCACCCGCTCCAGCATCCGGGCCGCGCGCTGCCGGGCTTCCCGTTCGCTGAGATGCTCGGCAGAGTAAGTCAGGGGCATGGCCACATTGTCCAGGGCGCTGGTACGGGGCAACAGGTTGAAGCTCTGAAAGACGAACCCCAGCTTGCGGTTTCGAGCCATGGCACGCTGGTCCCCGGACAGCCGGGTCATCTCCTGCCCATCCAGCCGGTAACTGCCCGAGTCGGGCCGGTCCAGGCAGCCCAGAATATTCATCAGCGTGCTCTTGCCCGACCCGGAGGCCCCCATGAGGGCCACCAGCTCCCCCCGGGCCACCGTGAAGGAAACCCCCTTCAGAACGGGCACCTCGATATCGCCCATCCGGTAGATCTTCCAAATATCCTCGACTTCAATGATGGTTTCCATGCCTCGATCCATTTGAATCAACGGGATTTCTGATTGCGATTGCGCCGTCCGAAATGCGGTGTAAAGGGATTTCGGGCATCGGCCGAGGCCTCCTCCGCGGTCTTCATGCCGACCACGATGGGCATTCCCTCGGTCAGCTGTTTGCCCGTGACCTGGGTCATGATCCCGTCGCTGGCGCCGGCGGTCACCTCTATCGGCTTTACATAGTCGCCGTCCGGCGTCCAGAGGATCCGCGGCCGGCCGCTGCCGGCCACCCTTTCGCCCAGGGCCTCTGCCGAATGCTCCCCCGCGGCCTGGGCACCGCTCCGGTCCTCCCCCTGCCCGGCATCCCGGAATCGGGGGGCGACCTGATTCTCCTGGGGCCTCCAGCGAAGAGCGGCGTTGGGCACCTGGAGCACACCGTTCAAGTGCTGAAGCTCGAACTGCACATTGGCCGTGAGATAGGGCAACAGACGGCTGTTGCTGTTGTTGGTGAGAACCTCCACGGTATAGGTAACCACGTTCTGGGTCATGGAGGCATTCAGACGCACCTTTCCCACCGTGCCCCGGAAAGTTTCTCCCGGGAAGGCGTCAACGGTGAAGGTGACCGGCTGACCGGGATGGATCTTGCCGATATCCGCCTCGTTGACCGCCACCCAGACCTGCATGCGGGTCAGGTCCTTGGCGATGAGAAAGAGGCTCGGCGCGTTGAGGCTGGACACTACGGTCTGGCCGATATTGACCCTGCGATCGATGATGACGCCCTTTACCGGCGATTTGATGACGCAATAGCCCAGGTTCCGTTCCGCGCGATCCAGGTCAGCCTGGGCCTGGGCAAGACCGGCTCTGGCCTGGGAGATGGCCGCCTGACCCACCGCCACGTTGGCCTTTGCGCTCTCATAGGCGGAACGGTAGGCATCGTAGCTGGTTTGGGACAGGGCCTCGGAGGGGCCGAGTTTCTGGGCCCGCCGCCAGTCCCGCTGAGCCTGGTTCAGCTTTGCCCTGTACTGCTCCAGATCCGCCTTGGAACGTTCCAGACCGGCCTGGGCGGCCTGCACCTGGGCCCGGGAGCCGGCGACCTGGGTGGCGTAGAGCGATTCGTCGATACGGGCCAGAACCGTGCCTTTGGCCACCCTGGATCCATAATCCACCGTATGGCCGTCGACGTCCTTACCGAAGGACAGGATCTGGCCTGCGACCTGGGCGCCCACGTCGATCACCTCCTCGGGCTCCACCGTGCCGGTGGCGCTGATGGTGATCGCCAGATCACCGCGCGTCACCACCGCGGTCTTGAACACCGCGGCATCCTCTTCGCTGCGGGTGTGGTACCAGGCCACGCTCACGGCGATGAGCGCGACCGCCGCCAGCAAAATGGCCACCTTTTGAATGGATCGTTTCATAACGGGCCTCTATTGGTTGTAAAGGGATTCGTTGTCATCATGCCCCTCTCGGACGCTTCTGGGAATCGATCTGCTCCCGGACGGCCCGGATGCCGGCCAGGCTGAACCGGGTGACATGATCGGCCAGCGCCTCCACATCCTGCATCACCGGGTCGGCAGGCGGCATCTTCAGCTTTGGTGAGCTGCGCTTTCTGCGCCGTTCGCGCATCAGCGGCCCGAAGCACTGGGAGCGGATGCTCATCTGACACAAACGCACCTGCTGATCACTTGCATCCGGTCCGAGCAGTTCCCGGATGATCCGGGTAAACCCGTGAAAGATGGGCTCCAGGGCCTTCGGGATGGCATCCGCCAAAAGCCCTGTCGGATTGGCCATCTCCTTGTAGACGATGTCCAGGGCGTGGCTCATCGGATCGACAACACGGCGCATGATGGCCAGAATGCGGCCTCTCAGCCGCTCCTCCACCGGCGCCTCCTCGGGAACCCCCCCATCGGGCGGATAGGCCTGAAGGGATTGCTCGAAGGAGAAACGCCAGCTCTCGATGTAGAGCGCCTCCTTGTTCCCGAAATGATAGTTGGCCGCCGCCGTATTGGCACCGGCCCTGCGACAGATCTGGGCGATCGTCGCGTTTCGGAAGCCCTTTTCGGCAAACACTTCGCTGGCTGATATCAGCAGCTGCCGCTGGGTTTCAAGTCCGTCGATACGTGGTTTTCGCATGGTCACTCTCCTAATTCAAATATTGATTTAAAATATGTATTTGAATTAGTCAAGGCTTTTTTAGCCATTGGGGACCCAGGCGTTTACAAGGCCAGCTCTTGTTTCTTCACCCGTCAATGCTTATTTTTGCCCCGGTGCCACAACGGACAGGGAGGCCCTGAAAGAGGCACCTCTTTAAATTCGGCGAACGCAACCGCCTAGCACGAAGGAACTTCCATTATGACTCCTATACACCCCCTCCCCCCCAGCAGCGCCGCCACTGGATCGACGGGGATTTACTGCTTCATGGACAAGGTAGCCAAGGAGGCCGAGGCGTATGCGGCAGGGCATACCACGCCCCAATCGGATCTTCTGGAGGAGATGGAGCGCTACACCCTGGCGAACACCCCCTACCCCAGCATGATCACGGGCCGCGTCGAGGGCCGGTTTCTGCGCCTGGTGGCCATGCTTTCCGGAGCGCGGCAAATCGTCGATATCGGCACCTTTACCGGTTACTCGGCCCTGAGCATGGCGGAGGCCCTGCCCCCTGAGGGCAGCCTTATCTCCATCGAACACAATGCCGAACATGCAAAGATCGCCCAGGGGTTTTTCAACCGCAGCCCCGTCGGCGACAGGATCGATCTCCGGACGGGCGAGGCTCTGGAGATTCTCAAGAGCCTGCCGGATGCCGCGACGGATCTGGTTTTCATCGATGCGGACAAAGGCAACTACCCCGCCTATTATGAGGAATCGATGCGGATCCTGCGCGACGGCGGCTGGATCCTTGCGGATAACGTCCTGTGGTATGGCCGGATCTTCGATCCCGGTGACGAGGACAGCCGGGCCGTGGCGGACTTCAACGAACGGGTGAACGCCGACAGCCGGGCGGAAAAGCTCTTTCTGACCATCCGCGACGGGATCTATGTGATCCGGAAAGTTTCACCTCCCGGGTCTTAGGCGCTTTCCCCGCTGTCCTTGTCCTTCTCGTTAAGCACAAGGACTACGGCTACGGCAAAAACCCCAGGAGGCCCCGGGGATGGGGGCGTTACAGGCGCCGCGCCACCGTAACCAGCGTCCTTTCGGTCTCCTCGAAGGGCAAGGTATAGGCCCGCAGGGATAGGACCAGGCTGGATCCCCCATGGACCGGGCCCTCTGCGCCCGCCGGGGTGAATCGCTCCCTGCAGTCGGCGATTTCCGCTTCGGCCTCACCGGTGCGGCCCTTCATGGCAATCAAGCTTCCGGCGGGCGCCAGGAGGGGAAGGGCCATGGGGATAAGCTCGTGCAGCGAGGCCAGGGCCCGGCAGATGACCACGTCAAAGCCTCGTGTCCCCTGGGTCTGCCTTTCAAGGGCCTCGGCCCGGACGTGACAGGCCGTTACATCCTCGAGGCCGAGGCTTCGGATGGCATGGGAAAGGAAGCTGACCCGCTTTCTGGCAGCATCGATCAGGGAGACCGACAGCGCCGGGCGGGCGATTTTCAGCACCAGACCGGGAAACCCGCCGCCGGAGCCGATATCCAGAAGCGCCCCCCGCTCCGGAAGCCATGGCAGGGGGGCCAGACTGTCCAGCACGTGCCTGACGGCAACGGCCCGGGGCTCCGTAATGGCGGTGAGATTCGTCCGGCGGTTCCAGTGCAGGAGTATCGCGGCATGGCTGGCGAAAAGCTCCAGCTGGCGGCCCGTCACCGGAACCCCTAGCCTGGCGCCGCCGTCGCGAATGAGCCCCTTCCACGCCGCAGACCCGATCGCCATGGAGGCCGTGTGCTTCCGGCTCATCCTTTCGGCTCCCGGGATCGCCCCTGACGGGGGCCGGGGCCAGGCCGTTTGGCCGGAAACGGCATGAGGACGGTCAGTTCTCCGCCGCTTCCCACATCGATCACGGCAGAAGGATATCGCTTTTTAAAGACCTGGATCATCGCCTGATTGTCCCTCAGCACCGTGGCCCGGAATCCCCGGTAGGCGTTTTCCCTGGCGATGGCTTCGAGCTTGTCCAGCAGGGTGGAGGCGATCCCCAGGCACTGATGATCCTCGCGAACCACGAAGGCCACCTCGGCCATGTGGCCCTCGGCCGGAACATAGGAGCCGATCCCCACGATTTCCTTATGTCCCCGGTGCTGGCGCAGGGCGATAAGGGACATCCGCTTGCGGTAATCCACATTGGCGTACTGCTTCTGGATCACCTCATGGGAAAAGAGCTGCATCCTGTAAAAGAAACGGTAATAGACCGTGTTTGACTGCAGGGAGTAGAAAAAATTCCGAAAGGCAAACTCATCGGATGGCAGAAGCGGCCGGTATTCCAGCATCCGGCCGTTCCTGCATTTTTCAACGCTCTTATAGCCCTCAAGGAAGAGCAGATCCTCCTGGGCCGGCGGCAGCTGGTCCGAGAAGATGTAGTGCCGCTTCCTTGCAAAATCGATCAGGGATTCCCTGAACTTGGGATGTGCGATCTGGGCAAGCTCCATGACCCTTTGATAGATGCCCTTCCCATGCAGTTCGGCGATGCCGTATTCGGTGATGACGAAATTGACATCCCCCCGGGTGGTGGCCACCCCTGCGCCCTCACTCAGGTGGGGGACGATGCGTGAGACCGCATGGTTTCGCGCGGTGGAGGGCAGCGCGATGATGGAAAAGCCCCCCTTGGACATAGCGCTTCCCCTCAGAAAATCGACCTGGTCCCCGATGCCGCTGAAAAACAGGTACCCCAAGGAATCGGAGCAAACCTGGCCGGTGAGGTCCACCTCCAGGGCGGAACTAATGGAGACCAGATTGTCGTTTCTGGCGATTTCGGTGGGATCATTGACGAATTCCGAGGATCGAAAATAGAAGATCGGGTTGTCGTTGACATATTCATAGAGATCCCGGGAGCCCATGCACAGGGAGGCCACCACGCGGCCGGGCAGTAGCGTCTTTTTCCGGTTCGTCACGACCTTCTTTTCCATCAGGTGCATCAGTGCGTCCGTGACGACCTGGGTATGCACCCCCAGGTCCTTTTTCCCTGCCAGGTACTCCAGAATGCCATAGGGAAGGCTTCCAAAGCCGATCTGGATCGTTGCGCCGTCGTCCACCAGCTGGGAGACGTAGTGGCCGATCCGCCGGATGACCTCCGGGTCCTGGCTGCCCGGATGGGTTGCCACCAGGTCCTCCTCGCACCACACCATTAGATCGATGTCATCCACATGCACGAAGCTGTCCCCCCAGGTCCGGGGCATCCGGGGATTCACCTGAGCGATAACGATGGGGGCCGCCTCCATGCCCGCCCGGGTGATGTCCACGGAGACGCCGAGACTGCAATACCCGAACCGGTCCGGCGGACTGACCTGGACCAGGGCCACGTCCAGGCCGATGCGTTGACTCCTGAAAAGCTCGGGGATCTGGGACAGATAGGCCGGAATGTAGTCGATCCAGCCCTCGAAAGCGGCCTTTCGCATGGGATTGCTGATAAAGAAGAGCTTGAGCAGGAAGCGCTTCCGAAACGATTCCTCATCGATGTAGCGCGCCAGGGTAAAGGACATCATCTGATACAGCATGATGTCCTGGAGGCGCATATCGGCAATCATGGCATGGATCAGGGTCTGGGGTTCCCCGCACCCGGTGCCGATGAAGACCCGGCTGCCCCTGCGGATTCTGGAAACGGCCGTATCCTTATCCACCAGCTTCTTTGCGCAGTTCATCCGCAGCCATTCGTGGGTATCTTCCATCATCGGCGCATGCTGGGCAGTGTGGACATCGGCCATGTTCCCCCCTCCAGAGACCCGGCCCGGAGCGAGCGGTCTTGACACCGGCCGGCCCCGGAGATTAACTTTTTATAGATGAGGTAAAACCTAACCCGGCAACGCCGGAAGTTTCAAGCTTTATGTGTCAAGGAGCGCAACATCATGAATGAAGAGGAATTGACCGACGACCTGGTGGCCGTGATGCGGCTTGTCAAGGAGAAGGAATCAACCGTCTGCGCCGGGACCTGCGAGCACCGTCTGCCCGGCGAGCTGCACTGCCTTACGGCAGCTCAGATCCTGAAAATTTCCACCTCGGGATACAAGCGGAGGCTCCGCAAACTCGTGGAGATGGGGTTGATGGACCGGAATCGGGTCCAGCGGGAAGACGGAGCGAATGTGGCCAAGTATACCCTGAACGAGGCCGGAGAAAAGGCGCTGAAAGGATATCTCACTTCCTGAAGAGCACATCCACCACGTTTCGGACATACTGCTCGTCGGAGATCGTGCTGACATCCTCCTCGGGAAAGGGTACCCGCCGTTTGTAGTGCGATGCCAAGCTTTTGAAAAGGGCCACCCGGGCCTCCGGCTCCAGATCCTCCCGCCTGAGGAGGGCCCGCAGGCCCAGCTCGGCCTCCGCGGGCCCGATCCGCTGCCGAAGCCGGGCCGCCAGATGCGGATGGGCCCGCAGGGAATTATAGTGGGTTTCATCCAGGACACGATCGAGCCGGGGTTCGGCCAGCCTGCCGGTAGCCGCAACGACGGTATTGCCGGCCAGGTCGCCGAGACGCTGGCCCTGGCGGCTTGCCAGAAGCACCACCCCTCCCAGCAGATAACACAGTGGCAGGCTGTCCACGGTCCGAAGCAGGTTGCGGATGACCACCTGGCTGAACCGCAGGCGAAGCCCGTGAATATCCATGACCCGAAGTCCCATCACCCGCTTCCCCAGGGTCTGGCCCTGCCAGTACCACTCACAGGCGATGGCATAGCCGATGCTGATGGCAAAGAAGAGGATCAGGGAAATCGCCCGGGAAAGGTCCAGGCTGATCAGCCCCAGCAGATTCGTAACTATCGAGGCCAATTTACTGCCCAGCGCCAGGCAGCTAATGTCCACCAGCCAGGCTACAAAGCGACTGAAGGGCCCGGCCAGGGGCAGGGAAAAGGCAATCCCTTCGGGCGTTCGAATGGTCAGCCGGTGATCGACCGGCCCCTGGAATGAATCAGCTGGGTTCATCGCGATTCCCGCCTTTCCGCCCCTCGCGCGCCGGACCGGCCGCCGAAGCTGAAAAACAGGACCAGCAGGGAAAGTTCCACCAGGCCGAAGGCGATTTTGGCGGCATAGGGCAGCACCGGCTCATGGTATTGGGAGAAAAACGCCTCCACCAGGCCCGCCCAAACCAGCATCACCGCAACGCCGCCGATCAGGGTAACCACATCGGGCACCACGGCCTGCAACCGCCGGCCCAGGGGCAAGGCCATGGAACGGCCCAGCAGCGCACCGGCCAGAATCAGGCCCGCCTGAGAGGCCACCAGAATGGAGGGAATCTCGACGGCGCCATGGGGCAGCAGCCATCCCACGAGAAAGGCACTCTGGCCGGCATGGACGAAATCGGCCGTCACGGCCCCCAATATCACGCCGTTTGAAAACAGGAGGAGGACCGTACCCAGCCCCCAGGTCATGCCCAGGGCCAACGCCAGAATGGATACCCGTATGTTATGGGTCATCAGGAAGGCGGAGAAGGTGCCCTTCGGTCCCCCCTCCTCGTGGTGGGCGGCGGCGCTTTCCTCCTGGGCCACCCGCTTGGCGGGACTGATTTGAAGATGCTTGAAGGGCAGCAGCACCGGCTTGGACCCCGGATCGACCAACAGGGCCGTGGCGCCGAACAGGCAGCCGAGCATCATGGCGCTCACCCCCACCCCGAAGGCCTTCCACTGCCTTCTGAAGGTGCTGGGAAAGGTGTGGAAAAACCACCGAAACGGCGAAAAGCGAACCGCCTGGCGCCGGGCGCCGTGGATCACCCCGTAGGTCCGGCCCACCAGGGTTTCCAGGTAGTGGCGCATGTCCCGCTCGGCGGAAAAGGTGTTGACCTTGGCCAGGTCTGCCGAAGCCCGCTGGTAGAGATAGTGCAGGCGCTGGATCTCATTGAAGTCCATGCGCCGGTAGGGGTCCTGCTCCTGGCGCGTCATCATCCCTTCCAGCTCCTGCCAGTAGGGGCGCTCCGCGCTAATGAATTTTTCAAGATCGATAATCATGATTCTACAGGATCTGCCGCTGTTTGGCGTCCAGGTACTGCCCCACCAGCTGGCTGCACAGCTGTTCATGATCAAGCAATGCGAACCCGGCTCCATACTGACGCAGTTTGCGGCGTGTGTCGTTGAGCGAGCTCCAGAGCTGGTGCCCCGCCAGATGTTCGTAAATGCCGGCGTCCCCGCGGACATCCGGTGAAGAAAAGAGCGGCCAGGCCCCCGGCGGCCGGAACATGTTCACCATCATCACATGGCGCCGGCCGGCCAGTCGCATGGCACTGAGAAAATTTTCCGCCAGGAGCGGATCGTCCAGATGCGTCAGAAAGACCAACAGGGCGCGCTTTCGTATCCGGGTGCCGATAAAGGTGAAAAGCTCATCGAAATCAGGCGATACGAGCCGGGGCATCCGGTTGTAGAGCGCCTCCCGGCAGGCGTTGTAATGGGCCCTGCCCCGGCCGGCCCGGATGAAACAATCAGGCCCGGTGTCAAAGACAAGGAGCCCGAAACGGTCCGCCGCACGATCCGCCGCGAGGGCCATCACCAGGGCCGCCATGACGTAACGCTCGAAGATGGATGTAGGATGCCCGGAAACCTCCTCCCCC
>CAYOXD010000025.1:0-10779 GCA_964407825.1 uncultured Desulfobacterales bacterium | reverse complement strand
CCCCCAGGCGCCGCTCCCGAAGGTGGGGGGCGCTGCGGGTGCTCAACCGGGAGGCGTCCAGGACCAGGTAAATCTCCTGGGATTGCTCCACCTGAAACACCCGGGTAATGGGATGACGCCGACGGGCCGTGGCCTTCCAATCGATATCCTCATAATTGTCCCCCGGCAGATAGTCCCGCAGCTGCTCGAACTCCCGGCCCTTGCCCACCCGTCGCAGGAGACGCAGGCCCTGATCGCGACGACTGAAGAGCCCCAGAAGCTGGGTCTGGCCCCGCCTCAGGTTGGGATAGGCCCGAACCTCGCAGTCCAGGGGGAACCGGCGCCTTTTCGCCCACAGGCCCCAGCGGGTCGGCAGCTCGGCGACGCACCCGTCCAGGGGAAAACGGCCACGCCGCAGGGCCCTGCAGGGCCATGTCACCCGAATCCGCTCGCTGTCCGCCGGCATCCGCGCATACAGATCCATCTGCCCCGCCGCCAGGGCCGCCGGCATCACAAGCCCCAGACGCAGGGTCAGCTCTGGGCCGCCGGGTTTCATCCATTCCAGGGGAATTGCGGCCTCCCGATCCACCGTCAGTCTGACGATATCCGGCACCGAAACGGCCAGCCCCTTGAAACGGCCGTCCCCCGAAGCCGCATCGATGAGGGCCGTCACCGTCCACAGAACGGCCAGGCCCACCGCAGCGGGGGTCCACCGGGGAAAACAGGCGGCCAGTGCCGAGGCCGGCAGCAGCATCACGGCGGTGAGCAGGATCAGGCGCAGTCTGGGAACGATCATCTCGGGACGGTAACCTCCTGCAATATCCGATCGATCACCTCGCCGATGGACAGCCCTTCGATTTCATACTCCGGCCGCAGGATGATCCGGTGCCCCAGCACGGGAAGGGCCATGGCCTTGATATCATCCGGCGTAACAAAATCGCGCCCGGCCAGGGCGGCGGCGGCGCGGCTTCCCAGCAGCAGGGCCTGGGTGGCCCTGGGCCCGGCGCCCACCAGCACCCCCTCGTGCCGCCGGGTCCAGCGGACGAGATCCACCAGGTAGGCCACCAGTTCCTCCTTGATCCGGATCCCCTCCAGCTGTTTGCGCAGTTGCAGCAGCACCTCCGGGCCGATCACCTGCTTCACGGCACCGCTTTTCAGCACGTCCTCGGGAGACTGGTCCCCGAGCATCCTCTGGGCCAGGGTCAGCTCCTCCTCCCGCTCCGGATGGCCCATGGAGATCTTAAGCATGAACCGATCCACCTGGGCCTCGGGAAGGGGATAGGTCCCCTGGTATTCGATGGGGTTCTGGGTGGCGAAAACCGTGAAGTTCTCCGCCAGGACATGGGTTCGGCGATCGATGGTGACGGCACGCTCCTGCATGGCCTGGAGCAACGCGGCCTGGGTCTTGGCCGGGGCGCGATTGATCTCGTCCGCCAGCAGAAAGGTGGTGAAGACCGGACCTTTCACCAGGTCGAAGCTGTTCTTTTGCAGGCTGAAGACGTTCGTGCCGGTGATGTCCGCCGGCATGAGATCGGGGGTGAACTGGATCCGCCCGAATTCACAGCCCAGCACATGGGCCAGGGTGCGCACCAACAAGGTCTTGGCAACGCCGGGGACCCCCTCCACCAGGGCGTGATGGTTGGTGAAAATGGCGATCAGGGCGCTGTCGATGACCGCCTCCTGCCCGATGATCACCTTGGCGATCTCCTGCTTGGCGGCCGCCAGTACCTCTTTCAATGTGTCCGTCTGAAGGGTCATGATGAAGTTTCCTGTTTGAGCGTTTTACAAATGGAGCGATAAACGGCCGCGGGCTGCTGGTGGCGCGGGTCGGCGCGATAGGCGACGATGAGCTGGGCCACATGCTCCGCGCGCTCCCCGGGGATCCGGTCCGCGGCCGCGCTGGAGCGCCATGCCTCATGGCAAACGAATAGCAGGTCCCTCGGGGGGATGTGCCGATGCAGCAGGCTGATCCAGCCTGCTGTGGCGTCCCTGCCAAGGGCGATTTCGGATTCTCCCGACACGGGGTCCCCGACCCGGGGGACAAAGACCGTGCCCTGGCGCCAGATGGTAAGCAACACCAGCAGGGCCAGGGTCAGCACCACCCCGTGTAGCCGGTACTTTCGCATGAGCCCGGCCAGGCCCGGCTGCCTGGAAAGACCGTTATGGATCTCGTCGAACACGATCGGCGCTCGAGGCGGCAGCGCCCAGGCCAGAAAGCCCGGGGACCTGCTGTAGCGAAGGGCCTCGTTACTGAAAAGATAGCTGTCGGCCACCATGACCACCTCACCCCTGCCCCAAGGTCGCTGCGCCACCACCACCCGGTCTCCGGCGGTATAGACGGCCCGCCAGGACGAATCCATCAGCTCGAAATAAAGGGGGGAACGCCGGATGAGCGTCCCAGGCAGCCAGTCCGGCTCCCCGGGGCACCGGTGTGCGTTCCCACCGTCCTTCCCGCCCTGGAGCAGGATCAGGCCCAGACCCCAGAGACCGCAGGCGACGCCGCCATCGTCCGTCCCCCCAGGGTCTTTCGAACCCGTGACATGGTCGCTCTCCTGGTGGCCGGGCGGTGTCGGCTGCCCCCCGTCCGTCTCTGCCTTCCGGTCCATGGCGGCGGCGCTGAAGGTGACCACCAGACGCCCGCCGCCCGCGGCCACGGCATCGAGAAGGGGTTTCCACCGGGGGACGGCCAGGGCTCCGGGGCTAACGGTCAATCCGCACACCAGAAATGTCGCTGCGGGATCGAGGCTGACATGGTCCAGGGGGGTGAAATTGCGGTGGACGCCCCCCGGGTCCACCTCGCCGAGACTCTCGTAGAGGGCCTCGGCCCCCAACGGATCGCATCGGAGCGAGGAGTAGGCTGGATAGAGATCGCCGACTTCGAACCGCAGCCAGAAAAGTCGGCCCATCCCTGCGATGAAGAGAAGCCCGCACAGGCAGGCGATCCACCTAATGTAGGGTCGATGGTTGGACAAGCAGACAGATCCTTTCCTGATCCGAAACAAACAGGGACAGCTGATCCTCGGCCACCGGGTGCATCCCGTACCAGGCGCGTTCGAATGCGGCCACGCACCGGTCGAAAAGCGCCACCAGTTCGGGTTCGCTGTGGGAGCGACGGCCCAGTTCCCCCCGGTAATCCCGATTGGACTTGTACCGGGCGATAACGATGCGGCCCTGATCCCCCAACTGGGCCAGAAGCGAGAGGTAAAAGGCGCGCAGGGCCTGACGCAGCTCACGGCGCGCCATCATTTCCCGGGCCAGGGCAAGCCATTTTTCCCTCGGTAGATCGTCGGCGGTAAGATTCTCATCATTCAAATCGATGACCGTCTCGGCGGCACCGCTTTTCTCGGTCCCATGCAGTATACGGCCATGGCGCAGCCGGTTCCGAATGGACAGCAGTAAAGAAATCAACAGGCCAGCACCGATCAAGTAAAAAACAATCCGGGTAACGGCAGACCAGTCGGTCCCGGCAGCTTCGGTCTTCTGCCCTTGGGGAAAAATCTTTCTAAGCCATCGGGACAGGGCATCCAACCAGGCGTCCACCGCCTCGAAGGCGGCCTCGATCTTCTTCTTCAACCAGTGGAGGGAGCTCCAGAACCAGCCCCTTCTCTCCCCCCGTGCCTTGACGTGTTTTTCCCTGGGCATTCGCCAGGCGAATCGCCGCTGGGACAGAATCTGATCCATGGCCCGGTTCCACTTCGCCATGGCCTCCTGCCCGGGGGGGGCGCTCGACCGCTCGGGCCGTGCTGAAGCCCCGGACGGGGCGGCCCAGGACCTGCCCGTTGCGCCCCCTACCACCAGGGCGATCAGCAGCACGGCGATGATTAAAGGCTGTATCGCGGCGCGCAGATCATCCCCCGTGCGTCGCGATCGGCCGTAAAAACAGCGCAGGGTATAGGCCGCCTTGACGATGGGATCCAGGCACAGGTAAGTTGCCGCACAGGTCGCCGCCAGGAAGGTGGTGTTGACAACGGCATGAAGACCGCCGGTGGTGAAGGTGGTTTCGATGCCAAGGAACCATTTCAGCAGATAGGGCAGCATCATCATTCCCACCACCACGTTGGCGAACACAAACAGACCGAAGGCCGATATCAGCGTCAGCAGCAGATGGTTGGATCCAGGCCAGAGCAGGGCCTGGTCCGCGGCGTTCCGGTAGAGATCCTTCAGGCCGCCCGTATCCGGGCCATCCATCACGCTCAGATTCTGATAGAAGGCATAGGCCCAGGCCATGGGCACCAGGATCACCGAGGCCAGGGGGAGCACAACGGTCCCCGTGGCCTGCAGGGCCGCCTGCCGGGCGGCCGTGACCCACGTCCGTCGCCAGCTCCAGGGTTCCGGCGGCGTTCCCTGAAGAACACACCACAGGGTCCTGCAAAAACGCACCTGCCACAGCTTCATCCAGATAAAGAGGATCGCCATGCCGGCGGCGGCCGGTGCGCCGTACCCCGCCGCATCCGGGTCGCGACTCATGTCCGACCAGAAATAGAGCAGTCCCAACAAAAAGGGCAGGACACCGATATAGTAGCAGGCCAGGGCGGTACCGCCCCTCTGACGCAGCAGCCGCACCGCCTGTTCGGCCAGTTCCAGGGCGCCGGGAGTGTCGCGGTCCGTCCGATGGCTCATGGGGACTTCCACCATCCGGCCTGCCAGATGGTGCCCTCGTGAAAGGAGCTGGGAATGGACAGGAGCATCCGGCCTATCAGGGAAAAGGCTATCCACAACAGGATAAATCCCGTTGCGCCCTGCAGCGCGACTCCCAGCAAGAGAAATCGGCCGCCACCGCCGGTCGTTGCCCGATCCGTCATCCGGGTCAGGCATCGGTTGCACAGCATGCGATCCTCATGCTCGGTGACGCATTCCCGGCAGAAAAACCCACGGCACACGGGGCACCGAACCACCGCCTCCCGGTCGGCATGCAGGCTGCAGCGCTGTCGGCTCACATCCGTCATAGGGAGATGGCCTCCCCTTCCCGCACGGGTCCGTCAGCGCCGGCGGAGTTCCTTGGGGTCCCCACCAGAGGGCCGCTTTTCCTCCCCAGCGTCGCCATCCATCCCAGCAGCCCCAGTCCCACGCTGATCACGGCGGCGGCGACGGCAATGCCCCAGACCATGGGCCCATCTCCCACGCGAAGTCCTAAAAAGGCCCTAAAAATTGCCCATTGGCGAAAGGCCAGATCCGGGTGACGCATGGAGGCGATAATGAACATGACATAGGCGCTCAAACCCTGAAGAATGGCGAAAACCAGGGTCAGCCAACTGGCAAGGGAAAGCACCGTGCCCTTCACATTGCCATGCCAACGGGCCAGAACGACGATGGCAAGCACAAAGGTGCAGGCTATGGCGTACAAATCCACCGCCGCCAGGGGGATCGACCTGGCCCACAACTGTACCCCCCTGAGGAGTCCGAAAAAAAACAAGAGGCCAAACAGAATCCGGTGCAACAGCGGATTGTAGGCCTCCACTTCGGCGGCGGATCGGGCTTCACCGGTCTTAACCGCCCCGAGACCGTCCGGCTCGATCCGTTTTGACGATCCGATGGAGGCCAGGTCGGTCTCGACCAACACCCCCTGGGCCGTATCGGCGGCCGCCCTGATTCTATCCATGACCTTTAGGGCCTTTGGAACCCGGACCAGGTTGGTGAGCCTTTGCACCTGGACGGCGGTCTGAAGATACACCGCGCAGCCGGGTCCCTTCCACCAGTTGACTCCGAGCGCGACGGCGCTGAGAACCGCCATGAACCCCGACCCATGGCTGGGCCTCCGGCTCAGGAGGCAGATGATGCCGAAAAGGGCGAGGCATGCCCCCCACCCTATCGCCCAGGACAGCCGGCGGTTGTTTTCCCGCAGGATAAGCGCCTCTATGTCCTTGAAATAGAAACGCTTGTACTGATCATGGACGATGCCGTTTTCCACCCACAGCAGGTGATCGGCCCCCTGCCACAGGGATCGTTTGGGGAACTGGGTGAGACCGGCTCTCGCCATCTTCCTGTATGCTTTTGGTTTGCGCGCCATGAACATCTTCTCCGGCTACCCAAGGCGGTAAAGGAAAAAAACAACCCAGCCGGTCAATTGGCCGGTTGCCATCAAGAGGGCCAGAATGCTCTTCATGATCGGCCGCGGCAACACCCCCGCCGGCGCCCGCCAGTGGCGCACGGTAAAATAGATCGCCACTGGCGCGGTCACAAGGGTAAAAACCACCGTGATCGCAGACAAGAAAGCCAAGAGCAAGGCAATGTTGTCGTTTCGGAGCCGCTGATTTTCCAGGGAATCGATCTTCCGCTGATCCCTTCCGGCCTGCAGGCAGCGCATGCACAGGTTGCGACCGCTCAATTCCACCCGGCACAGGGAACAGAGCAGACGGCCGCATCCATCGCATGCATAGACGGCTCTTTTCCCGGCATGGTAGAAGCACTCGGCCCGGTCTGACGACGGATCGTTGGCTGCCGCTTCCCCCTGCCCCTCCGATCTCGCAAAGGCCT
The DNA here is from genome assembly GCA_964407825.1 of uncultured Desulfobacterales bacterium. Classification (GTDB taxonomy): domain Bacteria; phylum Desulfobacterota; class Desulfobacteria; order Desulfobacterales; family JAFDDL01; genus CAYOXD01. Next base: position 4,326 of record CAYOXD010000025.1, on the reverse strand, counting down.
TGAAGACATCCGTGCGGAGCGTTGCCCCGCATCCAGGGCAAGCCAGAAGCGCTCCGGTATTGATATGGGCGGGAGGCTGAAGGGTATGGCACTTTGGGCAGGCGATCAATGTGAGACTCCTCCGGTTTATCTGTATACCACACGGGTGCTGCACACCCGGTCATGCAGGGCACGCTTCTCACTGTCGAAACCCGCCATGATATAGCCGATGGTCAGGGTGAAGGTGGAACTCAGCCACTCGGCGAAATTCCGGCCCAGTGCCCGGGGATAGCTCACTCTGCCCCCCTCTGGGGTCACCACCTTTATCCGGCAGGCCATCTTTCCGGGGGTCGCAGCGAACCGTCCGATAAAATAGGTATTGTAACTGGCTACAATGATAATGCGGATGAGCAGCTGGATAAGGAATATGAGGAAAAGCCCCCCGTACAAGGCTTCCCTGTTCTGGGTGTGCCCGACCACTGAGCGAAAAAGCATCCCAACGAAATAGCCGATTACCATTACAATAACAAACCAGATCAGCAAATCGATGATTTTCGCAGCAGCGCGGATCCAGAAACCGGCATATCGCAACTGGCCGGGCAAGCCGGCGCCCTCCTTGAGCCTTTGAACGAAAAGGGGCTTGCAGGCGGCGCAAATCACCCGATTGTCGAACATGACCACCTGATCCTTGGGAAAGGAGCGGCCACACTGGGAGCAGACCGTCACGGCCGGAGCCGTTTCCGCCGCCTCCGCGGGCACGTCCTGACCGGTGACGGCCGGTGGCGGCTCCGGCACCGGCGGGGGGTGGCTGGCTCCGTCACTGGCGCTGCCCTTCACCATCTCCCCAAGGGGACACCATTGGCTCGTGGCCTCATTCCAGACCAGGGTTTGCCGGTCAATACGTCCGGAATTGATCAGCTTCTGCAGTTCATTTTTTTCGACTGGACCGTTCACTTGCTCTCCATCCCTGTAGTACCACGCCATAATATAGCTCCTTCGCTTTTGGGTGCGTTTCTCTCCCAGCTCACCGGTCCGGGACGATCCGTGCGTGCAGCGGGCTCCGGAGCCGCGACGGGTCGGTCAGGCCGGGGGACGGCCGCAAACGTTTTGTAACAGGAAAAAGATAGGGACTTGTTATATTGAGTCGGCCTTATGGCAAACCCCCGCTTTTTTGTCAAGATATAGGCCCCAGACAGAATAAAATAACCCTATCCAACCATACGATTCCGATCCCATTGCTTCCGCTGTCGGGCGCTCGGTCTCACCCGCTGGAGAAAAACTTCTCCGGTATTCGAGTGAAAGAAGATCTTCCGGGTATCGGTGCCGCCGAGATCCCAGTTGAGGATCGGCACCTGTCGCGCCTTCAGGCAGGCAACGGCACCCCGGGCGTTTTTTATGCCGGTGCTGTCGTCCACAGACAGTTCGTGAAACATATGCGCGCCGCCGAACACCTTTGCCACCAGTCGTTCGGGGCTCCCGCCCAGGTTCACGATCCGCTTGATCAGCATCCGGATCGCATTGTCTCCATAGCGCCCGGCCACGCCCCCATGGCGGTAATCCACATACCCCGGCATGAGGATATGGTTCATTCCGCCGATTTTGGCCTCCGGATCGAACAGGCACACCGCCACACAGGAGCCCAGCAAGGTGTAGATAATCACCGGATTCCTGCTGGCATGGAGCTGCCCAATGTGAATGCTGACGATTCTCTTTGTCATGACCGTCACAGACCGCACCGCCCTACCGGGAACAGGGCGGAAAAATGTCAGGTCATTACGGGCTGCATCGCCGTATCACCTCGGCGGCAATGCGCTCCAGGGGCAGCACCTTGTCCACCGCCCCGCGCTTGATCGCCTCCTGGGGCATGCCGAACACCACGGAGGAGGCCTCGTCCTGGGCGATGGTATAGGCGCCCATCTCCTTCATCTCCAACATGCCCCGCGCCCCGTCGTCGCCCATGCCCGTCATGATCACCCCCACCGCATTGGCGCCCGCATAGCGGGCCGCCGACCGGAAAAGCACATCCACCGACGGCCGGTGGCGGCTGACCAGCGGCCCCTCCTTGACATCCACATAGTAGCGGGCCCCGCTGCGCTTGAGCAGAAGATGATAGTTGCCCGGCGCGATCAACACCCGGCCGCCAAGGATCGTATCGTTGTTGGCCGCCTCCTTCACACTCACCCGACACAGGCTGTCCAGACGCTGGGCGAAGGTGGTGGTAAACTTCTCGGGCATGTGTTGAACGATCACGACGCCGGGGCAATCCAGCGGCAGCTTTTCCAGAAAAACGCGCAGGGCTTCGGTACCGCCGGTGGAGGCGCCGACGACCACCACCTTTTCCGTCGTCTTGATCATGGCCTTGGACCTGGGTTTGGCCAGGACCGCATCGGCCGTCAACTTCGGTTCGATCTGCCGCTGGGGCGGCACCTTGCACACCCGCGTCAGGGCCGCGGCCTTCACCACATCACAGATGCGCATACGGGACTCTTCCAAAAACCGTTTGGTGCCAAGTCTCGGCTTCTCGATGATCTCCACCGCGCCATACTCCAGGGCCCGAAGCGCGGACTGGGACCCCTTCTCGGCCAGGCTCGAGCACATGACCACCGGAATGGGATGCTGACTCATGATCTTCTGTAAAAAGGTCAGCCCATCCATCCGCGGCATTTCCACATCGAGGGTGATCACATCCGGCACTTCCTGCTTGATCTTTTCGGCGGCGATAAACGGGTCCGAAGCGGTGGCCATCACCTCGAGATCGGGATCGGATATAACAAGCTCCTTGAGGGTCTGGCGGACCACGGCTGAATCATCGACGATCAGGACCCTGAATTTTCTTTTCTTCACTGCCACGACTCCCTGTATCCCATACCGGCCATCCGGGAAAAGGACGCCAGCAAGACCGCCGGACCCCCTATTGTTTTTGATAAACGGTTGAAGCCACCTGCTTGAGCGGCACCTTCAAGCCGCTCAACGTCTCCGAGTGTCCCATAAACAGATACCCCCCCGGCATCAGGTGTCGGCAGAGCCGGTTGAGCATCTGCTCCTGGGTGGATTTGTCAAAATAGATGATCACGTTGCGGCAGAAGATAACCTGCATCGTGTCGGGAATCCCGTAATCTTCGGACATGAAATTGAGCCGGCCGAACCGGACCGTCCGCCGAAGCTCCGGCGCGATGCGCACCAGCCCCCTGTCATGATCCTTGCTGCGCAGAAGGTACTTCTTTTTAAGGCTGAACGGCACGGGGGCCACCTCCTCTTGGGTGTAAATACCCAGCATCGCGGTCTTGAGGACCTGGGTTGATATATCGGTGGCCAGGATGGAAAAGTTAAAGTCCTCCCAACGCTCCTTGAATTCGCTCAACACCATGGCCAGGGTGTAAGGTTCTTCACCGGTGCTGCAACCGGCGCTCCAGAAGCGCATGCGGCTTCGGGCACCCCTTCCCATGCCCTGGTACAGGCGCACGAGGACTGTCTGCGTCAAATAGTCGAAATGTCTGGGTTCCCTGAAGAAATCGGTCTTGTTGGTCGTTACTACATCGATCATATGGGGCAGCTCGACCTCACGGCCCTCTTCACTGAATACGTAGTCGAAATAGTCCGCGAAGCTCCTTATCCCCAAACGACGCAGCCGTTTTTGAAGCCGCGCCTGGAGCATCGTCTTTTTGACCGGCGGCATCTTGATGCCCAGCTCACGCTGAATGTACCGGCTGAAACGCCGGAAGAGCTCGCTGGACAGGTTCCCGGGGGCGCCCCCCAGCGGCGGACGCGCGACCTCGGCGGATAGCGTGGACGCCATGTCATCGCCTCCCGCCACCGATCATGTCGGTTGGCCGATGCCTCACACCTCCGCCTCCGAAGACGCCTCCACCAGGGCCAACTCGTCGGAGGAAAATACCCGGTCGATATCCAGGATGATGATGAACTGCTCGCCGCGCTTGCCGATCCCCTTGATGAATTCGGTCCGCCAGCGGGATCCAATGCGGGGGGGCGCCTCTATCTGCTCGGCCTCCAGCTCGATCACCTCGTGTACCGAATCGGCCATGGCGCCCAGGACCGTCATCTCGCCGTCCATGTCCAGCTCCATCACCACGATACGCGTGTCCAGGGTCTTTTCGGTCTTGGTGAGGCCGAATTTGCGCCTCAGATCGATAACGGGCACCACGCTGCCGCGCACATTGATGACCCCCCGCATGAATTCCGGCGCCCGCGGCACCTTGGTAATGGTGCTGAAATCCAGGACCTCCCGGACCTGATTCACGTCCAGGGCAAACATCTCGTCATCCAGCCGGAAGGTCAGATACTGGTTCGATTCGCTAAGGACCTTTTCATTCATTGGTTTTTCCTCAG
>CAYOXD010000024.1:25594-30912 GCA_964407825.1 uncultured Desulfobacterales bacterium | reverse complement strand
GGATCATGACCCGGCATGTCATCGCTACGGCGATCGCCACAGCCGATGCGGCCGATTCACGAAAGGACTGGACCATGAATGCGGCACAACAAAACGCAGTGAATAAGTCCCATGCCATCATGCATCAGGCCTATCCAAAGGAGCGCGCCATATTCAGGACGCTGCTTCAGGCCAACCCGAATTATTTCGGTAATCTTCGGGAAAGCATGTATATTCCCGTGGTATCGATTTCCAGCAACACCTATTACGAGGAACTTGGAGCCCTGGGCTACGATCCCCAACATAAGCTGCTCGAAGCGGTGGTATATATCCATCAGCCTTCAGGCTACGACACGGATACCAACAAGCCCGACAGCCTGGAATATGTTCGCTTCTACCTTTCGATCGATAACGGAGCAAGCTGGCAGGACATGGGAATGACGTATTTTCAGGCAAAGACCCCTCCCACGGCAAGGCGGGGCGGCAAACGGCTAGCGTATACCGTTTCACTTCCGGTCGATCCAAAACGGGCGCCGTGTCCCCTCGAGCGGCTGATCCAGGTGCGCGCAATCCTGTCTTGGAACAACCCGCCGCCAGCCAATCAGCCCGATTGGATGCCGGTGTGGGGCAATGCCCGTGAGGCAAGCATCCGGCTGGACCGGGAGGCTTCTGCAATCCCCTTTAGAGCTTCGAGGCGGCCATTAAAGGAAAATTTTGGCGCTGTTGTTCATACAACGTCGCTATTAGCTGATGCATGACGCTCCCGTGGCCTGGCCAACTCCGATACATGCCGCTCCTTAGGCCTTCTCATCTTTGGCGTTTCCGAGTAAAATGCTTTAAACTAACCAAAGATAGTTGGAATTTCCGGATCCAAATTAAAATCGGGATCCTCCTTGACATGGTTTCCTGGACGCGATTCTGATACTGATATGAGAGACAGAAGAATGAAACGGGCATTGTTTTTCTCAGGCGTCCCTGTTATGGGAGGGCGTCATGACAGACCCCACTGATGAGGGAGGCCCCATGAAACACGCTATTCTCTGCATCAACAGCGGTTCTTCATCCATGAAATTCGCCCTTTACGGCCTTGGCGAATCCGAAAATCTGATGGCTGAAGGGGCGGTGGAAAGGATCGGCCTGCCAGGGGGATGGTTGTGGCTGAAGGATGCCCAGGGCAACCGACTGGCCGACAGGCATGAAGATTTTCCAACGCACAGGGATGGTGTCAGCGCCATGCTCGCCCTGGCCATGGAAGAGCATCACCTGCCGGCGCCGGATGCCGTCGGTCACCGGCTGGTGCACGGAGGGCCGGACCATGTGGCGCCCGAAAGGATCACACCGGAGTTGCTGCACACCCTGAGAGGCCTCATATCACTGGCGCCGCTTCATCTGCCCGCCGAGTTGAAAGGCATCGACGCCCTGGCGCGGCACTATCCGGATCTCGTGCAGGTGGCATGCTTCGACACCGCCTTTCACAGCGCAATGCCCGAGATGGCAAAATGGCTGCCCCTCGTGCGAAGCCTCCGCCATGAGGGAATCCACCGATATGGGTTCCACGGCTTGTCCTATGAATATGTCTCGAACGCCCTGGGCAAGGCCCTTCACGGCAGGGTTATCATCGCCCACCTTGGAAACGGCGCCAGCATGGCGGCGCTGAAAGACGGCCGGCCCCATGACACCACCATGGGGGTTTCGGCCCTCGGCGGACTCATGATGGGCACCCGGAGCGGAGACCTAGATCCCGGGATTCTGCTCTATCTGATGGATGAAAAGGGCTACGACGCCCGCCAGCTGGAAAGGCTTCTCCACTACAACTCAGGGCTCCTGGGCGTATCGGGGATCAGCTCCGACATGAAGGTCCTCCTGGAAAAACGGGCCACCGAACCCCATGCAGCTCAGGCCATCGAGCTTTTCTGCCACATTGCCCGCAAGCATATCGGGGCACTGAGTGCCACCCTGGACGGCATCGACACCCTGGTGTTCACCGGCGGCATCGGCGAGCGGGCGGCACCGGTCAGGTGGATGATCTGCCACGGTCTGGCCCATCTCGGCATCCGCCTCGACCCGGTAAAGAACGACGCCCACGAGGACATCATCTCCATGGCGGGCAGCCCGTGCACGGTTCGCACCATCCACACCAACGAGGACCTGATGATCGCCCGGCACGCCAGGGACCTGCTCTTCAGGGACAGGAAGGGAGAATCCCCATGAGCATCGAATTCAAGGATTTCGAAACGTTGCTGGCCGCCGCCCGGGGCCTGCCGGCACTGCCCATCGCCGTTATCGACGCGGACGAGCGGCACGTTCTGGAGGGGGCCTGCATGGCAGCGGCGGCAGGCTATATCGATCCCATTCTGATCGGCAACGAGAACGCCATCCGCGCCCTGCTGAAGGACATCAGCTGCCCCCGGACGCTACGCATCCTCCATGCCCCGAAGGATGACGCCATGGCGGAAAAGGGCGTCGAACTGCTTCTGGGAAACGAGGTCAAGGCGCTGATGAAGGGGCACATCCATACGGATGAATTCCTCCACCCCATTCTCGCCCACCATCTGCAGGGAAAGAAACGCATCTCCCATGTATTCCTGGCAGACCTCAAGACCTATCCCAAGCTCCTGGCCATAACGGATGCCGCCATCAACATCAATCCGGACCTGACAACCAAGCGGCATATCGTCCAGAATGCCATCGACATGGCCCGTTTCATGGGCGTGGCGGTTCCGAAGGCCGCCATTCTGTCGGCCGTGGAGGTGGTCAACCCGGCCATTCCTTCCACCATCGATGCCGCCTGTTTGGCTAAAATGGCGGACAGGGGCCAGATCACCGGCGGCATCGTGGACGGCCCACTGGCCTTCGATAACGCCATTTCGGCCGAATCCGCCCGGGCCAAGAGCATCAAGAGTCCGGTGGCGGGGGATGTGGATATCCTGGTGGTGCCGGACCTGGTATCGGGCAATATCCTCGGAAAGGATCTGGAATACCTGGCCGGCGCCCGGATGGCGGGATTCGTGGCGGGGACCCGGGTGCCCATCGTCCTCACCTCCCGGTCCGACCCGGTCGAGGCCAGGGTGGTATCCTGTGCCGTGGCGGCGCTCATGGACAGCCGTATGGGGTCCGCGGACGAGGAAAACTGAATTATTCGAGAAAGGGCTACGCCATCATGATGAAAAAAAGCGGTCACGCCGGCCAGCACAAGAGCGACACCCTGCTGGACGACTGGTGCGAGTATTGCGTCGACGCCACACAGCGCCTTGTTCTTTTCATGGATGTTCTCAGGATACGGGGAAACAACTATCTGGACACCATCCGCAAGGGAGAACCGCCGGTGCTGGTCTTCGACTACGAGATCATCCTCGATGGCAGACGCCTTGAAAGACCGGTAAACTACGATCTGGCCCGCATCCTTCCGGGAAGGGGCACCGCCGCCGACCCCGCCAAACGGCCCATCGTGGTCATCGACCCCCGGGCCGGAAACGGTCCCGGCATCGGCGGCTCCAAAAAGGATTCCGAAATAGGAGATGCCCTGGCCCAGGGGCACAGTGTATACTTCGTTCTCTTTCACCCCGAGCCCGTGCCCGGGCAAACCCTGACGGATGTTGAAAAGGCCGAGGTCCGGTTTATCGAAGAGGTGGCCAAACGCCATCCCGATGCGCCGGAACCCGCCGTCATCGGCAACTGCCAGGCGGGCTGGGCGGTGGCGCTGCTCGGCGCGGACCGACCGGACCTGACCGGCCCCCTGGTATTGAACGGTGCGCCCCTTTCCTACTGGTCCGGGGTGCGGGGGAAAAACCCCATGCGCTATGCCGGCGGCCTGATGGGAGGGATTTGGCTTACATCGTGGCTCTCGGACCTGGGAAACGGGATATTCGACGGGGCCTGGCTCGAAGCGAACTTCGAAAACCTCAACCCCGCCAATACCCTCTGGGCCAAGCAGTACCATCTCTATGCCAATATCGACACGGAAAAGCACCGATATCTCACCTTCGAAAAGTGGTGGGACGGGTATTCCTATATGACCCGGGATGAAATTCACCAGATCGTGGAGAGCCTCTTCGTGGGTGACGAGCTCGAAGCGGGCAAGCTGAAACTCGATCGAAAAAAGATCCTGAATCTGAAAAACATCGAAAAACCGGTGCTCCTCTTTGCCTCCCGGGGGGACAACATCACCCCGCCGCAGCAGGCGCTGGATTGGATCATCAAGGAATACGCTTCCGTTTCGGAAATCAGGCGCCAGGGCAAGGTGATCGTCTACATGCTGCACCCGCATGTGGGCCATCTGGGTATTTTTGTCGGCGCCAAGATCGCCCGCAAGGAGCACAACGAAATCATAAAGAGCATCGAGCTCTTGAATGCCCTGCCGCCGGGTCTCTATGAGATGATCATCGTCGAGAAGGGCAGCAAGGCCGGGGTCGGTGACTACGATGTCCGCTTCGAGGAACGCGGCATGGAGGACCTCATTGCCCTCAACGAGGATTCGGACGAAATGGCGCAGAACGATGCGGACTTCAGCCGGGTAGCGGCCGTATCGAAGATGAACGACTCGGTTTACAACACCTTTTTCAGCCCCTGGGTCAGGATGTTTTCCAATCCGGTCACGGCCGAGATCCTCCGGCAACTCCATCCCCTTCGGGTCAACAAGTATCTGTTCTCTGACAGGATCAACCCCTTCATGAGGCCCTTCCGGTCCCTCTCGCCCCTCGTTCGAAAGGAAAGAAAGCCGGCCGCCGCGGACAACCCGTTCCTGGCGCTTCAGAACCGGGTTTCGGATACCGTCGTTGCCGGGCTTGAAGCCTGGCAGGAGGCCAGGGACAGATGCGAGGAAGCCCTCTTTTATGCCCTGTATGAAAACCCGATGATGAAGCTGATGTTCCCTGCAGGCCGGGGGAAAGATGCGGAATCGAGGGAGCCGAAGGCGCAGCTGCGGCGGGAGGCGGCCATGGAGGCGGAGCTGGCACGACGCTGGCAGGACGCCATGGAAAGGGGCGGGTACGAGGCGGGCGTCATCCGCATGATCATGGCCCTGGAGGATGCGGATCATATCATCGATCGGGATGACCTCTATGAGGATGAGCGGCTCCTGGAGTCGAGCCCGGGGTTCAAAAACCTCACGCGGGAGGCGTTCCTGCGCATGGCCCACGATCAGACGCGCATCCTTGCAGCCGATGAGAATCAGGGCCTCAGGACCTTGGCCGTTCTGATACCCGCGCCTGAAGAGCGGAAAAGGGCGCTGGCCCTTGCAAGAAAAATCGCGGTAAGAAAGTCGGCTCCGACTCCCCACCAGAAGGCAGTGCTGTCCAGGATCCGTTTGGCCCTGGCCGGATGACCCTTCCATCGTTGTC
>CAYOXD010000024.1:0-25494 GCA_964407825.1 uncultured Desulfobacterales bacterium | reverse complement strand
CCCCTGCCGGACCCGGCGCACGATCATAAAATTTCCTGACGCAGTCCGGGCAGAGCCCGTGGCTGAACTCCGCCTCGGAATGCTCGCGGATATAGGCCTCGATCTGCTGCCAGTACCCCCTGTCATCCCGGATCTTCTTGCAGCTGGCACAGATGGGTAAGAATCCGGACAGCAGCTTCACCTTGGCCAGAGCGTCCTGAAGCTGCCCGATGAGCCTTTCCCTTTCCATCTCCGCCCTTTTGCGCGCGTTGATATCGGTGGAAATCCCGCAGAGGGCATAGGCATCGCCATGGGGGTCGAATAGGGGGAATTTGGCGGAAATAAAGGTGTGCATTTCGCTGCCGACCGGTGCCGTTTCCTCGGTCTCCAGGGGATTGGCCATTTCAAGGGCCTTTTGATCGTTTGCCGCCGATTGCACGGCCACATCTCGGGGGAAGAGATCGAAATCCGTTCGGCCCAGGACCTCCTTCTTCCTGAAACCCGAGAGTCTCTCGAAGTGCCTGTTGACGAAGTCGTACCGGCCCTGCAGGTCCTTTACGTAGATGACGGAGGGCGCCCTGTTGAGAATGTCCTGCAGCCGTTTCTCGCTCTCCGCCAGGGCGTTCTCCATCTGCTCGATCGCCTCCGAGGAGAAGGGGGAAACGGCCCGGCATGCCTTTTCCCCCCGACGCATCATCGCCGATATCCCCCCCTTGATGAGCCCATAGAGCATCAGGGACATCAGGGCGATGAAAATCGCCCCCTTGGGAATCGATACGGAGGCCTGACCCGTCGAATCATCCGTCAGAAGCCAAGGCAGCCGCCTGCTGAGGACAATCCAGAGAGTCCCGACCAGCCCATACACCACCGCCACCACTAGCGGGAACGATCGTCTCACCTCACGTTCCCTCCATCATCCGGTAATAGTAATCGAGAATATGGATGGATTGCATCGTGGCCCGAAACAGCATCCAGCTCAGCACGAGAATGCCGATGGTGAGGCCCACCTTCCAGGCCAGGGAGGTATGGGGCCGCCACCAGATCAGCGGCAGGGCCAGGGGCCCCACGGTGAGAAGGGCGACAACGATGATGGATGTCCGGAAATACCACGGCGTCTCTCCCGCGGCGGGGTCGGGTGAACCGACAACGTTCAGGAACTCCTTGCAGTGCTTGCACTTGATGGCCTCATCCTGAATGTCTTCCGCGCAGTAAGGGCATTTTTTCATCATCATCTTTCCCGGCCTGGCAGGCCATTTCACGGGGACGCTGGCGATTTCGGAGAGATCGACTAATAAAATCAGGTGCCTCATGATTCACGCCGGAGGTCTTTCCCAGAGATTAAGATACGGAAATCGTCCGGAAAGATCAAGATATTATCGAAACGCCGACGATTTCGCGCGATAGCGCGTTCACAGGGAAGCCCGACACGTCTATAGAAAAAAACGGTAATAGATACCGGTGACAACGGCATAGAGCAGGGTCAGGCCCGTTACACCGGCAAGACCGATCGCCAGGTACTTATGCACGATGGATTCGCGGACCCGGTCGCTGTATCCGAAGAGGTAGGCAAGGCCGATGCCTGCCAGTAGGCCGCCCCCGTGGGCCCAGTTGTCGACCCCCGGGATCATGAATCCAAACAGGAAGATCCCCACCACCCAGCCCGCCACCTGGCGGTAGATGGCCTGTCCGTAAGCCCCCCCGCGGCTCTTGCCATAAAACAGGCTGGCGCCGATCAGGGCGCAGATGGCGGCCGAAGCGCCCAGGGTCAGGTAGACCCCCGCCAGATAGGATACGGCAAATCCGAATATGCCGCCCAGGGTGTAAATGATGAACATGCGATAGACCCCGAACTCACGAACCACAAAGGGCGCCAGCTGATACAGCGCAATCATGTTGAACAGGATGTGCAAAAGTCCACCGTGCAGATAGTTGGCCGCAAGGAGGGACCACCACATGTGGTAGTGGTTGATGGGTTCGGTACCCGTGGCCCCCAGGAATGTGAGCACATATGCGCTCGGGGACAGAAACCGCAGCGGATTCGGGCTCAGACCGATCTGCCTGGGGTTTAGCAAAAGCGACACCAGGAACATGGCCACGTTGGCCGAGATGATGAGGACAACCGCCTGGTCCCCGTATCGAAATCCGCGGGTGAAACGGTTGTTGCGCCACCAGGCGCCCGGTCCGGGCTGACCGCAGTGGGGACACACCGATTCATCCGAACTCACCAATTTCCGGCAATTGGGGCAAAGCATGCCCCGCACGTTATTCTGTCCCATAAACCTTCCTTATCTCAATCTCACGGCCGGATGAACATCAAACTCAACCCCGGCCAGTAGGTGATCACGAGAACGGCCACAAGGAGCACCAGCATGAAGGGGAAGGCCGCCTTGTAGAGGCGCACCACCGGTTCATTGAACCGGTAGCTGGCGATGAACAGATTCATCCCCACCGGCGGGGTGATGTACCCGATCTGCATGTTGGCCAGGAATATAATCCCCAGTTGCACCGGATCGATACCATAGCTGATGGCCACGGGCAGAATCAGGGGCACCACGATCACGAGGGCGGAAAAAATATCCACCAGGGCCCCCACCACCAGCAGGAAGAGATTCAGCAACATCAAAAAAACGATCCGGTTGGGCACATGTGCCCGGATCAGCGCAAAGAGCTTCATGGGCACCTGCGCGTCGATGACGAAGTTGGTCGAGGCCATGGCCGCGCCCAGAATCAACAGAATCGCGCCCACCATCACCATGGACTTGCTGATGAGCTCCGGCAGGGCCGAGATGCGGATCTCCCGGTGGATGAACACCTCCACCACCAGAACGTACAGGGCGGTGATGGCCGCGACATCCGACACGGCGAAAAATCCGCCGTATATGCCGGCCAGGATAAAGATGGGCAGGGGAAGCTCCCAGATGGCCACCCGCACCGCCTTCATGGCAGCCTGGAAACTGAAGGGCGTCAGGGGAATCTTGCAGTTACGGTTGGTGTAGAGGCTCCAGAGGGAAAGGAGCACCAGCATCATCACTCCGGGCAGGAGGCCCGCAATGAAGAGATTCGTGATATCCACCGGATGTCCGGTGTCCATCTGCTGGGCGACGATGCCATAGAGGATCAACGGCAGCGATGGGGGCAGCAGGAGCCCCAGGCTGCCGGAAATCGTCACCAGCCCCAGGTTGAAGTCTTCGGGATAGCCCTCCTGGTTCAGGGCTGGATACAGCAGGGCCCCCAGGGCCACGATCGTCACCCCGGAGGCGCCGGTGAAGGCCGTGAACAGGGCGCTGGCCACAAGGGCCACCACCGCCAATCCCCCCGGCATCCAGCCCAGAAAGGCCCGGGTCAGCATCACCAGGCGCTGGGAGGCCCGGGAGGCCCCAAGGGTATAGCCGGCAAAGGTGAAAAGAGGCAGCGCCAGCAGCAGCGGCGTATCGGCGATCCGGTAGAACTCCTCCGCCACGGCGGTCAGACTCACCCCCTCGAAATGAAAGCCCAGAAAAGCCACCGCGAGGATCACCGCAAAAAGGGGCATCCCCACAAGGGCAAGGGCAGCCAGAACGGCTGTGAGCAAAAATACCGTCATGGCGTCGGCTCTGGTTTTCCCGACAGATAGTGGATCGTTAGAAAGGCGTATCGAAGGCCCATCACGAAAAATCCCACAGGGACGATGAGCTCGCAGACCCAGGAGGGAACCGATGCAAAGGCAATGGTCCGGTAATGGAAATCGAGCCGCACCAGGTTGAGCCCCTCCCAGGCCATGAGAAGGCACACGAGACAGGTTCCTGCCCGCACCACGGCACTCACCAGACTCCGGAAACGGTTCGGCAGATAGCGGGTCAGCACATCGATGTTGATATGCCGGTCCTGGCGGGTGGCCGCCATGGCGCCCAGAAGACAAATCCACAGCACGAGCACCCGCACCATGACATCGCCCCAGACGATGCCCGAGGAGAAGGCCACGCGCAGCACGATCTGCAGGACCGCCATGCCCAGCATGGCGGAAAAAAGCCCGATCAGAAGGGCTTCCTCCAGCCGAAACAGAACGTTCACCGTCCCCCTCAATCGGGTCGTCAGGGGCTTTTCATCCGGAGGCTCAGGGGTGCTGGCGCCGGTATTGTGCAAGTTCATGTTCCACCATGTTAACGATTTTCCGGCTCAGCCTGTCCTTTTTGACCAGCCGTTCTGTAGCTTCACTCGCCTTTTGCCGCCACTGGCTCAGGGCGGCCTTTGGAACCTCCACAAAGGTGATGCCCTGGTTTCGCAGCGCCTCCAGGGCCTTGACATTGTCGATGCGGTTCTGATGGTCGATTTCGGTAAAGGCCCTGCCCATCACCTCCCGGACGATGGCCTGCTGGCCGGGGGGCAGTCTGGAAAAGGAGCGCCGGTCCACGGCCAGGACCCCATAGATGTAAAGCAGCGGCGTTTTGGTGAGGTATTTCACCTGGGTCTGCCACTGCAGGGCGATGGCCGCGATGGGCGATGTGGTCACTGTGTTGATGAGGCCGGTCTGCAGGCCCGCCCGGACGTCGGCGATGGACAGGGGAATCGGCGACACGCCGAAGGCCTTGACCATCTCCACGGAAAACAGGTCGTCTTGGGGAATCCACACCTTCTGGCGCCGCAGATCCTCCAGAGAACGCACGGGTTTCTGGCTCATGATATAGGCGAAACCGCCCTCGGCGAAGCCGAAGGTCACGAAACCGGCCTTCTCGATCCCCTTTTGAAGAATCGGATCCATTTTCGCCCGAACGTAGTCGACCTCGGCGTAGTTCCGGAACAGAAAGGGGAGATTGTAGACCTGGTTGTCCGGATAGACGCTTGAAAGGCTGCCCGAGACCACCATGCCGCCCTGGAGTTGGCCGAAGCGGATCTTGCGCAGCACGACCCGGTCATCCCCCATCACCCCGCCGGGGTAGAACTTGAACTGCACCTGGCCATTGGTTTTCTTATAGATTTCCTGGGCGCTCTGATGCATCTTGCGCATCCAGAAGGACCCGTCCGGCGAGAGGGTGGCAATTTTGAAGGTCACGACATGCGCCTGGCAGACGCCCATCGTCCCAAGCAGCATCAGGGCAATAAGAAACGCGCTTTTTCGTACCATGTTACCGGCTCCAGTGTCCGGGGACGCTACGGAATCTGCGCCCCTGCAAATTGATATGAAGCAATGAATAGGGGACAAGGCCTAGAAATAGGCATCCGCCCCCGCCAGCAGCTGCCTGGCCTCGGCCTGTGCCGCCATGTTGGTCAGTACATAGCCGTCCACCTTGGGATTGGCGGCCAGGACCTCCTTTAGCAGACGCTCATAGAGCGGCCGGTCGAACATCTCCCTTGCATAATGTTTGGCGTAAAGGACATAGGCCATGAGGTTCTTTTTTCCGGAAATCTCCAGGGCCCGCTCGAAATGCCGCTTTGCCACCGCCGGATGCCCCCCCAGGGCCGGAGGCACAAGGGTCGCAAAAACGCCCAGATAGAGATGGGCCGAACCGTCCTGGTAGGTTTCATCCAGGGCCACGACCCGTTTCATGATCGCCTCCACCCGCGGCAGCTGGGCTGCGGCGTTCCAATCACCGCTCCGGGCCTTTATATAAGTGGCCCAGGCCGCGCCCAAACCGTAGAGGACCGGCACATCGGCTCGGGTCAGGCGGGCCAGGACCTGGGTGAACTCCCCGAAGGGCATCTTCCGGCACCCGCGCAGACCGGGGCATCGATCACTGGCGGCCCGAAGGGCGTATTGGAATCCCTTCTCGCTCAACCTGGCGGCCCGCTTCGGATCCTTGACGAAGGCGGACGTATAGCTCGTATACAGCTTGGCCGCCCCCAGGAGCAGGGTTTCATTGTTCGGGTCTCCGGCCAGGAGGGTGTCCATCATCAACAGATAGGCTGGCGCGGCTGCCTTCACCGTCGCCAGGTCATCGTAGTTCATGAAGGTCCGGGACAGGTTGCCGGCCATTTTCGTTGTGGCCTGAGTGCTGTAACTGGAGATGATACTGGCGCAGCCCAAGAGCGGAAGAAGGGTGGCGAGGATCATCACCCTCCCCGCCACACCGGCGCGAATCAGAAAAAAAAGAGGCGGTTTGCGGCTGCTTCCTCCCGCGGTACCCTGCTCCTTTTCCATGGCCGTTTCCATTTCCTTAAAAGAAACCCAAAAAATCGACTTCCGTGTTCATGCCAAATTTTCGGCCATAACGCAACCTGCAGGCATCCTGTCAGGGCCCGGTCAATTCCAGCATCCGGTTCAGGGCCAGACGCGCATCGGCCTTGATGGCATCGGCAACGGTGACCACGTTCTTCTCGCCCAGGTGATGGAGCGTATCGAGCAGATTTTCCGGGTTTATCTTATACATATTAGGGCACAGTGAGCGGCGCAGCGGCAAAATGGTCTTGTCCGCATGCTGCCGGGCCAGCCGTTCGATGAGGTTGATCTCGGTGCCCACCAGGATCACGGCGCCGGCAGGCGCCTCCTCCACGTATTTTACGATGAAACTGGTGGAACCCACCGCATCGGCCAAGGCCACCACCTCCTGGGTGCATTCCGGATGAACCACGATCCTGGCCTCGGGGTACCGGGTCCGCATGTCCGTCATGTCCGCCACGGTGAAGCGGGTGTGAACGAGACAGAAGCCGTCCCAGAGAATGAGCCTGGCCCGTTCGATGGCCTCGGCCGTATTGCCGCCCAGGGGCTTTTCCGGATTCCAGACGATCATGTCCTCCTGCCCCATCCCCATCCGGTTGCCCGTGTTGCGCCCCAGGTGCTGGTCCGGAAAGAAAAAAACCTTGGGCCTCCGGGCGAAGGCCCAGGTAAGCGCCGGCTCCGCGTTGGAGGAGGTGCAGACGATCCCGCCATTCCGGCCGCAAAAGGCTTTGATCCTGGCATCGGCATTCATGTAGACCACCGGGGTCACCGCCTCTTTTCCCACGATGTCGGTGACCGCCTCCCAGGCCTCCTCGGCCACCACCTCGTTGGCCATGTCGGCCATCCAGCAGCCGGCTTCCATGTCCGGAATCTGGACACTCTGGTGGGGCTGGGAGAGGATCTCGGCGCTTTCGGCCATGAAGTGAACCCCGCAGAAAACGATGTACCGGGCCTCCCTGTCGGCAGCCGCCTTCTGGGACAGCCCGAAGGAATCCCCCCGGTAGTCCCCCAGGTCGACAATCTCCATTCGCTGGTAATGATGGGTCAAAATCACCAGGGACTTGCCGAGCCGCTTCTTTATGGAAAGGATCTCCTCGATTCTCTGTCGATCCGTCATCGCTGTATCCGTCATGTTGCCCTCCATGCCAACCTGCTGCGATCGGCATCCTTTCGTCTTGCCCGCCGAAGCGTGCCGGCGGTGTGGTTAAAATGTATAGATGCTCGCATCTTCAATCTCAGAGTTGATCTCTCATGTTGAAATATACCCGCCTTGTCCTTGTCCTTGTCCTTGTCGTTGTCGTTGTCGACGTCCTTGCCCTTGCCCTTATCATTGTCGAATTCCTTGTCCTTGCCGCTATCGATATCGCTGCAACAATAGAAAGCCAAACACAATTCGTTCACGAACCACTGGATGCCGATCGGCTTCCGATTCCGACTTCGACAACGAATCCCAACCAGACAGTCCTTTTCCAAAGACGTCACCGGATAGTGAGATGTCACATCTCTTTGGGCCGTTGTTCACTGTGAACATCCCCCTCCCCGATCAAGTAAATACCATACACCGCCCGGAGGTTCGGGAACAGACGCACGATCCGGCCGCTTTCGCTCCGCGGATCGGTCCGAATGGCCACCTCCCGGATGATGCGAAACCCGGCATCCCTTGAAAACTTCCTGAAATCCTTCAAGGTGATGATCCTGATATTGGGCGTGTCGCACCACCGATACGGCAGCTGGCCGGTAACGGGCGCGTAGCCCGTGAAAAGGAGCTGCAATCGGCAGACCCAATGACTGAAGACCGGAAAGCTGACGATGGCACTGCGGCCCACCCGCAGGATGCTGCGCAGCAGCGCCTCGGGCGCGTACACCTGCTGCAGGGTCTGGCTGAGGATGACAAAGTCAAAGGTTTTATCCCCGTAGTCGCTCACCTCCTGGTTGATGTCTCCATGGAGCACGGAAAGGCCCTTTTCAATGCACGCGGATACCTTCGCCTCATCCTGCTCGATGCCGGTCCCTCTCACCTGTTTCGTATCCATCAGAAACTTCAAAAGGTTGCCCTCGCCACAGCCCAGGTCGAGCACCCGCGCACCCGGTGCGATCCAGGAGGCGATCAGCTTCAAATCAAATCTCAAGGTCGGTGGAAGTGTCGTCAAGTCAGTCCCTCGTCTCGGAGAGGTTGCGGTCCAGGAACCCCCGAATCATGAGGCTGAGCCGTTCATTGGGAAGCAGGAAGGCATCGTGGCCCCATTTGGCCTCGAGTTGGCAGAAGCTGACATCCAGGCCGTTTTTCTTCATGGCCGTGACCAGCTCCCGGGACTGGTAGGTGGGATACAGCCAGTCAGAGGTAAAGGAGACAACCAGAAACCGGCAGCGGGCCTTTGAAAAGGCCGCCGCCAGGGAGCCCCCGCCATGTTGCCGTTCCAGATCAAAATAGTCCGCGGCCTTGGTGACGTACAGGAAGGAGTTGGCATCGAAGCGCTCCACGAACCGCGCCCCCTGGTAACGCAGGTAGCTCTCCACCTGAAAATCCGCGTCGAAGTTGAACGAAAAATCGGTTTTGTCCTGGAGACGACGACCGAACTTCAGGCGCATGGACTCATCTGAGAGGTAGGTGATGTGCCCGATCATCCGGGCCACGGCAAGCCCCGTGTCCGGTTTCCGCCGGCCGTAATAGTCGCCCTGGTTCCAGTGGGGATCGGCCAGGATGGCCTGCCGGGCCACCTCGTTGAAGGCAATGGCAAGGGCCGAATGCCGGCTCGTGGTGGCAAGGCAGATGGCGGAGGCCACCTGTTGCGGGAATCGAATGCACCATTCGAGCACCTGCATCCCCCCCACGGATCCGCCCACCACGCACAGCAACCGCTCAATGCCCAGAAAATCGACGAGTGCCTTCTGGGCATTGACCATATCACCGATGGTCACCATCGGAAAATCCAACCCAAAGGGACGCCCCGTGGCGGGGTTCACCGAAGTGGGCCCCGTGGAGCCCATGCAGCTCCCCAGTACATTGGAACAGATGACAAAGTACCGGTTCGTGTCGATGGCCTTGCCCGGTCCCACCATGATATCCC
Organism: uncultured Desulfobacterales bacterium; assembly: GCA_964407825.1. Taxonomy (GTDB): domain Bacteria; phylum Desulfobacterota; class Desulfobacteria; order Desulfobacterales; family JAFDDL01; genus CAYOXD01. The sequence continues at coordinate 16,314 of CAYOXD010000024.1, read as the reverse complement.
ACCACCCGGGCTTGGGATCGGCGGGGGTATAGTATCCGGCCACGTGGGAGTCTCCGGTCAGGGCATGGGCCACCAGGACGGCATTGTCCCGGTTTTCGCTCAATACGCCGCAGGTCTCGTATGCCAGGCACACCGGCCCGAAACGCCGGCCGCTCTCCAATAACAGGTCATCCGGGGGCTCGGCGAAGGAAAAAAAGTGTTTTCCCACCTGCCCGACCGACACCCCCGCCGTATCGTGCGTAACATATTCACTCATCTATTAATAAAGGCCACGGAACCTATTCGAATGGCAATTGACATCAAGCGCCTCATGTCAAGGCGCCATCGTTTCGATCCCGATGACGATCCCAATTTCGATTTGGATTATCCCAACCAAAGATTTAGGAGTCTCCATCCAGCCCCCTGCCCTTCATGACCACGCAGTTCCGGCAGATCCCCATTTTCTCCTTCCAGCTGTTCATCAGCGTTCCCTGGCAATACCGACCGTTCACCATCCAGCACAGCCGCCCGCATCGCAGCTCCCATGCGGGGCAATTGCGCTTCCGGGAGGGGGGGCATTTGTTGAGGGTCCAGCATTGGGGGCCCTTCCGCGATCCTTTGGTCACGCAACCCAACAGAAAGAGTACCTGACGCTCGACATGTCCCGGGATCACCCGCCACCCCTGTTCGTAGCTGTGCACTGCCTTGAGCGAAATCCCCAGCATGCCTGCCATTTCCCGTTGGGTTTTCTTCAACTGTTTTCGCGCCGATGTGAACTCAACTGGAGTCATGTCAACCTGCCGCATTTGGTTTTATTAAATAAAAATAATAAGTTCGAGATTGCTCTGCATACCACACGGTGAAAGGAATGGCAAGCTTAAAGCCAGGACCCTGCAAGACCCTCAGGCAACGGCCCGATTCAGGAAATAGGCCACGATGAAATCGGTCACCCCCTGAATGTCCCGGGGAGAGAACCGGGGCATGGCCACATCCAGGGGCGTATCGGTGATGAGGGCCACCAGGTGCGTATCGTCCAGGCAGGCCGGTTGGTCGGATACATCCGATCGGAACACCTCCAGCTTGGCCCTCTCGATCCGCTTGTACCCCTCCATCAGGATGAGATCCACCCGGGGCATGAGGGAGATCAGCTCCTCGATACCGGGTTCACGGTCCTCATCCCGGACCAGGCCGATGCGCTGGGCGGAATAGATCAGGGTCGCCACGGCGCCGGAGTGTTTATATCGCCAGGTGTCCTTTCCCGGAATGTCCAGCTCCACCTCGTGGCGGTGGTGCTTGATGGTGCCGACCCGGTACCCGCGCCGGGTCATCTCCTCGATCACCCGGACCAGCAAGGTGGTTTTCCCCGAGCCCGAGTAGCCGACGATGGGAACCACTGGCGGAATCCGTGGCTTGTCCTGATCGACGCCGGCGGGCACCTGCCGCTCATCTGTCCGGTTCATAAAACCTCCCTGGCCGGTACGGCCGGCCCTCAATGATCGGGGCATGATTGAATTTTCCAACACAGCACCTTTCCGGCTCCCCCCCCCCCCGGCATAGCGCAGGTGGTGCCATTTGTCGATAGGTTGCCGCCAGCAACGCCCGGTGAACGGCTTTCCCTGTCGGCACGGCCCAGGTGCAATCCTTGCCCTTGCCCTTGCCCTTGCCCTTGCCCTTCTCGTTGTCGTTGTCGTAGTCGTAGTCGTAGTCGTAGTCGTTGCCCTTCTCGCAATCGCAATCGCAATCGCAATAGATATTTAGTTGTCTAACCAGGGCGAAACCCGATACACCTTGTGCAATCGAAACCGGATAGGCATTGTTGCAACGATAGGGTATAATCTGTATGGATCCTGTTCTCAGGTAGCGCAAGCAGAAGGCGGTTTTTTCATGGCGATCAGATCAAGCGGATTAAAGGCTATCCCCAGGACTGTCTGGGCACTGGGGGTTGTCAGCATGTTCATGGATGTGTCTTCGGAGATGATCCACTGCCTGCTGCCTATCTTTCTGGTGTCCGTACTGAACGCAAGCGTGATCTCCGTGGGGGCGATAGAGGGGGCGGCCGAAGCCACGGCCCTGATCACCCGGCTCTTTTCCGGTGCCCTGAGCGACCGGCTGGGGTCCCGCAAGGTGCTGGCTCTCGCCGGCTACGGCCTTGGTACCTTGACCAAGCCCTTTTTCGCTTTAGCCTCGTCGGTCTGGATGGTCTTTTCAGCCCGGGTTGTGGATCGGGTGGGAAAGGGGGTGCGGGGAGCACCGCGGGATGCCCTGATTGCGGACACCACCGGAACACACCTTCTCGGCGCCGCCTATGGCCTGCGGCAATCCATGGACACGGCGGGCGCTTTCATGGGCCCGCTGGCTGCGATGGCGTTGATGCTGGCGACCGGTGGGGATTTTCGCACCGTATTCTGGGCTGCCGTGGTACCGGGGGGGATGGCCGTGGCGGTCCTGGCCCTGGCTGTCAAGGAACCGGCCCGCGCCAAGAGGCCCCTGTCTCGCGTACCGCTGCGTCGGCAGGATATCGCCAGGCTCCCCGCCGCCTATTGGTGGGTGGTGGCGTTTGCCGCCGTTTTTACCCTGGCACGCTTCAGTGAGGCCTTTTTATTGCTGCGGGCCCGGGGCATCGGTATGAACGTGGACACCATTCCTCTTATCATGGTCTGCATGAATATCTTTTACTGTCTCACCGCCTACCCTTCGGGCCGGCTTTCCGACCGGATGGGCAGATCGGCCATTATGGCGGCGGGGCTGGGGATTCTGGTTCTCGCCGACCTGGTGCTCGCCTCCGCGAGGGCCGAGTGGCAGGTATTTCTTGGCGCCGGCATCTGGGGAGTGCATATGGGACTGACCCAGGGACTTTTATCGGCCATGGTGGCCGATACCTCCCGCAAGGATCTCAGGGGCACCGCCTTCGGCATCTTCAGCATGGCCATGGGCCTGGCCATCCTCATGGGCAGCACCCTGGCCGGCTGGCTCTGGGATCACTACGGCGCGCCGGCCACCTTCTGCCTTGGCGCATCCCTGGCCGTATGCGCACTACTGATCTTTCTATCCTCCCGTGGACGGTTGGAACCTGCGGAATCTAACCCCTAATTCCCCCCACCATTGCCCCTGTCCCTGTCCCTCTCGTTGTCGTAGTCACAACCGCAACCACAACCGAAGCAAAAATACAACCGCCAAAAACGCAAACAGCGACCAAGATTGTTAAACTGCCCGCAGTCGGCTCGTCACCGGGCAAACACGACAGGCGATGCGCGCCTCTTGTATCCATCGCCCTGCCCGATCCGCGAAATCCCATTGACATCGTCTAAAGTGTATGGCGATACTGCCGATAATGAAACAATCGCAGATGGACAATTGACATGATCCGCTTCCTGGTATACCGAAGTCGCGGGGGGACAGCATGGTGGCTCCAAGTCAAAATCTCGCTCTGAATGTGCAGTTGCTCAAATCCAAAGTCAATCGATACGCCGTATTCGGAGTCGGCATCTCCCTGGCGGCCATCCTGATCGCCACAATGCTCTCGTCCTATTTCCAGAACGGTGACATAAGCCTCGCCAGCCTGGTCAAGTCCCAGGTATCGAACATGGGACTCTGGTTTCTCGACGCCATGCCGTTTATCTTCGCCATTTGGGGGCAGTATACCGGCACCCTGCTCTCCTACGAGGCCGGCGCCATGATCGCCGATCAGACCCAGGAGTTGCGGGAACAGACCGAGGCCCTCGAGAGAAAGGCCATGCACGGCGCCACCCATGATGCGTTAACCGGTCTGCCGAATCGTGTGCTTTTCAGGGACCGGGTGCTTCAGGCGCTCAGGAACGCCAAACGGGAAAAGCACGAGGTGGGGGTCTTGCTGCTGGATCTGGATCGATTCAAGGAAATCAACGACACCATGGGCCACTACAATGGCGACCGGCTTATCAAGCAGGTGGCCATGCGCCTCGACAGCCTGTTTCGCGAATCCGATACCCTTTCAAGGCTCGGCGGGGATGAGTTCGGCGTCCTGCTGCAAACCATCGACGGCGACAACGACATCAGCGTCGTGACGGAGAAAATTCATAACGCCATCAGGCCGCCCTTCACCCTGGAAGATCTGACCATCGATGTTCAGCTGAGTATCGGCGCCGTCGTTTATCCCGATCATGGCGATGACGTGGACACGCTGATTCAACATGCAGATATCGCCATGTACGCGGCCAAGCAGGAGGGGAAAGAGGCCGTTGTGTATAACCCCAGCCTGGACCAGCACAGCCCCTATCGTCTGACGATGGTCAGCGAGTTGCGACAGGCGATCGAGAATGATGATCTGGTGCTTCACTATCAACCCAAGACGGACTGCAAAGACGGGCAGATTCTGGGCGTGGAGGCGCTGATCCGATGGAATCACCCGGTTCACGGAATGATGGGGCCCGATGAGTTCATCCCCATGGCCGAAAGAACCGGATTGATCATCCCGCTAACCCGCTGGGTTCTCAGAAATGCACTGATTCAAGGGGCCCTGTGGGTCTCCCAGGGGACTCATTACAATATCGCCGTGAATATTTCGGTCCGCAACCTCCTGGACCCCGATTTTCCCGATGTGGTGGCAGGCATGCTGGCTTCCCAGTCGTTTCCTCCGGCCTCCCTCCTGTTCGAAATCACCGAGACCACCATCCTGTCGGACCCGGAATACGCCATGGAAACCATCAACCGCATTTCCAGGATGGGCGTCAAATTCTCAATCGACGACTTCGGCACGGGCTATTCGTCCCTTTCCTATCTCAAGCGATTGCCCATCAGTGAAATCAAGATCGATAAATCCTTTGTGATGGACATGCTGCGCAATGAGAGCGATGCCGTGATCGTGCGCACCACGATCGACCTTGCGCACAACCTGGGGCTCAAGGTCGTTGCCGAGGGCGTGGAAACCCTGGAAACGTTAAAGGTCCTCCGGGATCTGGGATGCGATGTCATCCAAGGATTCTACATCGCCAAACCGCTCACTGTCGATGATTTCAGCGGTTGGCAGACGAGGGGAGCAGTATAGGCCGCGTATCAGGGGGCCCGGTAGAAACCATTATGAAAATCATCGATTCATCCGTCGTTTGCAAAAGCAAATTCGCCACCCTGGTGGCCGTCACGTACGAGGATCAAAGGGGGAATATCAAACGCTGGCACATGGTCAGCCGGGGGGAGCAGCCCAAATGCGTCACCGGCCTGAATCAGCAGCCCGATGCGGCCATCATCGTCCCCTATCATCAGCGGGAAAACAGACTGGTGGTAATCAAGGAGTTCCGTGTCCCCGTGGGCGGCTACCAGTACGGCTTTCCGGCCGGGCTTCTGGACCCGGGAGAGGAACTGGCCGCCACCGCAGGCAGGGAACTTCATGAGGAGACCGGCCTGGATCTGGTTCGCATATACCGCCACAGCCCACCTGTTTTCTCCTCCGCGGGGATTACGGACGAGGCCATTGCCATGGTGTTCGCCGAGGTGGACGGAGCGCCCGCCACCTGCCGAAACGAGGATTCAGAGGACATCGAAGTCTTTTTCATGGACCGCGGCGAGGTGGGGGATCTGCTGCGGCGCAAGGATATCATCTTCGGCGCCCGGGCCTGGCTGGTGATGGATGCCTTTGTGCGCATGGGCAAGGACTATCTGACCGGAGGCTGAGCTGCTGACTGCCATGGGCCTGGCGCTAGGAATTGCGGGCCAGGATCTCCTTTTTGTACAATTCGCGGTACTTTAGCACTTTTTTTACGTAAGTCCGGGTGGTTGGAAAGGGCGGTACCCCCTTGTACTTGCGGACATAGCGACTCCCCGCATTGTAGGCCGCAAGGGCCAGCGAGACCTTGCCGCCGAACCGATCCAGCAGGAGCTTTAAATAGCGCACCCCGCCGTCGATATTCATCGCCGGGTCAAAGCTGTCTTCGATTCCAAGCCAACGGGCGGTGGAGGGCATCAGCTGCATCAGGCCCTGGGCCCCTCGAGAGGAAACGGCCTGGGGATTGTAACCCGACTCAGTCTGGATAACGGCCCGGATCAGAGCTGGATCCACATCATAGGTTTGGGCCGCTTGCATGATCTGGGCATGAAAGGGGGGCGATGGATTCTCCGCCTCTCCATCCCGCGCTTCCGAGGGGGCGACGTCCCCCCCGGCCTCCCGGATCTGCGCTTCACCCGCAGCCAGTGACGCTTTATTTCCCTCCGGATCGTCCGCGCCCGGGTTTTGTTCAGCCCCCGGTACGGGAATAAAGTCCGGGAGTTCAAAACCGGTCAGACCGTGTTGGTAACTGCTGACACCGGTTGGGACGGCCATGAGGGCGAGCACAACGTAAAACATAGCGCCGTATTTGAAAATAGTCTGCAAATCAATGTCTTTCACCCTCATGGGCCCACCTATTCCTAAATCCTTTGAAACTGATTCATTGTCCATAAAATTAGCCAAGCAAATATTGCATACAAAAACCGTACCACATTCAACGATGGCCCATATCCACAAATATTTAAGTATAGTTAAGGAGATAGAAGAGGCAACGGCATGAAATAAAAGTTATAGTTTTCTAAGTAATGGGCGGGAGTTGTATGAATTTTTTTTCATAGTCGCCTACATCAGATCCGGATATAGAATTTTTGCGCAGTCGGGACAGAGGCCATGGCTGAACTCCGCCAGGGAATGCCGACTCACATAAGATTCTATCTGATTCCAGTACCCCTTGTCATCCCGGATTTTCTTGCATCGGACACAGATGGGCAGCAGTCCGTTCAAGGTCTTGATTCGCGCCAGCGCCGCCTTGAGATCAATGATGAGCTTCTCTTGATCCTTCTCAATGGCCCTGAGGCGCAAATGGGTCCGGATCCGTGCCCTCACGATGGGAATGCTGTATGGTTTGGATATGAAATCAACGGCCCCGGCCTCCAGCCCCTTTTCCTCGTCGTCTTCATTTCCCAGCGAGGTAACGAAAATGATGGGGATGGCTCTGGTTTTAGGGTCGCCTTTCAACTGGGCGCAGACCTCATATCCGTCCGGCTGGGGCATCACGATATCCAGCAGTATGATATCCGGCGGATAATCGGAGCCGGCAATCCGTATGGCATCCTGGCCGTTAGTGGCCACGAGAATCCCGTAGTCCCCCTGCAAGGCCTCAATCAGAATTCTGATATTGGTGGGGGTGTCGTCAACGATCAGAATCGTTTCCTTCTCAGTCGTCACGGTTCCCTGCCTTTCAAGTCACTGATTCCCAGGTGTCGTGCGATTTCGATCAGATTTGCCTGCGCCGCTTCGAATTCAAAGACCTCCAGCCGAGATCCCAGACCTTCAAGGGCCTGCCCCAGCTCAGGATCGGCGATTTTCTTTCGCAGGCCAAGACAGGTTGCCATCGCACCGATGTCATGCCGGCCGATGAGGCGGTTCAGCTCCATCAATTCCGCGTGCCACTCATCGGCGTTCAGGGCCATCCCGTCGACCGGCGGTGGCGGCGAGGGCACGGCAGCGCGCCCGGACAGCTCTCCACTCAACCGATTCGCGGATTTCATGACGACCCTCAGGCACCGATCGAATCGTTTGGCAAGGAAGAGGAGGCCCTCGCCCTGCTCCCCCTGCAGTGCCTCCTCGATATCCCTTGCGATCTCATGCAGTTCATTGGCGCCCAAATTTCCGGCCGCTCCCCTGACGGCATGCATCAGGCGCCCGGCCTGCTCGAACTGGCGGGAACGAAGGCTGCGCCGAAGCGTTTTCGCGCTGTCGGCAAATTGATCCATGAATTCCTGCCACAACCTCAGATATGGTGCAACGTTTCCCTCCATCCGATTCACCCCGGAGCGCACATCGATCCCCTCCATGCTCGGGAAATCCGATGGATCCGGAGCCGTTTCCCCTTGGGATGCGCAGGATGCCGATGCGGCCGACAGGGAGGGGGCCGGCTCGACCCATTGCGACAGGGCGGAAAAGAGCCGCCCCGGCGCAACGGGTTTGGCCACGTAATCATTCATACCGGCCTGGATACATCGGTCACGGTCGCCGGCCAGGGCGTGGGCCGTCAAGGCAATGATGGGAATGCGGCACATTTCGTTTTGCAGCTCCCGGATCCGCCGGGTGGCGCTAACCCCGTCCATGACCGGCATCTGGACGTCCATCAGCACCACGTCAAGCCCGCCTTCCATCACCCTGTCGATCGCCTCTTGCCCGTTGACCGCCGTGACGACCCTGTGGCCGTGTTTGTTCAGAAGGGCCGTCATGAATTTCCGGTTGATGGAATTGTCCTCGGCCAGAAGGATGGTGAGGGCCCGGCCGGGACGGTCCGGCGGGCTGAGATCCGGTGTGATCAGGGGGGGCATGGGCCGCGGGGGCGCGTCCGGGGCCGATGGCACCCGCTCGGCCGCGCTCCGGACTTTGACGGTGAAATGAAAGGCGCTTCCCTTGCCGGGACAGCTTTCGGCCCAGAGATGGCCGTCCATGAGCCCGATGAGCTGCTTGCAGATGGACAGGCCCAACCCGGTTCCACCGTAGTTCCGGGTAATGGTGCCGTCCGCCTGTTCAAATCTGTCGAAAATCCGTTCCAGCTTGTCTTCAGGGATGCCGATGCCCGTGTCTGTCACCACGAAATGAAGCAATATGGCATCCCCGGTCATTTCCTGGAAACCGCAGCTGATGGTGACCTCACCGGAAGCGGTGAACTTGATGGCATTGTCGCCCAGGTTCAAAAGGATCTGGTGAAGTCTGGCAGGATCTCCGATCAGTCGCCCCGGGGCCTTGGTTTCGAAACGGTGGCTAAGCTCCAGGCCCTTCGGCCGGGCCTTGGTCACCAGTGTATTCACCACGCGCTTGACAACCATCGTGGGATCGAATTCGATCTGTTCCAGGACCAGGTGCCCCGCTTCGATTTTGGACAGATCCAGAATATCGTTGATGAGGTGGAGAAGATGATCCGCCGATTGCTGAATCGAGTCCAGAAACCCCCGCTGCTCCGGTGTCAGATCCGTATCCAGGGCCAATGCCGTGCAACCGAGGATGCCGTTCATGGGGGTACGGATTTCATGGCTCATATTGGCCAGAAAGACACTCTTGGATTTGTTGGCGGCCTCGGCGGTCTCCTTGGCGATTCGAAACTCTTCGGATCGGCGAGCCTGTTCCTCCTTTTGCTCCAGTGCGTCCATCACCCGGTTGTAGTGCACTGCAATCTGCCCCACCTCCGTAAAGGGCTCCTCGGGAATCCGTTCGCTCAAATTTCCTGTGCGGGCCTGGGAGCGCATGGTGGTCAGAAGATCCGTTAAAAGGCTCCGAGCGCCGTGCTCCGAGACATTGAGCCCCCGTTCCTCATCCTCGGGGCTCACCCGCAAGCGAAGGAATCGATTGACGAGCGTCATCAGAAGGAAAGAACCACCGAATGCCGTGAGGCAACAGGTAAGAACGCCCGACATTTGTATCAAGAGCTGCATCCATCGGTCCCGCCCTGGCGCCAGAAACGCCGCCTTGGCAAACAGGGCAAATGCCAGCGTCCCCCAGATTCCCGCGCCGAGATGCACCGGTACGGCCCCCACCGCATCGTCAACGCGAAGACGCTCCATTAAACGCTGCCCCCCAAGCATCACGACACCGCTCACTCCGCCGATAATAACCGCCGCTACGGCGCTGACGGCTTGACAGGAGGCCGTGATGGCAACGAGACCGGCCAATGCACCGTTGATCAGGAATTCGGCCTTCGGCAGCCCGATTAAAAACCAGCTCAGTGCGAGGCTCACCAGGGCACCCGAAACACCGGCGATAAGCGTGTTAAAAACGATACCCGTTACCTGTGGCGTGAAATCAAGCAGGCTGCCCCCGTTAAAACCGAACCAGCCGATCCATAGCAGAAATGCACCCAGTAGAGACAGCGGCAGATCGTTGCCGCTAAAGGACAAAGAACCTTCTTCGCTATACCTGCCATTGCGCGGGCCGATGACCAGCAGGCACGCCAGGGCGATCCACCCCCCGACACTGTGCACCACGGTGGCCCCCGCGAAATCCACGAACCCCATATGTTCCAGCCACCCGCAACGCGCGCCGCCAGGTGAAAGATTCCATGCCCAGTGCCCGAAGAGCGGATAGATCGTGCTGGAAACCAGTACGGTAATGGCGATATACCCCGAAAAGCGGAGTCTTTCGGCGACGGCGCCGGAAACGATGGTGGCCGACGTGGCACAGAACATGGCCTGGAAAATAAAATAGGCGGTGCGCCAGCCATCCTCGTGGCCCGGTGAAAAGCACCAGCCCGTCCATCCGATCCAGCCCTTTATGGAGGTGCCATGCATCAATGCAAAGCCGACCAGCCAGAACATCATCACGGATATGGCAAAATCGGTCAGGTTCTTGATGGCCACATTGATGCTGTTCTTCGAGCGGGTCAGACCGCTCTCGAGGCACATGAAACCGGCCTGCATTAAAAAAACCAGGAATGCGCAAATCAGCAGCCAGGCGATATCGATGATGGGTTTTTGCATGGTGTTTCATAAACTCCCCCCGTTATTGTACCCGAAAAATCCAGGTCTGCGAAACAATAAATTTGTGGGGCCTTCCCCGGCGGGTTTTCCTGGACACCACGCCATCGATCCGTTTCGCAGATTGACTATCCGGTCTGGTGGCGCAGTTGTCGCGACGACCTTTCCGTTACAGCAGGGTCAATCAACCGGCGAAGTGTCCCGGGGGGCTGGTGCTCCCCGGGACACCCCACCTGCGCCGTGCATGTTTTCAACGCCGTTCACCGAGAACGGCTGTATCCGTTATGTCAACATTGACATAACGAAACGGCCGTGCTATTACGTCGATGCCCGGTTCAACGGACCGGAAGCGTCTGTGCCGGGAGGGTTGCCACCTATTAACCGCCCTGACCAACCATCACCCTGAGGAGAATGATCAGATGAAATCGGATACAGTCGTCATAAACGGTCGCCCCTGTCCCTTCGAAGCAGGGCAAACCCTCATGGAGGTCGCTGAACAAAACGACATCCACATCCCGTCGCTGTGCTGGCTCAAAGGGGCAACGCCCACGGGGGCCTGCCGGATCTGCGTCGTGGCGGTGGAGGGCTCCCGGGGCCTCGTGGCATCCTGCAGCACACCGGCGGTAACGGGCATGGTGGTGTGGACCGAGTCTGAGGAGGTAATCGCCTCACGTAGGGAAACACTGGCGCTGATGCTGGGATCCGGCAATCACAATTGCGCGGTAGGATCGGGTGGCATGTGGGATTGGACCGATTTTCAAATGCGCACGCTGGAAGCCGACGGGAGCGGGGAATTGTGTCCTGCCTGGGGGGACTGCCGCCTCCAGGATCTGGCCTATCGCTACGGGGTGGACGGTGGCAAATACGCCCGGCCCGAGGTGCAGTATCCCATGGAAACGGTCAATCCGCTGATCGTCCGGGATTTCTCCCGCTGCATTCTGTGCGGTCGCTGCGTTCAGGCCTGCAATGAGATCCAGGTAAACCGGGCCATCAGTTTCGGGTACCGGGGCGCGGACGCGAAAATCATCGCGGGAACCGACGTGCCGCTGAAGGACTCGGACTGCGTGTTTTGCGGCGAATGCGTACAGGCCTGTCCGGTGGGGGCGCTGGTGGAGAAAAAATCGCGCTACCGCTGGCGGCCCTGGAAGGCGAAAAAAATCCGCACCACCTGTCCCTACTGCGGCGTTGGCTGCCAGCTCTTGCTCCATGTGCAGGAGGGCCGCATCGTCAAGGTGACGGGGGTCGCGCAGGGGGCGCCGAACCAGGGGCGGCTCTGCGTCAAGGGACGCTTCGGGTATGACTTCATCTACTCCGAAGATCGCCTGAGAACCCCGCTGATCAAGGAAAACGGTCGGTTCCGCGAGGCCTCCTGGGAGGAGGCCCTGGACCGGGTGGCGGTCAAATTCAAGGAGATCATCGCGCAGAGCGGGCCCGACGCCCTGGCCGGCGTCAGTTGCGCCCGGAGCATCAACGAGGATTCCTATCAGATGCAGAAGCTCTTCCGCGCGGTGTTCAAGACCAACAATATCGACCATTGCGCCCGTACCTGACATGCGCCGACGGTCGCCGGGCTGGCGACCACGTTTGGTTCAGGGGCCATGACGAACTCCTTTTCGGAGTTCTCAAGGGCGAAGATGTTCCTGGTGATCGGGTCCAACATGACCGAGGCCCATCCCGTGGCCGCCACCTTCCTGAAAGACGCGGTCTTAAACGGCGCGAAGCTGATCGTCATCGATCCGCGCCGGCACCGGCTGGTAAACTTCGCCGATCTGCACCTGCAGATCAGGGTCGGCAGCGACATCGCCCTGTTGAACGCCCTGATGCATGTCTTGATAGCGGAGGACCTCTACGACAAGGCCTTCGTCTCCTCCTGCTGTATGGGATTCGAAACGCTCAAGGAGCTGGTCTCGGCCTATCCGCCCGAGAAGGCGGCCCCCATCTGCGGAATACCGGCCGACATGATCCGGGAGACGGCGCGCGCTCTGGCCTCCGTGAAGCCGGTCATGCTGTGCTATACCCTGGGGATCACCGAGCATACCTGCGGCAAGAACAACGTGATGAGCGTGGCCAATCTGCAGATGCTCCTGGGGAACATGGGCGTTGAAACGGGAGGCGTGAACCCCTTACGGGGTCAGAACAATGTGCAGGGGGCCTGCGACATGGGCGCCCTTCCCAATGTCTACCCCGGATACCAGCAGGTGGCCGATCCGGCGATCGCCGATAAGTTTGAAAAGGCCTGGGGGGTGAGCGGTCTTTCCCAAAAGCCCGGACTGATGATTCCCCAGATGATGGACGGGCTCGTGGACGGCCGCGTCCGGGGCTTTTATATCTTCGGCGAGAACCTGGCCAATACGGAGCCCGACATGAAGAAGGTGGCCCATGAGCTGGAATCGGCCGAATTCATCGTGTGCCAGGATATTTTCCCGACCGAGACCACCCGCTTCGCCCATGTGGTGCTGCCGGCCGCGGCCTGGAGTGAAAACGACGGCACCTTCACCAACAGCGAGCGCCGGGTCAGCCGGGTGCGCACCGCCAGCGCGGCGCCGGGCCTTGCCAAACCCAACTGGTGGATCTTCAGGGAAATCGCCAAACGCTTCGGGCAGGACTGGCCCTCAGAGAGCGCCCGGGACATCTGGGACCAGGAAATATCCGTGCTGGCCCCCAGCTTCGGGGGGATCAAGTACCACCGGATAGAGGCGGACGGCCTTCAGTGGCCCTGCCCGAGCGAGGCGCACCCGGGAACCTGTTTTTTGCACCAGAACGGCGAGTTCACCTGTGGCCTGGGCCAGTTCAGCCCTGCCGAGTGGACGCCGCCCGCCGAAGTGCCGGACGAGGACTATCCCCTGGTCCTGAGCACGGGCCGGAGACTGTACCATTACCATACCCGCACGCAGACCGGTCGTTGCGAGGGCCTGAACGATCTGTTAGGCGAGGAGACGGCCGACATCTCCCGCCGCGACGCATCGGCCCTTGGCATTGCAGACGGTGAGATCATCCGGGTGATCTCCCGGCGAGCAGCGGTGAAGGTAAAGGCCCGGGTCACGCAGGAAGTGCCCGAGGGCATGGTCTGGATGGCCTTTCATTTTCTGGAGGGCAATGCCAACTGGCTGACCCACGCGGCCTTCGATCCTGCCACCTTGACGGCGGAATACAAGGCCTGCGCCGTTCGTCTCGAGAAAGATACCCTTTGATTGAAACAGGAAAAGTTCAGATGATCCTATCAAATTCAGTGGCTCATGCGCACCTGGACCCGGAACCCGTCTGGTGCCGGGATTCCAGGGGAACGGCCTATTCCTTCGGCCAGTACCTGGAGCGGATTCGCACCTTTCACGGGCACCCGGCACCGGGCCTCATCATCGCGGGGAAAATGGTTCAGACAGCCCTGGATCGCCTGCCCCGGGGCATTCTCTTCAACGCCCTGTGCGAAACCGACCGGTGCCTGCCCGATGCCGTTCAACTGCTGACCCCCTGCACCATCGGCAACGGCTGGATGCGCATCCTGGGTTTCCAGAAATTCGCCCTGAGCCTGTTTGACAAGACCAATGGAAGGGGATACCGGGTCTGGCTCGATGCCGGGAAGCTGGAAACCTGGAAAGCGATCCGGCGCTGGTTTTTTAAAACCGTCCCTAAAAAGGACCAGGACCCGGCCCTTCTGCTCCATCAGATCCAGGAGGCGGGCGCGGATATCCTGAGCGTTGGGGAGGTACTCGTCGCCGCCCCCCGCTTCCTGAGCAAAAAGGGGATAGGCCGGCGGCGGATCTGCCCCGTCTGCGGAGAGGCCTTTCCAGCGGACCACGGGCAGCGATGCCTGGCATGCCAGGGCCATTCTCCCTATGCCGCGGCCTCGGAACACCGGCCCATGGGGATACGCGCCATCCGAACAGAAGATTAATACCGTCTTGAAAGGGGTCTCCAGGCGACATGGGCCTCGGGGAGTAGACCTCAGTACACCTTCGGTTTCGAAAAGCCCTTGCCCAGGACGTTGAAGGTGTTTTCCATAATCATCAAGGCATTGGCATCGACCCCCAAAACGATATCCTCCAACCGCTTCAGCCCGTAGTTGTTGACCACGGCCAGCACGATCTTTTTATCCCGTCCTGAAAAGGCGCCGATGCGCAGGTTCAGTTTCCGGTTCAGGATAACGCCGAGGTTGTCCAAGTCCCCCAGAGAACCAAGGGAGTGAAAGGTGACGGCCGATCAAGTCAATTATCAGGAAAAATGATAGGACATTGATATCGGAATGTCTAATGACTTCTTCCGGAAGCGTCTCAGTTCGGAGAACTCAGCGCCCCTGGTTTCCGCAGCAGCTTCCCGGCCCGGCGCATCCGGCCGCCTCCCCGGGCGAGGATCCACAGCAACCGGTGTCCCCCGGACCGGGGATCCGCTGCTTTGCCATACCGGACATGGAGGAGGGGGCGGACAGCACCTTCTCCAGATCGGCTCCGCCGCAATTGCCGCATTTCAGACGATCCGAAGATCCCATAATAAGGATTTCGCTGCTCTGGCCGCAGTTCCGACAGACATAATCAAATAACGGCATACGCTGACGCCTCCTTCCTACCGGTTCGGTCCGCGGCCCTGGCCTCTGCCGCCGCGGCGTCCCTGACCTGCTCCCTGACCTGCTCCCTGACCTGCTCCCTGACCTGCTCCCTGGCCTGCTCCCTGCCCTGCTCCCTGACCTGCTCCCCGACCGCCTCTTCCCCCCGGCGGTCCTTGACATCGGCCGCTGCCCTTGCCGCTGGTACCGGCGCCCTGGCCGCGTGGACCTGTCCCATCCTTATTTGGCATGATCTTTCCTCCCTGTTGTCCCACTGTGATTGAATGGCCCCTTCCCATGGTCCTTCTCGTGCGGGGGGGCACTGTGGATTTGCCTGCCATTGAAACAAGCAAAAAAGGGGCCAATATCAAAAGACACTCCGATTCGCTTATTATATATTGCCGATACAAAATATTATACGCTTCATGCCCCTGAAAGACGAACCTGCCAGGTTGCAACCCTGCTACCTGCGTCTGGGCATGGAGACGCAAACATGCTACCCCTGCCCTGTGTTCCTTGGCGCCCTAGTTGCAAATCACCAGGGTGATATCGAGCGCGAAACATTGCATTCGGCGGTTGTTTGTGCCAATGTCCCAAGACGTATCACTGTGAGGAGAAAGAAATGAGACTGTCAAGACGCTGGATTTACTATTTTCTTATCATTTGGTCCATCCCCTGGTGTTACATCGCGGCGGGAACCTGCTCGAGGACACTTTTGAACCTCGTCGATATGACTCCCGAACAGTATCGATTCACCGTTGCCCTTATCATATTTTCCACGCCATTAATTATTCTGACCAATTTCAAATTCAATTCTTTTGGAAGATACGTCACCATCGTACTTCTTGCATTGTATTCGGTGATTTCCATTTCCCATGCAGCGAACATGTTAAAAACGGGAAACTATGCCAAGGAAATCCAGATTTCACTGGCTGCGTTGGTGGCGGTTGCCAATTTCTATGCAATTTACTATTTCATAGGTAAACCCTACCGGGACAGGCTGGAAGAATCCAATACCTCCGCCAGGCAGCCCGGAAAATCCGAGTCCCCCAGGCGATCGTCCAAAAAGACGCCTGCGGCCCGCCGCAGACGTTCCAAAAACCCCTGACAGAGAAGGCCACCTGGGCATTGGCGCCAAGCGGCGACGCCCTCATCGGGTGTCCCCCAGCAATTCTCGGTGAACGGCCCTTTATTCTTGCCACGGCGCAGGTGAGGTGTCGCGGGGCTCTTGTTGTCCCCATTGTAGCGCCTTTCGTAGGGACGCTTAGGGGAGCGGGAGGACATGGGGCCCGCACTGTTTGAGCGCAGCGAGTTTGCGGGCCGTCCGGAGCTCCCCTTAGCGGCCCTTG
>CAYOXD010000023.1:0-31067 GCA_964407825.1 uncultured Desulfobacterales bacterium | reverse complement strand
CAACGACCTGATGCAGGCATAACCGCAAGGATTTTAAAATCATCCATATCAGGACAAAATCACCCCGGATGATCCCCCCTCCTTTGACTTTTTCGGTTGTATCTGTGATATAGTTGGGAGATAAAGATCCCGAAATTACCAAGAAACACCCGAAGCGGACGCTTTACCAACCGGTAACGATGCGCAGGTGCTTCCCAGCGGCGCCCCCCCCCGCGGCGACCGATTCGCGGATGGCGGCAGCCGGGAGACAGAAGAATGCAGAAGATGGATACGTTCGCGGGGTTGCCGGCCCTCGAAAGGCCGGAGGCCGGGATTGCCGTCATGGGGATTCCCCACGGGGTTTCCTATCAGCCCGGGGTACCGAGCCATTGCGCGGAAGCTCCCGGCGCCCTTCGCAAGGCGGCCCTGCGATACGCGTCGATGATAACGCATTATGACTTCGATCTGAACGGCCCGCTTCTGGACGGGGGGGATGTCCCGGTGTTCGATTGGGGTGACGTGCCGGGGGACCCAGGGGACCCTGCCGGCAACCAGGCGCGGGCCACGGAGTCGGTGCGGGCGCTTCTGGCGGCCGAGGCAGTGCCTGTCGTTCTCGGCGGGGATGACTCGATTCCGATTCCCTTCTTCCGGGCTTATGAGGGCCTGGGCCCCCTCACGGTCATCCAGGTGGACGCCCATATCGACTGGCGCCACGAGGTGAACGGCATCACCGAGGGGTGGAGCAGCACCATGCGACGGGCCTCGGAGATGCCCTGGATCGATTCCCTGATCCAGGTGGGCATCCGTGGTGTTGGCAGCGCCCGTCCTGAAGAGGTGGCGGCCGCAAGGGATTACGGTGCCCACATCCTCCCGGCCGGGGCGGTGGCGGCACCGGGGGGGATCGATCGGGTTCTGGATCTGGTTCCGCAGGGAGCCTCCTGCCTGTTGACGCTGGACTGTGACGGCATCGATCCATCCGTTCTGCCGGCTGTCAAGGCACCCTCACCGGGCGGTCTGAGCTTTCGTCAGGTGCTCGATCTCATTCATGGATTGACGAAAAAGGCACGGGTGCGGGGCTTTGATCTGGTGGAGCTGATGCCGCAGCGGGATAGGGACGGGTTGAGCGCGTTGACCGCGGCTCGTATCGTTTTCAACATGATCGGCGCGCTGGTGCGCGCCGGGCGCCCCTGAGAGGGGGTGCCACCGGCTTGTTGCGTACAGAAAGGATTGAAGTCTATGCAGTTGCCGAAAATCGGGGATCTCGTTACCACTGAAGCAGCCCTTTCCCTCTGCGAGCATTATGGAATGGACAAGCTGGTGAAACGCATCAACCGCCATCCCGAGAAATACAGAACCTGGATATTTGACGGCTGCTCTCTGCTGCCGGACAAGCTGGTATCCGCCTTGACCCATATCGTGACGCTAACCGAGATATGCCTGCGCCATGACCTCCGGTACGCCTATGGTGAGCCCGGAAACGTGGAGGAGCGGCTGCGGGCCGATTACCTGCTGGGCCTCGAACTGCTCGATGGGGGCGCCAGCGCGCTGGTGTCCAAGGCCTTTTTCGATGGCGTGCGTCTGGGCGGTGGAGAGTTGGGGTTTTCCTTCTCATGGGGATTTGCCCATATTCGGTCCTGATCCGCCGGCCCAGCGATTCTAACTGAATCCGATCCACCGCATCTCTTAAGCCTTTCGGCATCGGGTAATATAAAACTTTCGTGAATAGTTACGACCACTCGGCCGGGTCTAATGAACCTTGTTCAGTGAGAATCGTTGCCGCCGGGGCGGGGCAACAGAGTTGCAACGCTGCATACCACACCTGTTTTCGAGTCGCAATATGCCGACCCACTCGGGTACCTACGGCTTTCCCAGATAGTAATAAATCATTAAATATAACAGCATAATACTGAAATGCTTCTTCGCCATGAATCCTTTGGCATGCTTGATGCTCTTATCAAAGAGCAGCCATGGGGGGCCGACTATGAAAAAAATCGCCTTGGCCATCTGGAAAAATCGGATTTCGCCGGTTTTCGACGCTTCGAGGACGATTCTGGTGTTGACTCTGGAAAACGAGACCATTATCGGCCGCCAAATGGAGATGTTCGCCAATGACAATCCGGTGCACAAGCTCAAACGGTTGAGCGAACTGGCCGTCGATACCGTCATTTGCGGCGCCATTTCCCGCGAGCTGGCGCAGATGCTGAGCGCCCGGGGGATCAACACCCTGTCATTCGTCACCGGTGGTGTGGAGGAGGTCCTGGCGGCCCATTTGGCCGGCGGGTTGCCGAATTTGCGCTTCAGCATGCCGGGCTGCGGCGGCCGATGCACGGGACGAAAGGCTAGAAGGCGGTCCTGATCATCGTTTCTTTAAACTGCCGAAATAGCAGAAACGATGATCAAGGCCGAGAAGGAGGAGGGAGCTATGAAGATCGCCATCACAGCAAAGGACAATACCCTGGATTCCGAAATGGATCCGCGCTTTGGACGGGCCGGCTATTTCGTTCTGGTGGATCCAGATACCATGGAATTTGAAGCAGTGCCCAATGAGCAGTCCTTCAACCTTCCACAGGGCGCGGGGATCCAAGCCGGCCAGACATTGGTGAAGCACCGGGCCGACCTGTTGATCACGGGCAACTGCGGTCCCAAGGCCTTTCGGGTGCTGCGGCAGGCCGGCATCGAGGTCATGCTGAGCAATGCGGTCCGGGTTCGAGACGCGGTGGAGCAGTATCTGCACGGCGCACTGACGCCGGCGCAGGATGCCAATGTGGACGGCCACTGGGCCTAGTTTTCTTATTCGAAACCAATCCCATCCAACCTGCATGCCCCGGGAAGGTCTTCGTCCCCCTGAGACCTGATACTTCCGGCGCAGCCGGGTCGGATCCTAAATCTAAAACGCAAGGAGAAACCGGATCATGAAATTTGCAGTCCCCTTAGCCAATGGAAAATTAACGGCGCATTTCGGACATTGCCAGCAGTTCGCGATCATCGATGCCAAGGATGGTCAGATACAGTCCAAGGAACTCCTCGTGCCGCCTCCCCACGAGCCGGGCGTGTTGCCCGGATGGCTCCAGCAGCTGGGCACCCAGGTGGTGATCGCTGGCGGCATGGGCCACCGGGCCATTGACCTTTTCAGTGAGGCGGGGATCAAGGTCATTACCGGCGCACCGGTGGAAAATCCTGAAACCCTTGTGGCCAGTTACCTGAGCCACACCCTTGAAATCGGAACGAATCTCTGCGCCGGCGAACACGAGCATCACACCTGCGATCACTGAAGGCACAGGTGTTCCCATGATCATCAGCATTGCCAGCGGAAAGGGCGGCACCGGTAAAACCACCGTTGCCGTCAGCATGGCCCGGGTTCTGAGTCAGGAAGTCCCCGGGCGGACTTTACAGCTATTGGATTGCGATGTGGAGCAGCCCAATGCCCACCTCTTTATCAATCCGGTTTTCGAGAGCTCCGAACCGGTCACCCTTCCGGTGCCCCGCATAGACAGGGACCGGTGTGATGCCTGCGGCGAATGTGACCGTCTGTGTCAGTTCAAGGCCATCGCCCTGGTGGGCGACACCGTGATGTGCTTTCCGGAATTGTGCCACGGATGCGGCGGATGTATGCGGGTCTGCCCCCGCAGCGCCATCACCGAGGACAGCCGGGAGTTGGGTAGACTTGACAGGGGGCGCTGCGGCGGGATCAATTTTGCAAGAGGAACCTTGCGGGTGGGCGAAGCCATGGCGCCACCGCTCATACGGGCGGTGCGCGCTCTGGCGACTCCGGGAGGCATCACCATCGTGGATGCCCCGCCGGGGACCTCCTGCCCGGTAATCGCCGCCGTGAAGGGCTCTGACTTCGTCGTGCTGGTCTCTGAGCCCACCCCCTTCGGTCTTCACGACCTGGCGCTGGCCCTGGAGACGGTCCGGCTGCTGGGGATCCCCTGCGGCCTGGTGATCAACCGATCGGACATCGGCGATGGTCGGCTTCGGCACTTTGCGCAGCGGGAAGATCTTCCGATTCTCCTGGAGATTCCCTTTGACCGGCGCATCGCGGAGGCTTATGCCACCGGCGTGATGCTGGTGGACCGGCTGCCGGAATGGCGCGGGGCCTTTTCCGGCCTGTTTGAAAAGATCCACGCCCTGGTGGAGTGGCGGAGGGGCCCATGAAGGAACTGGTCGTCATCAGCGGAAAGGGCGGTACGGGCAAGACCAGCCTCACGGGGGCCTTTGCCCTCCTGGCGCATAATAGGGTCCTGTGCGATGCGGATGTGGATGCCGCTGACCTTCATCTGCTCATGGACCCTGAAATGGAACGTCAGACCGATTTCTTCTCGGGCCATAGGGCCGTTGTCGATCCGGATCGGTGCTCGGGTTGCGGTCTTTGCCGCGCATCCTGCCGGTTCGGGGCCATCAATGACGACCTCTTCGTGGATCCCATTGCCTGTGAGGGGTGCGGCCTGTGCGTCGCCATTTGTCCGGAAAAGGCCGTGTCGTTTCCCGAGAACCTGTGCGGCCGGTGGTTTGTTTCCACCACACGGTTCGGCCCCATGGTGCATGCCCGCCTCGGCGCTGGTGAGGAGAATTCCGGGAAACTGGTGAGCCTGGTGCGCCGGGAGGCGCGAAGCCTGGCCGAGCAGAAGGGGATGCGCCTGATTCTCACCGACGGACCTCCTGGTGTGGGCTGCCCGGTGATCGCCTCCATCGGCGGGGCCGATGGGGCGCTGATTGTCACCGAGCCGAGTCTTTCGGGCCTGCATGACCTTGAACGGGTCTTGCAGCTGACGACCCATTTCAGGGTTCCGGCCATGATCTGCATCAACAAGTTCGATCTGAATCTGGCGTTGACCCGGAAAATAGAGGCATTCGCCGCTGACAATGGGGCCGGCCTCGCCGGCCTCGTCCCCTTTGACCCGGCAATGACCCGTGCGATGGTGAAGGGCCGGACGCTCCTGGAGTTCGATCGCCATTCCAGCGCCGCACGGGAGGTGAAGGCCCTCTGGGGCCGGGTGTGCCGGTGGATGGAATTGGCGTGAGTCCCTCTTGACACCCTTCGAAACGAGGAATAGACTACTTTCCATCACGTAAGCTCCGCAGTGCTTTGGTCCACCCTGATCTGAAGCCCGTTTGAAGGTTTCAATGCCACCTCTCGTGTTTCCTGCTTCGAAAGTTTCAAACTTTAAGTGTGAAATCGGAATCGAACACCATCAACAGAGGAGGAACAGCCGATGAAAAGGAGCAAAGTCGCCATTGCGTGTCAGGGAGGCGGGAGCCAGACGGCTTTTACCGCTGGCGTGCTCAAGTCGATTCTCGATAACGATATTCACGAAAAGAAGGAGATTGTCGCTTTGAGCGGTACCTCCGGCGGGGCCGTATGCGCCATCCTGGCATGGTATTCGCTAATAAAGTCCGACGATAAGGGGTCCCAGCCACTATCGAAGCGACTGATGGATTTCTGGCACGATAACTCGGTTCACAATTACTACGACAAATTCTTGAACGACTGTATGGTCAATTACTTTCGAGCGATCGACGATGGCTGGATGCCGCACTGGGAGGCATCTCCCTATTCACCTATGGTCAAGGCATGGTCCTATCTCTTTCAAGGCATGGCCCCGAACAGAAAGTTTTACGACCTGAAGAAAATGCTTCAGGCGCATGTGGACTTCGAGGAAATCGCCTCGTGGGGAATGCCGCAACGACCGGTCCTGTTGATCGGAGCGGCGGATGTGCTGAATGGTGAATTCAAGAAGTTTACCTCTTTGAAGGGGGAGATACGGGTTGAAGCGGTGTTGGCGTCTGCGGCGGTCCCCTCGATATTTCCCGCCGTGCAGATTGGAAAGGAGGCCTATTGGGACGGCCTGTTCTCCGATAACCCGCCGACGGACGAATTGCTCTTTTCGGAGTTTGTCGGCAAGGAGAACAAACCGGACGAGATATGGATCGTTCAGATCAATCCCAAGGGATGCAAAAAGATACCCACTGCCCCACAGGATATCATCGACCGCCGCAATGAAATGATCGGAAATGCCTCCCTGTATCAGGACATCCAGAAAATCGAACTGGTTAACCGCTTTTTGAAGGAGGGCGCCTTTATCCCCGAATTCGGCGCCAAATACAAACCCATTACCCTCCACCTCATCACCATGAGCCCGGACCTGCAGAACAGGCTGGATTATGCCACCAAACTGAACCGCAATAAAGGCTACATCAATGCGCTGATCCAGGACGGTGAAGAGCGCGGGCTGGAATTCCTGAGGGCGCAGGGGCTGGTGAACTAGGCTCCCGCCTGATCCGGCATTGCAATTGGGGATATTTTTCTGTACAAGAGGAAGTATCTGCTTGGGGCTGCCGTCAGTGGATAGAGCGTGGGATGTCGATGTCCTTGACCGCACCGGACATGGCCTGATCGGTAGACGAGGTTAAATGTGCATTGCTAGTTGATTCGATCATATTCGCATGCGAACCATTAAATGGATACTGCTGACTGTATGTTTGACCGCTCCGGCGTTTCTTCTTGTCAATATCCTTCCCACCTTCTCGACCCGTGAGATTCGCGGTGCCCAGGTCCTGCCGGCCGCCGGCGCACCGGCCCGAAAGGGGACGCCTGCCCCTCGCTATATAACCATTCGCATGAAACGGCCGCTTCAAACCCTGGTTGCAGGGGACAGCGGCAGCTTCGAACTGGAGGCCCGCCTGCGGCGGTTGCAAGGGAAATCCGAAACATCTCCCAGGTGGAACCAACGGACATCGACCCCCCTGGTGGTCTGGATCACCGTCTCGGATAAGAGCGGCATTGAATTCGTCGATAATGCCATCCCTGGCGGGCAGCGCCATCATCTCCTCGTGAAATTCGCGCCTTCTCCAGGGGGCGCTTCCCGCGTGTTGACCGCCCGCGTGGCATACAGGGTCAACCCGAGAACCAGCGCCGGCAAGTATGCCTTTTGGATGGAGATCTACGGCCAGGTGGTAACCGCGGAGGGGCAACGGCTCCAGGACATCGGAGCGGCCCAGCTGCCGTTTGAGGTGGATACCCATCTTGCCACGAAGCTGTTGATGCTGCTGGTGGTGGGGGTGGCCGTCTTTCTCTTTATCATGGAATGGGTGCGGGTGGACGTCGTTGCCATCGCCATGATGGTGCTGCTTCCCGAATTGGGGCTCCTTGACGCCCAGGACACCTTCAGGGGCATCAGCAGCAACGCGGTAATGGCGATCATCGGGGTGATGATCATCAGTTACGGCTTGAACCGGGCCGATATCGTCAACCGCATCCTCCAGCCCCTTCTTAAATACGTCGGTAAGAGCTCCCGCAGGCTGACGGTGCTTTTTTCGGCCCTGATCGCCATCATATCGAGCGTTATGCAGAATACAGGCGCTGCCGTGCTCTTTCTGCCCGCTATCCGGCTGGTTGCCTCCTACAGGCTCAAGATTCCCATCTCCCGCGTGCTCATGCCCATCGGGATGTCGGCCATCCTCGGCGGAACCCTGACCATGATCGGCACCAGTCCGTTGATTCTCCTCAACGATATTTTGCCCCCGGGGATGCCCAAGATCGGTTTTCTGGAGTTGACGCCCATCGGGATGGCCCTGGTGGTCGGCGGGCTTGCCTATCTTTCGACGGTGGGGCTGCGGGCATTGGCCAACCTTCCCCGAAATCCGTCCGATCCCCGGAACCGGGAAAGTGATAGTCCGGAGGAAGGCATTCTCGACAGTTATCCGTTGATCAGTGGACCTTTCGAGATCCAGGTTCCGAATACGTTCCAACCGGAGACGCGTCCCCAGTCGGTGGTGAAGATTCGTCGGCGTTTCCTGGTGAACATCGTGGCTGCGACCAAGTCCGACGGCGCCTGTGAAATCGCCCCCCTTCCTGAGAGTACCATCCGTCCGGGATACATCCTCTGTGCTTACGGTCCCCGAAAGGCCGTGGAGAAATTTGTGAGCGACTACGGCCTGATCCTCAAGGCGGAACCGGAATGCTTCAAGAGCAACCTGTTCAACCCCTCCATGACGGGGCTTGTGGAGGGGGTGGTCTCCCCCCGCTCCAGCCTGATCGGACGAACCATCAAGCAGATCCGTTTCCGGGAAACCTTCGGCGTGAATCCCTTGGCCATCCACCAGTCCGGAAAGACCTACTATCGGCAGTTGGCCGATCGTCCCCTGCGGGCCGGGGACGCCGTGCTCATGCACGGCACCTGGGAGCAATTTCACACCCTGGAGGACCTTCACCATAACCTGATCATCATTACCCCCTTCGAGGAGGAATTCCACAAGCCTGAAAAATCCGGCTGGGCCTTGACCTGCTTTCTGGTCTCCCTTCTGCTGATGTTGCTTTCGAGTTTCTATTTCCAGAAACTTGCGTACAACCCCATTCCCCTGTCGGTCTGCCTCATGCTGGGGGCTGTCGGCATGGTCCTGACCCGGGTGATATCCATCAGCGAGGCCTACCGCGCCGTGGACTGGCGCACCGTATTCTTGCTGGGCGGATTGATCCCCCTGGGGATGGCGGTGAACCAGACGGGCACCGCGCAGTGGATCGCCGGGGGGATCGTCAACGGGCTGGGATCGCTCATGTCGCCCCTGATGCTGCTCATCGTTCTGGCGGTGCTGAGCTGTGCCTTCACGATGGTGATTTCCAATGTCGGCGCCTGCACCCTGCTGGTTCCGCTCGGTATCTCCATTGCGAACCAGATCGGCTTCGACCCGCGCGTGGCCGCCATCGTCGTGGGCCTCGGGGTTTCCAACTCCTTTATTCTGCCGACCCATCAGGTCAACGCCCTGTATATGGGTCCTGGCGAATATCGGACCAAGGACTATATCAGGATCGGGGGCCTCCTGGCAGTTCTCTACATCGCCATTCTGGTGACGATGACCTATTTCTTTTACATGTGATGTGCTGCCTGGCGCGGCGTTTTGATTATTCGTGCCTGGAGATTTCGGCAAGGCAGGTTGACAGGATGTCGCGGAACTGGCGGGAGGCATCCGCCAGGCTCGTGCCCCGGTCTTTGGTGACCGCTGTGAAAAAGGCGTTGCAGACGCGCAGCCGGGGGGGACCCCAGGAACTGGTATAGCCGCCGGCCTCAATGTCCCGGGCGGCGGGGGGGGGCAGGGCGTCCACGTCCCGGCGGCCATGGGCCCAGTTAATGGTGTAGCGATAGAAGAGAAGGGCCCGGTTGATCAGGACGAACAGCAGGCTGATATTGGCCGCCGGACCGACCTGGAGCCTCTCTCCCCCCAGGTGGAGTCCCAGAAAGTGGCTGATTCTGGACAGTTTTTTACCGCCCAGCAGAGCCCCCAGGGCGCCCGCCGCGGTGCCAAGCCCCGTGAAGACACCCATGGTGATGCCGGCGGTGGCGATGTCGATTCCCGCGCCTACGGCCGCTCCCCCCAGGCCGCCAAGCACGGTGAGTTGCCCGGCGGAGAGCCCCAGCAGGTGCCAGGTCTTCTCATTGAAGAGGTCCTCGCGCAGGATGGAATGGGGCGGCAAATGATAGTTGAAGATGTTGTGCTTGAAAAGGGAGCGGACCCGCCGGTGGGCCGCTGCCTCCTTTTTGCCGATGGCCTCGCAGTATTTCTGGACGAGCCGTTCGTGCAGGCTCTCCCGGGTGGCCTCGCCGGTCAGGGGGGCATGGACGCTGAAGCCCAGGCAGTCCCTGAAGAGTTCCAGCAGGATGTCCACCGTCTGGCTGTTGCGTCTTGCCCAGTCCATCTTGAAGGCCTTCACCACCGCCTCCAGGGTCGGCTGCCAGTCCTGGTCGATTGATTTCAGGGCCTCGAGCAGCAGAATCCGTTCCGTATAGGTCGCCCGGTGGGCATTGAACACACGGTTCGCGTTGAAATTTTGGCGAAATTCATTTTTCCAGACTTCCAAATGCCCCCTATCCTCGGCCTTGCAGTTGATGATCGCCATGCGCGGCCGGCCTGACAGCCGCAGGATCTCCATTTCGGCCCGGTCCACGTTGCGCAGGGGCCTGGAGCCGTCCACCACATAAATGATGCCGGCACCACGTTCCACCGGCTGCAGCAGCTCCACATCGTCACGAAGTTCTGACACGTTCGCGAATTTCCGGCGGAAGAGGGCCACGCAGTCGCCGCCCCCAGCGGCCAATTCCCGCATTTCCACCACCACCCGCGAGGGATTTTGAAACCCGGGCGTATCCGTGAACCGCAGGACCTCCCGGCCGTCGATCAGGACGGGAAAGGTGCGGCATTCGGTGGTTTCCCCGGGGATGGGGCTGACCCGGACTGAATCGTCCTCTGCCAGGGTGGACAGCACCGAGGACTTGCCTTCGTTTGGGTGGCCGAGAATGGCGATTTCGGGAGCTGTCGAGGTGGGGCCGGCGCTCATGGGGACTCCTCAGCCATCAGGGGGGTCACCTGCAGGTAGGGGTCTCCCAGGCCGTCGATCTTTCGTCTCCAGACCTCCTGCTGGGTGGGATCGCCCACAGGGGTGAGAATGCAGTCCGGGGCCGGTCTGCCCACCAGTCGAAGAAGAATCGGCAACTTGGCGCCGACCCGCTGTCGCAGCTCCCGCAGGAAAGTGAGAAAATCGATAAGGGGAGGCATCCAGGCCTCCATCAGGATGATGATCCCGCCGCCGTTTCCCCAGTTTTCAGCGGCGAGCTCTTCCAGCAGGTCCCGGTCCGACTCATAATCCACGAGGAAGCGATGGCGCTTCAGG
This sequence comes from uncultured Desulfobacterales bacterium, assembly GCA_964407825.1. Taxonomy (GTDB): domain Bacteria; phylum Desulfobacterota; class Desulfobacteria; order Desulfobacterales; family JAFDDL01; genus CAYOXD01. Next base: position 20,425 of record CAYOXD010000023.1, on the reverse strand, counting down.
ATGCCGTATCCCTCCTGGGCCAGCAGATCGTCAAGGGGCTGCGCCAAGCATTGGTCATGAATTTCATCCGGCAACAGCAGGTGGGCCGGCAGCAGAAGCCCCGCCTTTGGCGGGACGGCTTTTTCCACTGCCGGCGCGGCCTCCTCGCGCCTGGCCGCCTCGGGCCGCTGCGCCCGGGTGGATACCACCGGTGTCTGCATGCGTTGCAGGATCTGCCAGGCGGCGGGGCCTGCAGCGTCGGGATCATGGCTGGCCTTTCTTTGCTGCCAGTAGCCGTAGCTGTAAAGGAGCAGCCGGGCGCCCAGGCCGTAGACCAGGACGCTCATTAGCAGAAACGGCCACCAGGAGACGAGATTCGCCGTTGTCAGGTGGGAGATGCCCTCCTTCAGGATGATCCGGCTGCCCTCGATCTGGCTGAAGGTGGGGTAGCCGGTCCCTTCTCCCAGCGCCCAGCACCAGGGCAGGGCCAGGACATGGATGGCCGCATGCAGGCTCTTGGCACTGAACTGAAGGGTGGACTGCCAACCGAAGGCCACATCGCTGATGGTGATCCGCATCAGGCTGGCGCCGAGAAGACCGATGTTGAAACAGATGCCGATCACCTGGATGAGCAGGAACAGCGGCCAGAAAAAAAGAGGGCCGTGGACCGTGCCGAATCCCCGCAGTCTGCCGAACGCCGCCTGCATGGCGTCGGTATGGCCGGCCCCGAGCGCCGTCTGTCCATGCCGGTTGAAAAAGCGGTAGAGCCGGGTCGATAGCAGAGCGACAAGGCGGACCAGGAGGGTCCGGGGCATGGAAATCCGGAAAATCCGCAGGAGGGCGGTGCGAAGGAACAGCACGGTGACCAGCAATATCTGAGAAAAGACGAACAGCACCAGGAAGTCCAGGACGTTGACCGGTGTCTTGCCGGTATAGCTGAAAAACAGGGAACCGGAGCTGGCGCCCAGGGTCAGCCCGATGAGCGCCAGGATCAGCCTGAGAAGACCTATGGATTCGCCGGCCAGACGTCCGGGCAGGCCGGTTTCGAGGGGCTCTCCGCCTCTCCTGGCATCGAGCCAGAGCCCGATGAGCCGCAGGGGTGAGGGGGATCGCGGGTCCTCCTTCACCTGCGGCTCCACCTTTTCTAAAAAGAGCTTTCGGTCGCGCTCATGAAGGGTCGCGGGGGAGAGGGCCTCGTCCTGTTTCAGAAAATATTCCAGATCAATACTGTCCTGATAGTTCCAATTCTGTTTCATGGCCCGATCATAGCATACGTGCCGCCCGCCTTCCGCCGTTTTTGCGAAAGCGTCCGGCTCGGAATGCCCTGCCTCCTTGTCCGATGGCAAGGTGCGGTCTTGCTGCCTCTCGAAGAGCGTCAAATGGGTTGATGTCATCATGCTGGTCCCGGGTATAGGGGCGAAGGGCCTGCCGCCACCCAGGATTTTTGTATAGAAAATAATCGATAATTGCAACAGCTCACTGGGACGACACCACGGTGAATTTGTTCCAATGGCATTGGAACGTCTCTCGGTATCGCTGTCGTAATCCTTGTCGTGATCGTTGTCGTTGTCGTAATCGTAATCGTAGTCGAGGTCCTTGTCTTTTGTCGCAATCGCAATCGCCCCCCCAGCGCCAGGAACCCCATTACCCCTTGTATTCGGCGCATGCATGCTTAAATTGTAGTTTACAGTTCAGATACGCCACCCACTTGAGAGGGGAGGGAGCCATGAAAAACGAATTATGCATTTTTGCAGCCATATTGCTGCTTCTGGCATTTCCGGCGGTGAATCTTTTTTTGCCTTACGCGCTGCTGGTACTGGGACTGTTTATCGGGTTGGGGTTTCTCTGTGGGCGGGTCAGGCGGCACACGCGCGGTGCCGAGTGTCCCTTGGGATTCTGCTGATCCCCCCTGTAAACGCACTGCCGTTCCGAGGATAAGAAAAGCCATGAAGGCCGCTCCCTGATGAGATGGGGCGCCTTCATGGCTTTCGTTTTCGGAGGGGAGGTGGTGGTTGCGTGGACGAGTACGATTACAACTACGACTACGATAAAAGACAAGGACCTCGACTACGATTACGACCACGACAACGGCAACGAAAAGGACAAGAGGGCCGCAGGGGATTAAAACGTATACCCGAGTTCGATGGCAAAGGCGATCCGTTCGCTCTTAGGCTTGCCGTCGTCGTCGGCAAAGCCGTCTGTTGCCCGGACATAGGCGACATCGGCGCGGATGTAAGCATTGTCGCGGAGGCGGTAGGTCGGGCTGACGGTGATCGCATAGATTCTGTGGGTGCTTTCGTTTTCGAGGAAAATGCCGCTTTGTCCCTGATCGATGTATTCCAGGCGCACGGGAAGGGAGAATTTACAGAAAAAGGGCGTCACGTAAACGGCGACGCCAAAGGCCGAATCGTCTCCATGGGTGCTTTGCTGGCTGCCGGCCCACTGCCAGTAATCCGTGTTGAAGGCGATGGTGACATTTTTCAGGGTATGCTCGATGAGCGCTCCGGTCAGGCTCCGCAGACTTTCCAGGTGGTAATGGTAGAGGCTGAAGGTGGTGCCCGAAAGGGTTCCCGACGCCCCCACCTCCCAGGACTCGTTGGCTTTGGATTCCTCCACGACATACTCCTCGTCGTCGAGCCGGTGCCTGTAATATCCCGCCCACAGATCAACGCCCTTCACCTCGTAGCTGAGCCGCGCCCCATAGGCGTTGTAGGGTTGCTGGGAGGCCAGGGCGCCGAGGAAGGTATTGGCGTTGTTGAAGGTGTAGGTGCATTCGTATCCGGAGTTCGGCTGCAGAAGGCCGATTTCCACCGTGCCCCCCGGTATGGGGGCCAGGGTGAGGGAGGCGTACTCGATATCCAGATCGGTGCTGCTTTCCGGTGACCCCAGGATCGACGGGGTCGTGGTTTCACCTAAGGCGATGACAAATCCCAGGGGCGCGTTCTTATCCTTCTGGGAAATTTCCACCAGCACATTTGAGAGCAGGAAATTCCGCTCGTCGCTTTCCGGTCCGGCATTGGTGACCTGAAAATAGCCGGCGCTGATTCCACCGGAAATGACAAGCTTGTCCAGGAGCGGCAACAGCGCTTTTTCAGCGGTGTTCTGATTTGGGGCGTTCTTTTTTTCCAGAGTTTCGGCCCTGTTTCTCGATTCCGGCACCTGGCATTCGGGTTGCCCGCTTACCGGCTCGGCATCCGTGCAAAGGGCGGGGGGAACGTTGACCATCATGCAAAGGAACAGGGCTATGGTCGAAAGGGCGAATCTATTTCTCATTCTCATTGGACACTCCTCTTTTCAGGGTCCCGCTATCACCGGGCGAGGACAAAAAAAGGCCACGGAAACCGGGCGATTCATCGCACCAGCCTTCGTGGCCTCAACGGTTATAAACAGTCAGTACAGCTGCTCTACTCGAGAAATGCCTTCGTGGCCTTTCGATTGGAAAAACTACTTACGCCATTTCCCATGAAAAAGTCAATCCAAAAAAACAAGGCCGTTTTCCAACACCATGTCGGGGATGAGGCCGCGATTCTCGGTGAACGGCCTTTGACTTTTTCCCCGAGGCGCCTCACCGGTATTTTAATTGAGAATTGCTGGGAATGAGGGCTTGATCGTGGTTTTCCGGCCTGGCCAATTTTGCCCCACTCCTTTGTTCAATATGGGGAGGCTGGGTAAGGCATACCCATGTCCAGAATTCGAATTCTCCCTTCCCCCAGGGAATCCGCCGTCTCTCGGTTGTTCAAATCAGTATCTGTATCATCCCCTTAGGATGTGTTGCCCCAGCGGTGGACGATTTTGGCACGGCGGTTGCTAATCTATCTAAGAAAGTTCTAAGAAAGTCGCAGGGACTTCGAAAGTTCTTGAAGCCCAATGAAATATAGTCGGGTATCGTACGGATGATTTTTAAATTCAAAGGAAATGGGTGTAAAGTGGGAGGCAACGGATACGTGAATGTCCAAAAATAACTATTGCAATCATCGTTATAATTTTGTAAACTGAAGTTTCGCTCCCATTATTACAATTTTTCGGACAAGCGCTTTTCCAGGCCTGAAACAGGCGAAAGAGGCAGGGGTGTCCCCGGCTTTTAGAGAGGATGAGGTGCCATGAAAGACCCGATGCAGGGTGTGGAATTGATAAAGCATCTTGCGGAAGCCGAGAAGGCGCTCACCACGCGGCTCGAACAGGCCCGCGAAAGCGCCGCCCGGACCATTGCGGCCGCGGAGCAGGAGCAGCGGCGTATCCTTACCGAGGCAGAAGCGCAGATTCATCAAATGGAATCGGAATCCCGGATGAAAATGGAAATGCGTTGCGCTGGCCTGGCCTCGGATGCCCGCAGGAGCGCCGAACAGGTGGCGCGTAAACTTCGCCGGCAGGCGGAGGCAAAAATGGACCGGGCGGTTGAATTCCTGCTCTCGAGGGTGATGCCATGATTGCCAAGATGGAAAAACTGTTTCTGGTGGCCCCGAAAGGGTGCGCGGGCGATATCTTGCAGGATCTGCAGCAACTGGGGGTGGTTCAGATCGATCGGCTGCGAAGCGACGAGTTGGGTGAATTCCAGCTCGATGCCGAACAGAAGGCCAGGCTTCACGCCTGGGAATCGGTGGCGACCTCGGCCGACCATACCCTTCGGCTCCTGGGACTCGAACGGGATACCGGCGCTGTGCTCTACACCGGTGCTCCGACCGATGCCGAGGCGCAGGCCTCTTCCTACGAGATGCGTGCCGCTGCGTTGGTGGAGGAAAGAGAGACCCTGAAGGACGAACAGGGTGTGATCGACCGCTATGGGCCGGTTGCTGCGGTCTTAGCCGACCTGGTACACGGACTGGATGAAAGTTCCCGGCTTTCGGTGTTGAGCTTTCTGCTGGGCGGGCAGAAGGCGCTTTCAGCCTTGCAACAGGAGCTGACCACGACCCTTGGGGATCGCTATGTGCTGGCGGCAAGACCGGTGAATGGCTTGCTGGCCGTAGTCTTGATCGTACTCAGGGGGGATGCCGATGAGGCCAGAGGGGTTCTGGGCCGTCACGGCGTGGCCGAGCTGCCCCGCTCGGACGGCTATATTGGGCTCAGCCTGGGGGCCATGGCCTCTCGCCTTGAAGAACGCAAAACATGGGTGCCGAGGCGGCTGGCCGAAGTGGAGGACCAACTGCGTCAATTGGCCACCGAGGCTGAAGGCCCCCTCAAGGGTCTATGGAGCTGTGGCCGGGATGAATCCGCCCGTCTTCGAACGCTGTCGGAAGTGGTTTCGGGCAATTACGGGTTTGCCCTGTTCGGCTGGGTGCCCGTGAGGTTGAAATGCCGCGTGATGGAGACCCTGCACCGGTACGATGACCGGGCCCTTTACACATTTGAATCCGCGGAAGATCACCGCGAGGCCGCGCAGGTTCCGGTGATGCTCGAAAATCCGGGCTGGGCCAAGCCCTTTGAGGCCCTGATCTCCTTTCTCAACACACCGCGCTATGACAGCACCGATCCCACCTCGATCATCGCCTTTCTGTTTCCCCTGTGGTTTGGCATGATTGTGGGGGATATCGGCTATGGCCTGATTTTTGCCGTATTGGCCGCATACCTGACCACCTACGTACGCAAATGCCGCAGCTTGAAGATCGATTTTTTCAAGCTGCAGCTCTCTCCCGAGGTCCTGGCGCAGACCGTTAAGATCATGCTTCCGATGATCGGATGGACGATCCTGTGGGGATTCCTCTATGGCGAGTTTTTCGGGGATCTGCTGTTGCTGCTGGGAATTTTCGCGGTGAGTCCGTTGGAAGGGCTCATCCCGATCCTCATTCCCCGGACCGAAACGGCATCCACTGCCACCTTGTTGATCCTGATTTCCATCGGTTTCGGCGTGTTCCAGGTGCTGCATGGTTTCTATCTCAAGGCCAGGATGAGTCGACGCCACAGCCAGATGCGCCACTTCTGGGAGGCAAGCGGTTATTTTGGCGGCGTGGTGGCCCTGGTTCTGTTCTCCTACGCCTTCATGGCGGAGGATTACAACCTGTGGGTCATTTGCCCCATGTTCGCAGGGCTTCTGCTGTTTCTGGCCGGAATGTTCTTCGCGAAGACCCCGCTCATGATGGCCGAGCTGCCGACCCAGGGCGGTCATATCCTGAGCTATATCCGAATCTATGCGGTGGGGATGGCCTCCGCCATCCTCGCCGCCCTGTCCACTGACGTCGGGTTTTCCCTCTATCACCTGATGGGACCGGTTGGAATGGTGTTGGGGATCCTGTTTGGGGTGGTGATGGGGATTCTGATGCACGGGTTCTGCCTGGTGCTTCTCACCGTGGGCCATGTGCTCCAGCCCATCCGTCTCATCTGGGTCGAATTTTTTACCAAATTCGATTTTTACAGTATCAGCGGAAGGCCGTACCGGCCCTTTAGATCCATCCGGGCACCGCAGGGGCAAGCGCAACTGGAAGCCGTTCAGGCGGACCGATGCTGAGCGTCAACGATTCGATTGCGCAGTTCGTTATAACTGGAATTCATCGCGACAAGGAGAAGAAATGAAAATCAAGGTTGCACTCTTTTTGGGAACCCTGTTTCTGCCGGTGATGGCAATGGCGCAGCAAGCCGGAGAAGCCGCGGCGACAGGTTCCGGCCTCAGCAAGGGATTGATCGCTATCGGCATGGGCCTGGCGGTTGGATTGGGGGCTTTGGGAACAGGGGTGGCGCAGGCGCGCATCGGCGCGGCGGGGCTCGGCAGTGCCGTGGAGAAGCCCGAGACCCTGGGACTTGCGCTCATCTTCTTTCTGCTTCCCGAGACCCTGGTGATTTTCGGGCTCGTGATCGCCTTTATTCTGCTGGGACGCATGTGATGTCAGAGCTGGAAACGCTCCTGGAGAAGGAAATCCTTTCAGAGCTCGACGACATCCTGGCTCAGGCCGACTCCCGAAGCAAGGAAATTATAGAAACCGCGGAGCGGGAAGCATCCGCCCGCCTGGCCGCCTGCCGCCGGAGGGTTGACACGAAGAGCCGCGCCGCCGAGCAGCGGGCCCGCAGCGGCGCGGAGCTGACCCTTTCCACCGCGGCCATGAAGGCCAAGGGCGAGGTGATGGAAAGGCTGCGGGAAAGGGTCCTTTCCGCTCTTTCAGAGGCGCCCTCCCGACCCGGCTACGGGAAGGTGCTCGAGGCGCTTGCCGAGGAGGCGATAAGTGCTGTGGACTCGGCCCAATCCGTTGCGGCCAACCCCGAGGACCTGGACAAGCTCACGCAATGGGCCCTGCGCAGAGGACTCGAGCTGCGCGAGGACCCGGCGATTCGACTCGGCGTGCAGATTACCTGCAGCGATGGCAGGACCATCGTCAACACGTTGCCGGTAAGGTTTCATCGCGCCTGGGATACGCTGGCTTCAGAGGTGGCGGACCTTATCTGGGAGTAGCGGATTTTGACTGACGATTTTGGCTATCTCAATGCACGGGTCCGCATCAGAAGGAGCGAGCTGCTGCCCGAGGGTTTTTTTCAGGAAGCCCTCAGGATGGGCTTCCCGGAAGTGGTAAAGGTGCTGGGGGAGAGCATCTACGGGCCGGACATGAGCGGCGAAACGCTGGCCGATGTCGACCGCGCGGTATCCCGTCACCTGAATCGCACCGTGGCGGATCTGCCCCGCATGGTGTCCGGATCCGCCAGGGAGGCGGTGAGCCTGCTGCTGATGCGGTCGGATCTGACCAATGTGAAGACCCTCCTGAGAGGCAGGCATAGCGGGTGGTCGACCGAGGAGATCACCGCCCGTCTCACGATCGGTACCCTTCCCGGTGCCCTCTATGCCACCCTGGCCGAGGCTACCGATGCCGCCTCGCTGGCGCAGCTGTTTCGGCTTCCCCAGCATCCCCTGGCCAAGGCCCTGCGCCAGGCAGCCGCGGCTACCCAGGATCCGCTGGAGATGGAAGTGCTGCTCGACAACGGCTTTCACGCCGCCCTTCTGCGCCGGGCCCGGCAGTTGGACCAACCCTACCTGGCCCGTTTCCTGAGCGTTGAGATCGATGCGGTGAATCTGTCCATGGGCCTGAAGCTTTTCACCATCGGCCTCAAGGGGCAGTCGGACCGGTTCTTTCTGCCAGGGGGGGGGCAGGTGGGCCGCCCCCTCTTCCTGCGATTGGTGGAGGGGGAGGTGGAGGCCCTGGAGGAGTTGGGCGATACGGATTTTCGGACGGTGGCCGAAGCTCGGGACCTTTCGTCCCTCGATCGGAGATTGCGATGCGTGCTTCTGGCCAGGGCTCGTCAGGGTGGCAAGGATGCACTGGGGGCGGGGGTGGCCAATGACTACATCCAACGCAAGCAGTGGGAGGCAAGCCGGATCAGGCTGCTGGCGCGGCGCGCCTTTTACGAGCTTCCCGCAGAAGCGGTGGAACAGGAGGTTTTCTGCCAGTGAAGATGGCTGTCCTGACCGATCCCGAATCGGCCGCCGGGTACCGGCTGGCCGGAATGGAAGTGGCCGTGGCCGGCGATTGCGAGGAGGCGCGGCGGGCTCTTGCCGGCTTGATTGAGGCGGAGGCTTACGCCCTTATTGCGGTTGATGAGGCGCTGCTGGCGGACCCCGGCCATGCGGTTCGAAGACAGATGCGGGGCCGCGATGTTCCCGTCCTGCTGCCGGTGCCCTCGCTTCGCGCCGCCGTGCTGGAGGCGGGCGGGGACGGGAAAGCGTATCTGCGTCAATTGATCATTGCCACCATCGGGTATGAAATCAAGCTGTAGCGCTTGGCTCGGACAACTGTAGCGGTTGACTCAGACAAGGAGAAGAGATGATCCGTGGCACCATACGAAAGATCACCGGCCCGGCGGTAATCGCCAAGGGTATGCTGGGCGCCCGCATGTACGACATCGTCAAGGTGGGCGAAGAGGGGCTGGTCGGTGAAATCATCCGATTGGAGGAGGACACCGCATTTGTGCAGGTGTACGAAGATACATCGGGCCTGATGGTCGGTCAGCCGGTGGTTTCCACCGGCGTGCCCCTGGCCGTGGAACTGGGCCCCGGGCTGCTCAACTGCGTCTTTGACGGCATCCAGCGTCCCCTTGACAAGATTCGGGAGAAAGCCGGCGATTTCATTTCGCGCGGCGTGGTGGCCCAGGCGCTGGATCGTCAGCGGCAGTGGGACTGGACCCCCCGAGTCGAGGCGGGGGATCCCATCGGCGGCGGTACTGTTCTCGGGACCGTTCAGGAGCTGAATTTCACCCACAAGATCCTGGCGCCGCCGGATGCGAGCGGCACGGTGAAACAGGTGGCACCGGCCGGCGCTTATACGGTGGCCGAGACGGTCGTTACACTCGAGGATGGCACGGGGCTTCAAATGATGCATGTCTGGCCCATCCGCCGTGCCCGTCCCGTGGGGCAAAAACTCGATCCCCGGGAGCCGTTTCTCACGGGCACGCGCGTGCTGGATGTGCTCTTTCCCATTGCCATGGGCGGCAACGCCGCCATCCCAGGTCCCTTCGGCTCGGGGAAAACCGTCACCCAGCAATCCCTGGCCAAGTGGTCCAATGCCGACTTCGTCGTGTATGTGGGCTGTGGTGAGCGGGGCAACGAGATGACCGACGTCCTCATGGAGTTTCCCGAACTCAAGGATCCCCGGACCGGTGCCCCCCTGATGCACCGCACGGTGCTCATCGCCAACACCTCCAACATGCCCGTGGCCGCGCGTGAGGCCAGCATCTATGTGGGGGTGACCCTGGCCGAGTACTTCCGGGACCAGGGCTGCTCCGTCGCGCTGATGGCCGATTCCACCAGCCGCTGGGCCGAGGCGCTCCGGGAGATCTCCTCCCGGCTGGAGGAGATGCCGGCAGAAGAGGGCTATCCGCCCTACCTGTCTTCCCGGCTGGCCGCATTTTATGAACGCGCCGGGCTGGTGACCACCTTGGGGGGGGAGCGCGGCGCCGTCTCCATCGTGGGGGCTGTCTCGCCAGCCGGAGGGGACATGTCCGAACCGGTCACCCAGGCCACGCTTCGCATCTCGGGCGCCTTCTGGCAACTGGATGCCTCCCTTGCCTACAGACGTCACTTTCCGGCCATCAACTGGAACGGCTCCTATTCCCTGTATGGTCATCTTCTGGACCGCTGGTATCGGGAGCATGTGCATGCCGATTTCCCGGAGCTGCGTGCCGCCCTCGGAAAACTCCTCCAGCAGGAGGCCTCGCTGCAGGAGATGGTGCAGCTGGTGGGTCCCGATGCCCTTCAGGACCATGAACGGCTCATCATCGAGGTGGGCCGGATCATCCGCGAGGACTTCCTGCAGCAGAATGCCTTCGACGAAAATGACGCCTATTGCTCCATGGGAAAGGCCCAGGGCATCATGCGCATGATCACGTCCCTCCACCGTCAGGCGGAAAGGGCGTTGCAGGGCGGGCTGCCCATTGACGATATCATTCAGAATCCGGTGCTGGAAAGGATCGCGCGCGCGCGCTACATGGATGAACAGGGCTTTGAGGCCTACCTCGAGCAGGCGATGGCTGAAATTGCCGAAGCCTTCGGGCAAACGGGTTGAGGGGAGAGAGCAGGCCATGGATCTTCTGCAGAGACAATACGATTCGCTGAGCTATATTTCAGGCCCCCTGCTGTATGTGCAGAACGCGGATGACCTGGCATACAATGCGATTGTGGACATTCGCGACGGCGGCGGTCGAACCCGGAGCGGCCAGGTGATCGAGGTGTCCGAACAGTACGCGGTCATTCAGGTGTTCGAAGAGACGGCCGGGCTCGATCTGGCCCGCACCTCGGTGAGCCTGGTGGACCGTGTGGCCCGCCTCGGGGTCAGCAAAGAGATGCTGGGACGTCGTTTCAACGGCATCGGCAAACCCATCGACCAGTTGCCGCCGGTGACACCGGAAAAGCGCACGGCCATTGCCGGCATGCCCATCAATCCGGTGGCCAGGCGAAAGCCCGTGGAGTTCATCCAGACCGGAATCTCCACCATCGATATCATGAACACCCTGGTGCGCGGACAGAAGCTGCCGATTTTTTCCTCCCCCGGTCTTCCGGCCAATGAACTGGCGGCCCAGATCGCCCGGCAGGCGACCGTGCCGGGGCAAAGCACCGACTTTGCCGTGGTCTTTGCGGCCATGGGGGTGACCCAGCGGGAGGTGAGCTATTTCATCGGCGAGTTCGAGGAGACGGGGGCCCTTTCCCACTCGGTTCTCTTTCTCAACAAGGCCGACGACCCCACCATCGAGCGTATTTTGACCCCCCGGATGGCCTTGACCGTTGCCGAGCACCTGGCCTACGTCCACGGCTATCATGTGCTGGTGATCCTCACGGACATGACCAATTACTGTGAGGCCCTGCGGGAGATCGGCGCCTCCAGGGGCGAGATTCCCGGCCGCCGCGGATACCCCGGATACATGTATACGGACCTTTCCACCCTGTATGAACGGGCCGGCATGATCGCCGGCAGTCCCGGATCGGTCACCCAGATCCCGATCCTGTCCATGCCGGGGGGCGACCGCACCCACCCCATTCCGGACCTGACGGGGTACATTACCGAGGGCCAGATTCAGCTCGCGCCGGATTTGAACCGCAAGGGGCTTTTCCCCCCCATCGATCCGCTGCCCTCCCTGTCCCGGCTGGCCAACAGCGCCATCGGCAAGGAAAAGACGCGGGAGGATCACAAGCAGGTCTCGGACCAGCTCTTTGCCGCCTACGCCAACGGCGTGGACATCCGCAAGCTGGTGGCCATCATCGGCGAGGAGGCCCTGACCGAAAACGACCGGCGGTACCTGGAGTTCGCCGAAGCCTTCGAGAAGAAATTCATCCACCAGGGGCAGCAGAACCGGGAACTGGCCGAATCTCTGGAGCTGGCCTGGGCGCTTCTTTCCCTCCTGCCGGAATCCGAGTTGAAGCGGATCTCCGCGGATCACATCGGCAAGTATTACGGCGCCCGGCTCAAGGATTTCTGGGCCGGCCAGGAGGGCTTCTGACGGATGAGACATCGTCCCATCACCCGTGGCCCTGCCGGGGAGGTTTCCCATGAGTGAGGTGAGCCCCACCCGCATGAATCTGCTGTCCCGCCGGAGCCAACTGGGCCTTGCGGTCAGGGGCGTGGACCTGCTGCAGAAGAAGCGTGATGCCCTGGTGAGGGAATTTTTCGCCATCGTGGAGGAGACGCTCAAGGCCCGCACCCGCCTGAACAAAGCCGCAGCGGAGGCGCACAGGGCCCTCCTGGTGGCCAAAGCCTTCGACGGCCCGGAGAACCTGGAAACCCTCTCCCTCAGCGTGCCGCCCCTGTCCAGCGTCGGGGTTGAGATCGAAAACGTATGGGGAACGCGCGTTCCCCGGCTCACCTCCGGCGGCTCCGAGGTACCGGCGGCCGCCCGCGTTTCGACAGAACAGCAATCCACAGGCCTTGGCGCCAGCGGGTTGACCTTCAGCCCCGTGGCGCTCGGCGGACGAATCATCGACGCCCAGGCAGCCTTTAAAAACCTCGCACAGGCCTTTATCCGGGTGGCCAATACCGAGTCGCGGCTGCGCCGCATCGGCGAGGAAATCAAGAAGACCGCCCGCCGGGTCAACGCCCTGGAACAGGCGGTGATCCCGGGAATCCGGTCGCAGATCCGCTCCATCCAGCAGGTGCTCGATCAGCAGGAGCAGGAGGATATCTTCCGCCTCAAGCGCATCAAGGGCAAGATCATGGCCCGCGACGCCTCCCATCAGCAAGCGGACAGTGCCGACTGACCATTTTGACCCCAGTAAGTGGTTGGGCCGCTAAGAATTGGGGTGTTCGTACGCACCTTCAAGACGCTTATCCGCCAGGCGTCTGAAGCGTCCGCTTCCTCCATGCCTATCGAATCAGAATAAATTCATTATGATCATAACTGGTTATGGCTTTTTCCGTTCCCCCCTCTGTCCCCTTGGCACAACAGTTGCTCATTTACATTGCAGATGCGGGGGCAATCCCTCCATCTTCTTTCAACTCATCTCTAACGAAAGGACTTTTACACCATGAAGATCTGGAAGCGTGTGCTCTTGGTCGTGGGGCTGCTGGTTATACATTATCTTTTCTTCTTTTTACCGCTTGCCGAGCTTTTCATTATCTACATTATCCTGTTTAACCCTCGCTGGTTCAGAAAATTTCTCCATAACATGAGCAAGACGGCCGGCCAGGACAACGGCACCGTACAAGGGGAACAGGACAGCGACACCGTACAAGGTGATTCAGAGCCCCAGCCCGCCGTAGCGGAGACGATTTAAAACAGGTGGGGCCCCCGGCCTCAGCGCCGACCGGCTTTCTCGGTTGATAGATCGTGGAGTAAGACAATTTTCGAGGTCAGGCTGTCTTTGGCATGATGCCGCTCTGGTTCTTATAAAGCGCTAAAAGAGGGGGGGATGTTCATTGACTTGTTGTCAAACCATTTTGAAAGGGCGGGTCCCTGCCCCAACATGTTGGAACAGGGACCCGCCCTTTCTATGATTACAATTTCCAGTATTTCCTTGTACAAAAACAAGCTCCTATCAAGTGCCTTATCTGAAGTCCTCAAAGCCTGGCGGTAATCGAAAACAGGGAAGAAAATGATACGTCGTCAACGTTTCCTGCAGGCACCGATTTACTATGTGACCATGCGCATCGATCCAGAACCGAAATGTCTGATTCCTGCGCTTCAGTGAAAGCATATTGAAGGATTGCTTGTGATATATGCATTCTTCATAGTCCCCATCCTGTTTGCAGTCGAGCCGGCCACACACCGCCATCAAGTCATCATAATTCTTAATGCTTTGAATGCGTTTGATGGAAACAGCACTGTGCATGCATCCGTTGCAGAGAATCATGGAAAGTAATACAGGAAGCAAGTGTAAGAGCGTAGCGCAACTATCTTGTCTCCACACAGCAATCGTTCCTTTCTATATTGCCATCGCCGGTGGGCTTCAGATCTGCTCCATGGGCTGATTGGCCCGCCGCGGATGTGGACGATCTACTTGAAGGTCTCCAGAACCTTATCTGTGCTGGAGGTCTGCGTGTGTGAAACCGATTGCGATAATTGTTTCGTTGTGGAAATGGTTTTTTCGCCGTTAGGCCCTATCGTCTCGGTTATGGACATGGTAGCGACAGTCGGCGCACAACTCACGCCACAGAACATGAGGCTGCTAAAAATTGCCAAAATAGCCAGCGTCTTCATATTACCCTCCTTTTTCTCTGCGTATCAGTTAATGGAGCATCATCACAGGATAGAATTGGATAGGATACCAATGGCGGTCGGCTTGGCGACCGCAAATCACCTCCTTTCAGCTGGTTCGAAAGCGATATCCCCTAACATCCGGTTGTAGAAACAAACGGCTCTTGTCAGTTTGTAGCTATCGAGCGCTCCATTCCTAATCACAGTGATCGTGACCGTGGAGCCTGGAGCGCCTTGCAACATCGTCAGCTCATGGCTATCCGTGACTTTATGACCATCGATGGCACTGAGAATATCACCGCGTACAACACCTGCCTTCTCGGCTGGCGAATTGGCGTATACTTTCTTTATCCGAAAACCGCTGGCGTCTTTTGGATAAAACAGCAAGCCAATGATACCAACGGTTTCAAGTTTCTTATATCCATGTGCTTTCATATTTTTGACACAGGAATTGAATCTGTATGACGCCGCCACGATACCACTAAATCCCTGGTCTTGACTGCTGCTTGCGCAAATCTCTATGTCTCCAGTGGGCCCTATGAACGGCTGGGAATATGAAACGCAACCTTGCATGCATAACGATACCATACCCAGGGTCAACCAAAGAGCTATGCTATCCATTTTCATTGTTGCTCCTCACCTAGTGTCCATACATAGTGTCCATCCATAAATAGCCAGTTGACCCGATATCTGTCCCATGCCTCTCCCTCAGTGTTTGAGCATGACATCAAATCATCGAAAAATAAATATATGCAGTCATTTAAACGCAACTTCCCGCCTTGCGATGAAGCTCCACTGAAGGTTTTGACAGCACCTCTAATGAGAACCGCAGTCGAACGAGTTATTAATTTGATGAAAACGAAATTTGGGACGGCCCTAATTCTGAAAAATATTGCAGATATTTATTATATCGAAAGGATATAACTGTCAAGGGGACGGCTCCTTGATGTATCACAGAGCAGCACAGCACTGGACAGCCCTGGGATATGAGATTAATGGCGTCCCTCCCTTGAAGGGCCGGGGAGCTGGCCTTCTCAACTATTGCAATTGCCATTGGTTCTTTGTACAGAATGCAAGTTCTTGTCAGTGGTGACGGCATCAGCGACGCGCCGCCCCAGGCAGACGTGGGCATTGCCCCTATCTCGTTTCAAACGACCAGACGAACGGTAAAGACCAGATCATGACGAAATCCGCTCTCGATGTGAACCGCCTTCTCGCCCTTTACAATGAAAACCGGTTTCTCGATGCCTACAGCCCCCATGCCTGGATTTGGGAAGATCCCGCAGCTACCAAGGACATGTTTTCCTGTGAAGAACTCGTCCATCTGGGAAGATTGGCAGGCCGTCTGGGCGGGGGAGCGGCGCAGGATATTTTCTACCAACAAGCCATCGAACTTTCTCCGGAAAACCCGCTGGTTCGGTATTACGTCCGAAGACATAAGCTGGAAACCACGCTTATCGAGGATATCAGGGACTTTGAAGATGGGCCGGCCCTGCTTTTTCTGGATGAGGATTTCCAGGCGAGCTGGTACGCGAGCAATGCATGCCTGTATGCGATCGTCAGGGATTTCGATGCGGCTCACCGCCTTCTGGACAAAGCCCGGAGTTATGAGCGTAACCATGCCTGGGTGGCCAGCTGCGCCGCGGATGTGATGTTCCGACAGGACCGATGGGATGCGGCACTGGGCGAAGCCAATGACGCCTTTGAACGCTCCCCTCATATGCCCGCGGCCTCGTCCATTCTCGCCAAAATTCTTGCCAAGAAGAATAGAATCGATGAAATCAACGCGAGATTGATGCCGTTTGTCGACACCAACCAGTCCTTTGAATTCTTAATGACGGTGGTCTGGTACCTGTGCGTCAAGGCAGAACGCTCCGATGAGGCATCATGCAACGCCCTGGCCAGGAAAGCATACGATCTTTCCAACACCCTGGAGACATTAGCCCCCCTGGCCGATGAGGCGGCCCGGCAAAAATTCCAGTTGTGCAGACTGGATATCGCCATGCTCATGGAGGATTACGCAGCCATGGAGCATCACGGCGAACAAACGGATTACCCCTTTTACACCCGCGTGATCGACCACCTCAGGACCCACCCGGACGGAAAGCGGCTGGTGTTGCCTTTCCGGCCGGTATTCCAAAAGCATCTGACCTGTTTGCCCGCCAGTGCCGCCACCTCGCTGGGGACCTTCGATGTCAACATCGATGAGGATGAGCTCGCCCATGAACTGACATACAATGGAACCGCCTTGTGGCGGATAGAGCAGTGGTTTCATGCCCGCGGATTTTATACACGCTCGTTCATCATCCATCCCGATCATTTGAACACATTGATATTAAGCGGTTTACCGGTCATCAACCTGACGGAGTACACGGATTTTTCCCATGCCACCGTGGTGGTGGGGGTCGACGAGCGGACGGGGACCTTCATCCTCCATGATCCGTCATCGGAACGGTTGGTGCATGTTCTGGCCGACCGGTTTCATGAAAGCGAGACACCGTTCGGGCCCGTGGGACTTGTCATCGTCACCGAAGAAAAGAGGCATCTGCTGGATCTGATTCCTGCCACCTCTTACGCGCCTGCGGCCTGTTATCATCTGTACAAAAAATATGCTGAGCTGAATCAACCGGAAGAGGCGGTCAGGGTGCTGACGGACTTTATCGTACAATGGCCTGACCATGCATCCGCCAGACGTTTTGATGCGCTGCGGAAATCTGACAGCGGGATGCTCTATCAGGCCATTGAAATCCAGAGGCGCCTGCTGAAGGACTACCCCCAGTGTCTGGCCGCCCTGAGGGATCTTCTGAACAACCTGTACAGGACACGCAATAAATCCTTAATACGTAAGATTTTAAAGAATATCGTTACCCGGGGGAAACTTCCGGGAATCAGCAAACACAATACATGGGATTATCCCCCCACGACTTATGCCGCCCAATATGCCAACTATATAGGCGACAACGCCGAGGGCTTCGACGAAGCGATAGACTGCCTTGTCAAAGCCCTTCAAACCGACCCCTTTTCGGCGGAAGCCTATCATGTTCTCGGGATCATTCATTCCCGGAAGGGAAATTACCATGACGCTATCCTTCCCTTGCGGGTGGCTTCTTTCATGGACGAATATCAAGAGAATTATGCGTGGGAGGCCTGCAATGCGTACCGTCAGGTGGGGTTTGAAGCGGACGGCTTGGCGTTTCTGCGGCGGCGCATGGAGCGGCTGGGCCAGAAAATTCATGGCAGTTTGCCGGCCATTACATACATCGATGCGCTCGAGCGCTATGGCCATCCGGATCAGGCCATTGAAGCCATGGATCGCTGCCTTTGCGCATTGAAGGAAGATCCCCAGCTGTTGAACTGCGCCGTTGACTTCTGGATCAGGATGGGCAAGTGGGACCGCGCGGCCGAGGCCTTGGACGCCATCGGGAAGACGGAACACCGTATCTTATACCTCTCCGCGGCCGCCACTTATTATCGCCAGTGCGGA
Organism: uncultured Desulfobacterales bacterium; assembly: GCA_964407825.1. GTDB lineage: Bacteria > Desulfobacterota > Desulfobacteria > Desulfobacterales > JAFDDL01 > CAYOXD01. The sequence continues at coordinate 2,871 of CAYOXD010000023.1, read as the reverse complement.
CAGTGGCAAAAGGCGTTCGAATTAAGTGAAACCTGGCTCAACAAGTGTCCTCACAACATCGAGGCGCGCACGATGTATCTGAGCCTGTACAAACGCAAGCTCGGAATGAAGAAAGCCCTTACCTTGCAGGAGGGCTGGCTCAAGGAATTCCGAAACAACGAGTCCATCGAAAACATCTACTACGGCGACCTGAAAGCCTTGCACAAAAATGAGGAACAGGAAGCATTCCTCCGGAAACGGATCCACAGAAATCCTTACGATATCTGGGCCTGGCACGAGTTGGGATTTTTGATTCTCGCCAAGGCGGATCTTGCCTCCGGCCAGGCGCGGCTCAAGATGCTTTCGGCTATGGACGAGGTGTTGGCCTCCATCGAAAAGATAGCCCCGGAGCATCCGGTTTCCCATGCCTTGAAGGGGGACTTCGAAAGCAGCCGGAAAAAATTTCAGAACGCCGTCCGGCACTATTTCGACGCCATTGAGGATGATCCGGAATACGTCTACTGCTATTCGCGGATCTGGGAGGTGAGTGTTTCCTTTTCTCCTGAAGACCAGGAGACCATCGTATCCAGGCTTGAAGAAAAGATTTTTGAAAGCGTCGGTTTCCTCCACCATGCCCGCTCGCTGGTATTCAATATCGCCGAACGTTTCGGTGCGAAAAGGGCTGAAGCCATCATCGGCAGATGGGCCGAACAAAGATCCGAGGACCCGGAAATCATCGAAGCCAGGGTCGATCTCCTTTTGAATTACGGCCAGGGCCGAAGCGATGCCTGGAAAGCCGTTGCGATTCTTGAACCTGCCCTCGAGCGATTTCCGAACCATGTGGATCTGAGGCGGTCCCTGGCCCGGGCCTATGAGATCTTGTTGAAACAGGATGAGGAAATCGAAGTTCTCAGGGAAATCATCCGACGACATCCGCTGGACAGCCATGTCCGGAACAGACTTGCCTCGTTATGGAGTCGACTCGGAAAGGATGAGGAAGCCTTCGGGCTTTTGCGGGAGGGCGTTGACTTCGATCCCCTGGACGAATCCGGCTGGATGAACCTGTCCGGCATGCTGTGGGAAAAGAATCGGTATGGGGAAGCGTTGGACATTCTCGAAGAGGGACTTCATCTCATGCCGGAGAACATTTCTCTGCGACGGATGTTGTCCCAGCGGCTTCTCGAGGCAGGCGAAGCGGTAAAGGCTGTCGATGTACTGAAACGTGGCATCGAGATTTATCCCGATGGCGCGTATCTGTGGTATCTTTACGCAGACGCCCTCCGGATAAGTGACAGCCATACGGATACCCATGACATGGAGCGCGCGTATCGGAAAGCCTTGGAACTGAACCATACTTTCTTCGAAGCGGCGGACAGCCTCGCGATCTTTCTCGCGGGGCAAAACCGGTTTTCCGAGGCGCGGGAACTCATGCGCCGCCAGATCGAGATTCTGGATGATCCCACGACAGCCCGCGGACGGCTGGTGTGGGTCAAGCGCCGGGAGGGGAAGAACAGGGAAGCGCTTGAAGAGATGGCTGAAATCGTACGAAAATGGCCCACCTATACCTGGGCCTGGGACCAGTTGATTCGCTGGCTCGACGAAGACGGGGAATTTGCGCTGGCCAAAGACATTCTCAAAGACGTCCACCCGGTGATGAGCGATAACCCGCGTTTCATGGCGGACCGCTTGATTCTGCTGAAACGGGCGGGAATTCCCATCAGCCAGCTGTCTGCCCAATGGGACAAGCTGCTCAGCGACTTTCCCCGGTATGAGCGACTGCATACGCTGTGGATCGACCAGCTTATCAAGGCAGAGGACTTTGAAGGGGCCCAGCGCGTCCTCGGCGGCATTGAACGGTTTTATCCGGACTCGCCCTATACCCATGTCCGGCGCCTGATCCTCCATGTGGAAACGTTCCGGTTTGATGATGCGGTTTCGTGTGCGCTTAAAATTTGGACAAAACCCGGAAACGATGACATGTGGCCGGATGCGAAGGCATGGGACGTCATCAAGCAGGCCGGGTATGTGAAAAAATCCCTCCAGGCCCTTCTGCCGGTCGTGGAAAGCGGCCAAAGGGTCCGCCCAGAGGCGTTCCGGAATCTTGTCAATCATCTGAATCAGTTGGAAACACGGCCTGCCTTTGTTTTCGCCAGGGCTCCCTTCAAGTGGTTTTTCTCATCGGGCACCGTGCTCCGGCTCCGGAATCTGCTTCGTATCGTCCGGGGAACGGACTGGGACAAAGGACTTTACCAGGCCATGGTCCTGGAGCGTTTGATCGAGCTGAAAGATCGCCGCTATGTGCTATCCTATGCCCGGCAAAATAGGCGGGAATGCATGGACTGCACCGCCATCTGGCAGGCCCTGGGGCGCCTGCATCTATCGGGGAGGCGCAAAGACCGTCTCTTTGTCAGGAAGCTCATGGCCGGGTGGCGGGACCATCAGGGCAGCGAAATGTGGGCGGTCACCAACTACGTCATCTGTTTGAGACGGTATGGCGGGATACTCCCGCTTCGTGAGGACTTGGACGAGCTTTACAGAACCACACGGGACCTTATCGCGTCCGTTCCCCATGACCATACGATCAGATACATCGTCAGCGCCTTTTGCGCGGCCGCCCTTCGCAAAGGATACGATGAGGAATTTCTCGCATACGTCGGGCAATTCGAACATCTTCTGAAGAGCGGGGACAAACGCTACTGGATGGCCCGGAATTTTGTCTGGCTCCCCGATGTCATCCTCCTGTTCAAGCGCATGCTCGTGGAATCCGACCATACGAACCTTGGGGGCTTGACGCGGGAATTGAAGTCCCTTCTGGCCTCCCACCCAACGAAAATGGCGAGCCGTTGGGTTCGCAAGGAATGGCTTAAGCGGATCATGCCGCGTCTGACATGG
>CAYOXD010000022.1:19972-32096 GCA_964407825.1 uncultured Desulfobacterales bacterium | reverse complement strand
TAATTGAGAGGGCCGTTTGCAGAAACTCTAATTCCATTGGCGGCGGTTTGGATAACACCAAGGAAGGTGCTTGTATTTATAATAAAAAGAAGGTAAGGATAGGGTATCTTTAAACCTTGGGATGATGTTTTCAGCCATAGCGAGGTTCAGAGGACGCTCGCCATGCCAATCGGCACATCAGTCCTGTCAGGCCAATACCAAATGATACAAAAACTAAAAAATCCTCCGATACAAGTGGTGACCATCGGCGGCGGCACGGGCCAGTTCGCCCTTCTATCCAGCTTGCGTGATTTGCCGGGCATATCCGTTACGGCGGTTGTATCCATGATGGATAGCGGTGGAAGCACGGGACGACTGCGCGATGAACTGGGTATTCTGCCCCCCGGTGACATCCTTAAATGCATACTGGCGCTGTCTCCTCACCAGGAGATTGCCCGTTCCATTTTGCTTAAGCGCTTCCAGGCTGACCGAAGGCTTCAGGGGCACAATGCCGGCAACATGCTCCTGACCATGCTGAGCCAGTACACAGGGAGTTTCCCCACCGGCGTGTCGGCTTTGGCTGAAATTTTAGAAGCAAACGGAACCATACTGCCGGTGACAACGGATCAAGCCACTTTGGTGGCTGAATTAACCGATGGGAAACGAATCTTCGGAGAGCATGCCATTGATCTTCCCAGGGGAAACCAGAGAGAAAAAATAAAGGACGTATTCCTGGTCCCCCATCACCGTGATGCCATCCATGTCTATCCGCCTGTTGTGGAGGCCATCAACGCCGCGGAGTTCATCCTCATCGGACCGGGAGACCTGTTCACCAGCATTGTCCCCAATCTGATTGTACCAGGCGTTGCCGAGGTCCTTCGCACCACCCGGGCCCAGGTCTACAATATCATCAACATCATGACCAAATTCGGAGAAACGCATCAATTCCAAGGTCTCGATTTTATAGAGCGTCTAGAGATCAGCATGAAGCGGCGGGTGGACGGCGTTATTTATAACACGTCCCAGCCTTCCGCTGATCTGCGCGCCCTATACGCGGAGCAACGATCAGAAAGGATTCAAATGGATCCGGATCACCCCTTCTGGGAGGATCGCAATCTTATCGGAGCGGACCTGCTGGATACGTCCGGACAGGTGATCCGCCATGACGCCAAAAAATTGGCCGCTTTGCTGCAGTCTCTGTTCAAGCGGGAACGTCCATCCTCCTGTCTTTAGCCATTGGAAACCTTCTCAGGGCCTACCACCAAACGGGCAATTTTTCGAAACCGCGTTATTTCATAAGGTTACGGGAACGAGGCGTATGCCGAAGTCCTCCATCCCATAGATCGTCAAGCCGTCAACGTGCAGGTAGCCCGTTCCGGTCACTGAGGGGCGTTCGCCCTCCTGGACCTGGGTGATGGCGGCCTCCACCATGACGGTCCGGTTGTCGGGGACCACCTGGCCCCGGTAGGTCCACTGGTGCTTGGATGGCGAAAGGAGTGCCACCCGGTGGGTGGCCCCAAGATGCGGCCATCTTTTCAGGGCGTAGTAGCGCAGCAGCTGCATGAAGGACTCGATGCCCAGGGAGCCGGGGCATACGGGGTCCTGGTAAAAGTGTGCCGTGAAAAACCATTCTTCCGGATCAACGGTTTTTTCGGCCGAAAGGTATCCGAGCCCCTGGGGTCCTCCCGCCGGATCGAAGCAGGTGATCCGGTCGAACATGAGAAGGGCCTTCCCCGGCATTTCAAGGGGCCGCACCTGTTGGAGATCTGCGCTCATCCCGTCGGTTGGGGCCAGCGGCGGCAGGAGGGGAAGCTCTATTACTCGGGACCCGCCGCCCGCGCCGGCCGGTGCGAGGGGGGCAACCTCGCCCAGGCCCACCTGCCGGGCCAGGGCCTCGGTCGTGAAAAAGCCGAAGTTGGTGCTTCCCCGGTAGAACACCGAGCCAGCGCAAGCGACCTCGAAATCGAAGTGCTCGATGATCATCTCCCCCGCCGCGGACATATTCGTCATGCGCGAACGGGTGGTGAGGGTCATTCCCGCCGGCGATATGTCCTCCAACAGCTCGGCCTGGCCGCCGAGGTTTCGGAAGCGGAGGTCCTTTTCGCTCTTGAGGGCCGAGCCGGCATAGGCGGCCAGCCATCCGCAGGGCTGCAGGGCGATCTCCATGAGGATGGAAACGGGCAGGGTAGGGGTGCGGTTGGCCCCGAAATACCAGGCGGCCGGTGGCACGTCGTACTCTGCCGTGATCCAGCCGCCGGGCTTTAGCTCCCAGGGCCGCGGCTCGGCCTGGGTGACCCGGCTCATGAGGGAGTAGGGAGGGCGGGGCAGCCGTGCGATGAATCGGTCGGCATCGAAGGGCCGGTAGGGGGCGCCGAAGGCCTCCGAGGGATTGCCCTGGGCGAAGGCCAGGATTTTCGCCTCATCGAAGAGGGGAGGGGCCGGTACCGAGGCCGGGGCCGGGTATTCGGCCCACAGGGCCTCGATGTCCTCCCGGGTGGTGCCGGTGAGCCGCATGCCCATGTCCTGGAACCAAACGATCCGGTGGCCGTCGCCATACATGAGGGCATCGGCAATGGCATAGGGTTCGGGATTGTAACCGAGTTCTTTAACCTCGATCTCGTAGACCACGTGGCGGGTCTCGGGGGTCACCGGTCCCCGGCATTTGAGGCGGCTTTTCACGCCAATCACCGGTTCATACCGGGCCCCCTCCTTTTCGCTGATCCATCCCAGCCGCTGCAGGAAGACCCGGAGGGTGTGGGCGCAGCACTCGTACATAAGGGTTCCGGGCATGACCTTGTCATCCACGAAGTGGCATGTGAGAAACCATTTGTCAGGCCGGATATCGGCCTCGGCCCGGATCCGGCCCAGGCCGTAGCGGCCGCCCGTGGGGTCGAGCTCGAGAATGCGGTCGATAAGGCGCATCCGGCCGCCGGGGAGCCGGCCCGAAGGACCGATGCTCTTACCGGTGAACAGGGGGCCGAAGCAGGCGGCCGGGTTCCCGTCCCGAAGGGCCGAAAGGCCCTTTTCATCATAGGCCGCCTTCTCCATGGGCACCGGCGCCCGCCAGTCCGACGTTGTCTTTCCCGGCACCGGCCTTCGTTCATCCTCCGTGAAGAGGATGCCGCCGGAATTTCGGACCTCCTCGGCCGTGAAAAAGCCGGCACAGCCGTTTCGCATCCGGATGAGAGGTTCTCCGCCGATGAAACCGTCGAAGTGGAAGAAAAAGAGGTAGGTATCCCCCTGGCGGGTAAAGCGCTCGATTTCGATCTCGTAGCGGATGGTCTCTCCGGGTCGGGGAAGGGGCCTTAAAAAATCCACCGTGGCATCCAGGAGCCGGTAGGTGCGCCGGCCCTTGACCACCAGATCGATTCCCATATAGGCGCACAGGAAGAGATCCGCCTGGCCGGCCTCGACGGAGATGCAAACCGGCGCTCGTTCCGCGTCCAGGTACCACGCGCCGGGCAGGACATCGTGCTCGGTGACGATCTTCCCTGCTCCCAGGACCCCCTTTTCCGCCTCGATGCTGAGTATCCGGTCCACCAGCATCAGCGGTTCGTCCGGCAGCCGTACCCTGGCGGGAAAGCTGTCCAGGGCCGAAAATGCCGGCCCCAGCACCTTTTCTGCGGAACCCACGGCAAACTCCATGCAAAGCTCCCTTGAAAAGGCGACGGCCGAAACCGGCACCGGAGCGGGGGCTTCCATGGGGTTCGGGGCGGTGCCGGGATCCAGACCGGATGCGGCCAGAAGGCGCATCTGGAAGTCAAAGGTCTCGGCAAATCCCTGCGCCAAATCGTTTGAAAGGGCCAGGAATTTATCATGCGCTTCAGCCGTGGCCACGGCCTGACGCTCGAAGTCGACGGCCAGATCCGAAAAGACGCTCGGCGGCGCCGGGGATGCCTCCACCGTCGACAGGTGCGGCGGCGGTGGGACCGGGGCAGCCGGTGTTGCCGTGGCTTTGGGCCGGACGGGCGGCGAGGGCAGGGCGGGCGGCTCGATGGGATCGCCCACGGGACGCATGCGTATGGAGGCGGCCGTGTCCCTGCGCCTCCGGATGTGGGCTGTGGGAGCCGCTGTCTCACCGTATAGGGCGGTCAGGTCCATGGGGATCCCCTCAGAGATGAGGACGGCCAGGAACTTCAGCAGCCCCATCAGGTCCTCTTCCCCCCGGCTGCCCGTGGAGACGGCCAGGTGGGGACGGTCCCCGAGGATACGTCGGATCATGCGGGAGCAGGAGTTGTGGGGACCCATCTCAAGGAAAATCCGTACCCCGTCAGCATAGGCAGCATCGATGGTCCTCGGGAAATCGAAGCCGTGGCGGGCCTGGTTCAGGATGGACTCGGCCGCACTGTCGGCGGTGGGCCGGTAGCGGCCGCCCGCCGCGCAGCTGTAAAAGCGCACCCCCGGCGGAGGGGTTACGGGAAAGTGGTGGAGCAGCCGGTAGGCCTCGGCCACGGGAGAAACGGCGTCACAGTGCACGGTGACGACCCCTTCGATGAAGACCCCCTCGCAGGACAGGGCCCGGATGGCCGCCTGCACCTCGGGCCGATGCCCGCCGATGACGCACTCCTCCGGCGTGTTGACGATGAGGAGCCGGGTGAGGGGAAAGCCCGGGAGCACGGCCCGCACTGCCTCCGCGGGCCGGTTCACCACGGCCACCGCCCAGGCAAAGGGGGCGGAGGCCTCGATGCCCCAGGCGGTCCGGGCCGCCCGGCAGGGGCCTGCCAGCTGGGTGGAAAAAAGATCTGTCCCCTGCATCCGCTGAAGCATCTCTCCCCGGTCCGGCCACAGGCCCAGGGCGAAGTTACCCGCCGTCTCGCCGAGGCTGTAGCCGATGACGGCGGTGGGTTCGATGGCGAAACGGCGGACGAGATCGGACATGAGCCCACCGTGGATCACCTGGCCGAAGATCATCCGCAGGGGATCGGCACCCAGGGCCTCCTGGGCCGCCACCTCCCAGCCCTTCTCCCAGCTCAGGCGCTGGGGTACATAGAAGCGCGGGAGCATCTGGTCCCTGAGGCGAGCCGTGCGGCCGTCCATGTTCCGCAGCAGATCCGGCCACAGGACGCCCACCTGCCGCCCCATGCCGGCGTAATGGTTGCCGGAGCCGGGAAAGACGAAGGCGATCTCGCCGCCTGCACCGAAGGGGCAGGGAGTGTAGGCAACGCCGCCCTGGCGTCCGGGAGCCATAGGGCTTTTCGACTGAACGGCCTGGCGTGCCTCCTGAAGCTGCAGGGTCAGGTCCGCGGTCGATCCCGCAACGAGGGCCAGGGCCTGGCAGCCGGAAGTCGGGGGGTGGTGGCGACGGTACCAGGTAACAGCCAGGGCTTCCAGGGGGGCCTCCGTCCGCCGGTGCTCTCGAAGGCTCGCCTCCAGCTCATCGAGTCCTGAGAGGAGCGCCTCCGGACCGTCTCCCCACACGGCAAAGAGTCCCATTTCACCGAAACCCAGGGGCCGTCGCCTTTCCGGCACATGCACCCGGCTGCCCTCGGGCGGGCCGGAGAGAAGCACATGGGCCGCGCTGCCGTCACGCGTCAGGGCGCAGGCAAGGGCCCTTCTGGGGCCGTCTTCCCGGTTCCGGCTCCAGTACTGGGGAAAGGCCGGAAAGAAGAATCGCTCCGGGGAAAACATCCCCTCTGCCGGCCGGACGAAACGGCCCGTGGGCGGCAGGATTTCGTGATAGAGGCCGAGGCAGGCGGCCACCACGGAAAAGAGCCCGGCCGCCGCTCCCGTATGACCGGTGACGGGGGTCAAGGTGGCCAGGGCGGCGGGCCGCGGCGAGGACGTGCCCTGGCAGGACCCGAGCGCCGCGGCTTCGATCCGGTCGCGGGCCGGATCTCCCGTGCCCGGCAGGTGGATGAGATCGATACCGGAAAGTCCTGACCCGACATCGCGTCCGGCGTCCCCCAGGCATTTGGCAAGGGAGCGCCGGAAGCCGTTGTCTGGGACAGGGCCGGATGTCGCCGTTGCACCCCCGACGCCGTCGATGACGGCATAGATCCGGTCCCCGTCGGCCCGGGCCCGGTCCAGGCGCTTTAGCACCAGGGCCACGGCCCCCTCTCCGGGCAGGGTCCCCGCGGCATCGCGATCGAAGGCGGCGACTTCACCTTTTGTCGCCTGGCGCAGCAAGGCCGCCGTGAGGCTCATCTGCCGGACATCGCCCGCCATGTCCACAGCTCCCACCAGCATGGCCTCCACCTCGCCGAGCCGGAGGGCACGGACGGCCACCTCCAGGGCCTTGATCCCCGAGGCCTCCTCGCAGGAGACCACGTAGCTCGGACCGCCGAACCGGAAGGCCTTGGCGATCCTGCTTGCCACCATGCTGCCCAGGGCCCCCAGGGTCCCCGATGCCGTGAGGGGCGGGCCGCAGGCCTCCTTCAGGGAGCGGCGCCAGGCACGCCAGGTGTCGTCATCGGCCGGGAGATCGGCGCAGAGGGACTGCGCCACCTGGTCCGACCTCCACCTGAGGTGGTAATTGGTGGCCTCCATGTCGAAGTTCATGCCCACCAGGGCGCCCATGGCCTCCCGATCCTCCCGCAGGTCCATGCCGGCATCCTCGAGGGCGTCGGCCGCAATGGTGAGCATCAGGAGATGCTGGGGAATGATGCTGGGAATCTCGTTGGGCGGGAGGGGGAGCCGGCCGAAATCCACTGGGATCTCATCCATATAGGCGCCCCGGGAGCCGATGTCGCCGCCGGAAACCCGCGGGCGCATTCCCTTCCAGCGATGGGCCGGTCGCGGGATAAAGGCGGGTCGGCCATTGAACACGGCCTCCTGGACCTGGCCCAGGTCCCGCAGGGGGCCAGCAGCCGCGGCCATGCCCACAACGGCGATGGGGGCCGGCGCCCGCCGGATGCATTCTTCCCTATGGCCAGTGTGCGCGGTCTCCAGGTACTCCTCGATCAAAAGGTGCGCATTGGTGCCGCCGAAGCCGAAGGCGCTGACCGCCGCGCGGCGGGGAACGCCGGACGCCCGGCGGGGCCAGGGCGCTGCTTCGGTCTGGACGCGAAGGGGGCCGGCCCCTTCCAGAGGGCTGCCCTCGGCGGGTCTTTCATATCCGTTGCTGGGGGGCAGGGTGCCGTGTCGGAGGGCCATCAAGACCTTGATGAGGCCGGCCGTGCCGGCGGCCGTCAGGAGGTGGCCCACCATGGATTTGACCGAGCCGATGGCGCAGGGGGTGTCGGGGGCCTCGCCCGATGCCCGAAGGCGTTTCAGGCTCTCCAGTTCCACGGCGTCCCCCACGGGTGTTCCAGCCCCGTGGCACTCGATGAGGTCCACATCCGACGGGGACCAGCCGGCCGAGCGGTAAGCCCGGGTCATGGCGCGCAACTGCCCCTCGGCGTCCGGGGCGAGGAGGTTTCCGCCCATGTCGTTGGAAAGCCCGATGCCGGTGATGAGGCCCAGGATCCGGTCCCCGTCACGTCTGGCGTCGTCAAGCCGTTTCAGGGCCAGGATGCCGCAGCCTTCGCCCACCATGAGGCCGTCGGCGCCTTGGTCGAAGGGGGCGCACCGGCCGCTGGGGGAAAGGGCCCGAAGCTGGCTGAAGCCGATCTGGGTATAGAGGTTGTCTGGCCGGGAGACCCCGCCTGCCAGCATGAGATCGCTACGGCCGGAGCGAAGCTCGTCGCAGGCGAGTTTTACGGCAAAGAGGGAGGAGGCGCAGGCCGCATCCAGGGTGAAGGTCGCGCCCCCGAGTCCCAGGGCGGAAGCAAGGAGCGCCGCCGGGAAGCCCGTGACCCGGGTCCCCAGGGCGGACAGGGGGGAGATGCCCGCGGGTCCCGCGTCGCTCCCGTCCCCCGGAAAGAGCCGCTCCCTGAGGCTCGCCTTGAAAATCCGTCTCGAGAGGGCGTCCGTGCTATCCGTGGGGAGCGCGATGGCGGCCAGGATCACGCCGGTGGTCTCAAGGGGCGGCCGACCCGTGTCGCGCCTGGGGGCGGCGGCGCGAAGGGCCTGGCGTCCGCAATGGAGCACCAGGTGATAGAGGGGATCCAGGGCTTCGATGAGATCCGGGGAAAGGTTCAGCCCTTCGGGATCCAGCCGAAAGTCACGGATGATGCAGGCCCTGCGGTGAAAGGCCTTGTCCGGCGCGGGCGCCGCCTGAACGACCGATGCCGGATCGACGCCCCAGCGATCCCGGGGGACGTCGTCCGCCGCATCCGCCTTTTCCACGATGCGGTCCCAGAACCGGTCCACATCCGCCGCGCCGGGGAACACCCCGGCCATGGCGACAATGGCGATGGGAGCCCGGGGCCGCCCCCCTTGGGCCGGATTTTTCTGTTCGTCAATGAGGCATTGCTTCATTTGTCGCTCACATAGACCGTGGGGTCCTGGACACCGGCGGCCTCGAAGCCCTTGCGCCGGATGATGCAGCTGTCGCACCGGCCGCAGGCAAGACCCTGCTGCGAGGGATCGTAACAGCTGTGGGTAAGGGAGTAGTCCACGCCGAGAGAGACGCCCCTCCGGATAATGTCGGCCTTGGTCAGGTGGATGAGGGGGGTCTGGATGCGGATCTTCCCGTGGCCCTCGACCCCCGCCTTGGTGGCCAGGTTGGCCATTGTTTCGAAGGCGCTGATGAACTCGGGCCGGCAGTCCGGGTACCCGCTGTAGTCCACGGCATTGACACCGATGAAGATGTCCCAGGCGCCGATGACCTCTGCCCAGGCCAGGGCGAAGGAGAGAAATACCGTGTTCCGGGCCGGCACGTAGGTGACGGGAATCTGCTGGGTGGCCGGCAGGGGGCCCTCGCCCATCGTCTTTGGCACCGCGATGTTGTCCGTCAGGGCGGACCCGCCGAACCGGGCCAGGTCGATATCCATGACCAGTCGGTTCTTGATCTTGAAAAACGCAGCCACCCGGGCGGCGGCCTTGAGCTCATGGGAGTGCCGCTGCCCGTATGAGAAGCTAAGAATATACGGATCGAACCCGGCTTCCTTGGCGATGGCCAGCACCGTGGTGGAATCGATACCCCCGCTTGAGAGGACGACCGCTTTCTTCATCCTTACCCCCCTGATATTAAACGCCCCGCTCCACGTGGGGCCAAATGATCTTGTGAAGTTGCAAGTGCAGCCGCACCGGCAGGTGATGGGTCAGAATCCACTCGGCAAGGGTCCGGGGCGGCAGGAATCCGTGTGCCGGCGAGAACAGCATATGACTGCGGGGCAAGGCGGCCGGAATCCGCTCCAGCATGGAGACGGCATAGTCGAAGTCCCGCCGGTCGGCGATAACGAACTTGAACTGGTCCCCAGGCGCGGCCAACTGGAAATTTCGCTCGCACAGGCGGCCGCTCTCACCGCTGGCGGGGCATTTGACGTCGATGATCTTGACGCACCGGCCGTCTATGCCACCGATATCCAGACTGCCATTGGTCTCGAGGAGTACCTGGAATCCTGCGTCGAGCAGCTCCTTTATCAGCATAGCCGAGCCGGGCTGAGCCAAGGGTTCGCCGCCCGTCACCTCCACCAGAGAGCAGGCATAGCCCCTGACCCGTTCCACGATCTGCGAAAGGGAAAGGGATTCCCCCTCCTCATAGGCATAGGTAGTGTCGCAATAGTTGCAGCGCAGGTTGCACCCCGTCAGCCGCACGAAAACGCAGGGTCTTCCTGCGTGCAGGGATTCGCCCTGGATGCTGTAAAATATTTCGTTGACGCGAAGATTCATGGCCGGCCTTATATCAAGCGGTCATCGTTAAGTAAAGCGTGCAACTATGGTCGTCAAAGGAACTCGGCATGACTTATGTGGGCGGATGAAGCCGGATTAAGGGCGCGGGCGGATCTTCTGCGGAAAAAGGAGAGTACAGGACCCGTGGGGGGGCTCCTGTACTCTCTCGCAGATAAACCTCTTGTGGTGATGGTGCGGCGGCAACGAGGTGCTGCCGTGCCCGGGGGAAAAGGGGGCGCCCCTCTCTGGGGGGGTGTCCTCCGGAGGTATGGGGGATTACCCTACCTTCAGATATATTTCCGGGGGCAGGGTATGATACAGCACCGTATCACTGTTCGTATAGGGATGGTCTTCCATGTATTGTTGGTCCTTCCTGAACTTGCAGTCCACACAGGCCCAGTAATCCCAGGATTTAGTGATGGCGAAATCAAGGCATTGACAATAATTGCCGCAAAAAAGGTTCCTTTCTCCCTTCTTGTAGGTCGGATTCGGATGATTTGAGGAACGGCGTCTGATAGTCGTTACTTTTGCCTTTGCTCTTGCGCCCATTAGGAACCTCCTTCCATGAGTTCAGGATAAAAGCCGTGAAGTAACTCTGCTTTTCAGCTCCAATCATTATGCCTTACAGTATACGTCCGTTTGAAAATAATCCATGGGGCCAACACCCCATTTAGCATGCGTGACCACCCTATCCGGACAGAGGGTGCGCGGCATGGCAGCATTACGAACGGTTGCGAGGCCGGCGTTTTTCTGGTATTTATAAATGAACTTCAGGCAGTTGATCAGGCACGGGCCAATAACCGGATGATGTTTCCATCGAGGGGCACAGGATGTTCGAGCATCATAGACCAACCCCTTCCTTTCGTCCCCAGCAGCTTCTGATAAAGGACCTCCTGCGATTTCCGCTGATGGTGGCGGGTCAGCAGGAAATTATCTACCGGGACAGGGTCCGATATCCCTACGACGAGTTTGGCAGACGGATCGCAAGGCTTGCCCACACCCTCCGGAAGCTGGGGATCGGCGCCGGCGATACGGTCGCCATCATGGATTGGGATAGCCACCGGTACCTGGAATGCTATTTCGCGGTTCCCATGATCGGCGCGGTGCTGCATACCGTCAATATCCGGCTCTCACCGGAGCATCTGGCTTTCACCCTCAACCATGCCGAGGATGCGCTTATCCTCATCCATTCGGATTTCCTGCCCCTGTTGAAGGGGGTCCTGAACCTGCTGACAGGAGACACCAAACGCGTGCTCCTCCTTGACGACCCTTACCGGACGGAAGGAGGCCTTTCCTTTGACGGGGAGTACGAAGCGCTGCTGCAGGCTGAAAGCGATACTTTCGAATTCCCGGATTTCGATGAGGACCGGGTGGCCACGGTGTTCTATACCACTGGAACGACGGGGAGCCCCAAGGGGGTATATTACACCCACCGGCAACTAGTGCTTCACACCCTGGCCTTGATATCGGTGCTCTCTGGATACCGCAGCCAGTTCTCCATCACCTCCGATGACGTATACATGCCCCTCACCCCCATGTTCCATGTCCACGCCTGGGGCCTGCCCTATATGATGACCACTCTCGGTGCGCGCCAGGTCTATCCGGGACGATACGAGCCCCAGGAGATCCTGCGGCTCATGGGCAGGGAAGGGGTGACTTTTTCGCACTGCGTGCCAACCATTTTGCATCTGCTCCTGAACAATCCCGGAGCCGACACGGCCGATTTCGACGGGTGGAAGTTGATCATAGGCGGCTCCCCCCTTTCCAGGAACCTCTGCGGCGCCGCCCTTTCCCGCGGCATCAACGTCATTTCCGGATATGGGCTCTCTGAGACCTGTCCGGTGATGACCCTCTCCTGTCTCACCCCCCGGATGCTGGATCTGCCCCTTGAGGAGCAGATCGAGTACCGCTGCCGAACGGGGCTCCCCACCCCCTTCGTGCATGTGGAGGTCATCGATCCCATGGGAGCGCCTTTGCCCCATGACGGAATTTCAGTGGGGGAGGTGGTGGTGAAAAGTCCCTGGCTCACCCAGGGATATCTCAAGGAACCGGAGCTGAGTGAAGCGCTGTGGCGGGACGGTTGGCTTCATACGGGGGATATCGGCTATTTCACGGAGGATGGATATCTGCAGATCACCGATCGAATCAAGGATGTCATCAAGACCGGTGGGGAATGGCTCTCGTCTCTGGAACTGGAGGATATCATCAACCAGCATGAGGCGGTGAGCGAGGCCGCGGTGATCGGCGTCCCGGATGAAAAGTGGGGCGAGCGGCCTCTGGCCCTGGTGGTGCTCAAGGAGGCCTTCAAAGGCAGGGTCGATGTGGAGGAGCTCAGGGCCTTTTTTCTCAAATTCGCCGACGAGGGCAGGATCCCCCGGTACGCCGTACCCAAGAAACTCCTGCTGGTGGATGCCATTTCAAAGACAAGCGTCGGCAAGGTCAGCAAGCGGAACCTCCGCCGCGATCTGCAATCCGGGATCACTCCGTGACA